>CAXAZV010000193.1:0-6022 GCA_963973375.1 uncultured Antarcticibacterium sp.
CCAAAGGTTGAGGAAATCTTAAAAAATACGGTGATCCTATTTGATCCCTCCCTTAATCCCGATGGCTTACAACGTTTCTCCTATTGGGCTAATACCAACAGGAGCATTAATTTAAATCCAGATCCTCAGGACAGGGAATTCAGCGAGGTGTGGCCGGGGGGCAGGACCAATCATTACTGGTTTGACATGAACCGCGACTGGCTTCCGGTGCAGCTGCCGGAGAGCCGTGCAAGAATTGAAACTTTTCACAAATGGCAGCCCAACATCCTTACAGATCATCACGAAATGGGATCAAACGCTTCCTTTTTCTTTCAACCCGGGATACCATCAAGGACTCATCCCCTCACCCCACAAATGAATCAAGACCTTACCCGGGAAATTGGTACATACCACGCTGCCGCTCTGGATAAAATAGGTTCCTTTTATTATACCGAAGAAGATTTTGACGATTTCTATTACGGAAAAGGATCAACATTCCCAGATATTAACGGAAGCATAGGGATCCTTTTTGAGCAGGGAAGTTCCAGAGGCCACGTACAGGAAACAGATAACGGCCTGCTTACCTTTCCTTTTACCATTCGCAACCAGTTTACGGCAGCCCTTTCAACCCTGGAAGCAGCTGTAAATATGAGAGCAAAAATCCTTGATTTTCAAAGGGATTTTTACAATACTGCCAGAAGTACCGCTGTTAAAGGTGGTTATGTCTTCGGAAATTCGAAAGACCCAAACACTGCCTGGCACCTTGCTGAAATTTTAAAACGCCACCAGGTAGAAGTGCATAAAATAACTGAAGATTTTACTACAGATGGGAAGGCTTTTAAAAAAGGAACCGCCTATGTTATACCAAAAAACCAGAAGCAACATCGCCTGGTAGAGGCTATGTTTGAAAAGCGCACCACTTTTACAGATAGTTTGTTCTATGATATTTCTGCCTGGTCTTTCCCTTTGGCTTTTAACCTAGATGTAAGTGAGAATTTAAATATGCGATATGCCGGGGAAAAAATTGAAGAACTTCAAAAACCGGTTGTCCCCGCCCCGGGAAAGAGCGAATATGCTTATTTAATGGAATGGCATGACTATTATGCGCCCAAAGCCCTAAATAAGATCCTGAATAAAGAATTAAGGGCAAGGTTAACAATGCAACCGCTGGAATCTGGTGGAAGGACCTTTGATTATGGAACCATAATGATCCCGGTTCAAAACCAGGAAATGAACAGCAATGAGTTGCACGAATTTTTAATGGAGGTTTCCAGGATTTCTAATGTTGAGATCGTTCCTGTTACTACAGGTCTTACAAAAGGAGTTAATTTGGGGAGCAATCAATTACGCCCTTTAAATGCACAAAAAGTAGCGATGATAGTTGGAGATGGGGTTACCCCTTATGATGCAGGAGAGATCTGGCATTTGTTTGACCAGCGCTATGAAATGCATTTGACTAAGCTGGATGTAAAAGATCTTTCAGGCGCCAACTTAAGTTCCTATACAGATATAATTTTACCAAATACCAGGGGAAATGCCCTGGATAAATCTCAAACCGATAAGTTAAAAGAATGGGTTCGTGCCGGTGGTACCCTTATTGGTTATAAAAATGCAGCAAAATGGTTTAACTCCAATGATTTTATGAAGCTGGATTTCCTTGAAAATGAGGTGAAGGCCAAAAATGTAAGCTTTGAAGAGGCTAGAGACTTTCGGGGAGCCCAGGGAATTGGTGGCGCAATTTTCAACGCCAAACTGGACCGCTCACATCCAATAAATTTTGGTTATACAAATGATGAGTTGGCGCTTTTCAGGGATACCACTATTTTTATTAAAGCCGATTCTACCAGTTATAATAATCCTTTACAATACACTAATACACCGCTTTTGAGTGGTTATATTAGTGCTCCAAACCTGAAACTCATCTCTAATACTGTTCCCTTTAAAAAATCAAACCTGGGACGTGGGAATGTGATACTGTTTACTGACAACACCAACTTCCGCGGATTCTGGTTCGGGACCAATAAATTATTGATGAACGCTATTTTCTTTGGAGATCATATGTAGTTTTTTTTAGTGAATAGTGATTAGTCTTTTGTCTGTAGTATGTAGTGTTTTGTCTTAAATCTGTGGATTAAATAATTGATATTTGGTTATTGTTTATTGGTAATTGTTTATTGTTTATAGGGATTTAATAAAAAATGATATGAAAAAAATTATTCTTTGTTGTATTGCTGCATTGATGTTGAATTCCTGTGAGTCTTTGGAGTCAGATAAAGTGAAGGAGGGCAGCTCCTGGAAATTGATCGAGACCAAGGTGAGTATTGGCGGTCCCGCGGAATTTACACCGGTAAGTGAATCGGAGTACATCCAATTTCTTTCAAATTCAGAAGTGATCAAGAGCAATGGCTGGTGTGGGGAAGGCCGGGAACGTACCGTGATCTATTCCAAGGATGGCACTATTTTGACCAATTGTAATGGAGGGGGAACATTGTTGTTTACAATTGAGAATGATATAATGATCATAAGGAACCCCGCTTGCATCGAAGCTTGTGAATATAAATACAAAAAGGTATCCGGTGGGACTATGTCCGCAAAGTAATGAGGGTTTAATAGCTAGCCAATACCGTTAGGAATGGATCTTTTATTTTCCCTTCCAAATCTTAATAAAATAACCCGTTTTCGAAATATGTTAAAGGAAGTTATATAAGCCTCTAAAGTTGTGTTAATTAGTATTTTATAAGGATTCCTGCCCTGTTGTTTTATATACTTTGGTCTTCCCAAACAGAAAACCAACGCATATATGAAAAACTTTACATTAGTAGGGGTCCTTGCCCTTACACTATCATTAACTTCTTGTTTTGCCGATAGAGATGATATTCCTGAAATAGTGAGTGAATGGAAACTTATTGAAGTAAGCGAAACAATAGATAACACTGAGACCGCTTTTGTTCCTACAGACAGAATGGAAATTGTTTCCTTTCTACCTCATTTAAAAGTGAGCCGAAATCCCTCATGGTGTGCTGAGGACGGAGAAATGGCCGTAAATTATTCAGATGACGGTTTCATCTATATCTTTTGCAATGAAAATGAAACCGATGCTTTAAGCTTTGAAATTCAGGAAGAGATCATGGTCATCACCGCTCCCAATTGTATTGACGGTTGCCGGCAACATAAGTATCAAAGGACCAGGTAATACGTAATACGGGCACCCTGCTGCCTGATATTTTTGAAAGATTGTAGGTAACTTGTATTTACAGTCTTAAAAATTATAGGGGAAGTTTCACTTGAATTAGAGTTTCAATTCTATACCTCCATTTATTACAAAGCCGTCAACCGGGGCATAGATATCCCTGAATTGCGGATTGGATATGCTGCCTGTATATATAGAATCAAATTTGGATTGACGGGTATCGGTGAAATTCTCAAAGTTTAGGAATACGGAGAAATTATCCCATATCTTTTCGGTCATGAGGCCGAAGATCCAGTATTGCTGTCCCGTCAACCCATCATTGAGATCCTGGGGCCCAAAATAATAGGCCTCCAATCCAATTTTCAGGTTATCTTCCACTTCATACATTAATACATTATTAAGCCTGTGCCTGGCTACCAAAGGCATTGGTGTTTTCACACTGTTATAATGTTGGTTAACATCAGCCAGGGTATAACCTGTGAAAAGTTTAAAATCACGGTAGCCAATTTTGATGTTGGTTTCAATACCTCTGGTATCAATATAACCTTCAGGTTGCAAATATTCGAATGTATTAACGAAAGTATTCATTAGAATAAGAGGATCATTTACACGCGAATAAAAGAACAGCGTATTAATGGTGAAATCCAGATCTTCAGATAATTCTTTTCTATAATTAATATCAAAATTTCCACCAATAGATCTTTCGGCATTTGTTTCAGCAACATTAATTGGCAACACATTTCTAAACTGGATACGTTCCGCATCTTCAGTAAAAATTGTTGGTGTTTTATAACCAAGTCCACCCCCCAACCTTGCGGTTAGATTTTGAGAGAAGCTAAATAATCCGGAAATACGCGGCAAAAGAAACAGACCATATTCATTTTGATAATCTGTCCTTAATCCTGTTTCCAGGCTGAACTTTTCTGAAGCTTTCCAGTTGTTCTGAAGAAATGCTCCATAGGTAAGGTGATTGTAATCTACCGGGCGGGCAGTGTTCTCTCCGGATTGGGTAAATTTATCTATCCAAAGGTTTAGTCCCGCGATCCATTCCATTTCAGCAGATCCAAAGGTGTAGGACGCCTCGCTAAAAGATGCAAACTGATCACCGGAAAAAACATAGTCCGGCACCTCAATGCTGCGTTCAAAAAAACTAAAACTGTTTTTAAGGCTTAAAAAATTGCCATTGAGAAATTGTTTATCAAAACCAGCCCTGGTGGTAAGTCTATTGGTATTGTTTTTTTCAAAATAGGGATTGGAGACATTCCCATTATTCTTAATAAAATCAATATTCCCCCCGGTACGCTCTTCAACCGTGGTATTCACTCCAATATTTAAGGTGGTATTTTCATCAAAATAATAGAAAAGTCGCGGATTCACAGTATATCTGCGAAATTCAGGAATTGCAGTTAAGCCAATATCTGAAGGATCATACGGGCTTCCCAGGTTATAGGAAGCAAAAACGGTAGTGCCCCATTTTTTATATGTATTGGAATAAAAGCCGCTAAGGTCAAGTCCCAGTGCCGAAGTTGCATTAAGTAAAAAATTAAGCTCCCGCTCCTCCCCGGGAGTTTTTGAAACCAGATTTACCAGTCCCGCAATTGCTCCGGCTCCATGTAAAGTTGAAGAAGCCCCTTTAATTACCTCTACCTGCTGCAGGTCAAGAGGGACTATTTGCAATAAGGATAATCCGCCGGAAAACCCGGAATATAAGGGATATCCATCTTTTAACAACTGGGTATATTTCCCATCCAGCCCCTGTATTCTTATGCTGGAATTGTAAGAAGTAGCTGATGTTTGCTGGGTCTGAATTCCGGTAGTTTCATTAAGCAGCATTCTTATATCGCCCGGCTTCATATTTCCTTTCTCCTCAAGTTCCTCGCCTGAGATCACTTCTACCCTGGTGGGCAAATCGGCTATGGTTCTTCGGGAGCGGGTGGCAGCAATAATTAACTCCTCCATTTCTTCTCCTGCCGGTTGAAGTAGAATTTCAATAAGTGCATCATTTTCCAAAGGAAAGTCAAAAGTCCTTTCGGCAGTCTCATACCCCAGGAAAGTAAACTGCAAAGTTTGGGTTCCGGCCGGAATATTTGTAATAGTAACAACTCCGTCCTCATTGGCTGTGGCTCCTATGGAGGTTCCTGATACGATCACATTTGCACCAAACAGATTTTCATTGGTTTGGGCATCTTTGATTTGGGCGGTAAAGGTATTCTGGCCAAAGGATGTTGCCGTAATAAGAAATAAGAAAGCAATAAAAATATTTTTCAAATCGTTGTTTTTAAAATTGAATTTTATTCAAAAATTCAAAGATAACAGGATAATATTGAAAAAGAAGTGATTAGTGAGTAGTGAGTAGTGAGTAGTATATGGAAATTAATGACTGGTGATTAGTGATTAGTATTTATTCACCCTGACTTTCCATTTTCCACTTCAAACTATTCTCTCTCATACTGAGGTTCAACAACTTTTTCAACCTACAACCTACAACTGTTAACTGATAACTGATAACTGTTAACTGTTAATTGATTTACCCCACTCTCAACCCATTCTCCACCTTTAGTCCGGGATGTAGCAACACGATATCATTATCCTCTCCTACAGCTCCCAGCACCAGGCATTCACTCATAAAACTCGCTATTTGTTTCTTCGGAAAGTTGACCACCGCCACAATTTGCTTACCTGTTAAGTCGGCTGCAGAATATCTTTTGGTGATCTGTGCCGATGATCTTTTTATGCCAAGTTCCGGCCCAAAATCAATGATGAGTTTATAAGCCGGCTGCCGCGCTTCAGGAAATTCCAAAACCTCAACAATGGTTCCTATACGCATTTCTACTTTTTCAAAGTCGTTCCAGG
>CAXAZV010000194.1:0-5975 GCA_963973375.1 uncultured Antarcticibacterium sp.
GTTGAAAAAGGGGAAACTTTGGAAGAATCTGCCATTAGGGAAGTGATGGAAGAAACGGGGGTAAAGGGTCTAAAGATCACAGGTTTCCTGCAAGAGACTTATCACGTTTTTAAACGCAAAAATAAATATAGGTTAAAGGTTACCCATTGGTATGAAATGCACTCCAACTATGAAGGGGAATTAATTCCCGAACACACAGAGGGTATTAAGAAAGTGAAATGGAAAAATTTAGAAAAAGCTAAAAAAGCCCTTACCAAATCATACTCTAATATTAAGCTGCTTTTTCCAACGGAATATTTAACGGCTAATCCTAAAGACAGGGTAGCGTAAGTGTGAGCTTTCGTAATTTTCAGACTTTTTGTAGATCCAGTTCAACTGCTCATATGCGTTTCTTGAAAATTCCGGATTGCTGCGTTTTTCTGCCTGAAATTCTTCCTTCAGTGTCTCATTTTCCTCCAGCATTCTCTTCGCCTCATCTTCAAAAACGTAGGAAGAAAAACCTTCTTTTTGTTGAAGTATCCCATCAAAGAAATTCCAGTTAAAGAAGGAATCTATTGTAATGGGTTCAAGGGTTTCGAGTAAATATCTCACTCCCGGCTGAAAGGTTTTTATATAAAAATCACCTTTTCTAAACCTTACATTTTCAATTGTCTTGGAAACTTTTGTGTTGTAATGTGGATAATGCCCTTCATAAGAAGTGGTGCGGGTCTCAAAATCTTCAATTCTGTAAGCCTCCACCTGCATTACTGTATCTCTGTTGAAAGGGGTCATTTCAATTTTATTATCCTTTAGAATGTTTATTACATTCCACCAACCCTGAGGTATTACATAGGCTCTTGGAATTTCAATTCGCTCTTGTGGAATATAATTATTGAAATAATCTATCTCTTTTTCAAAGGGTTTTTCCCTGTTATAACTTAACCTCTTCATTCCCGTCACCTCACTGGTAATTGTTTCCCCTTCATATCCTTTAAATGTGACCTTTGAGCTTGCACTGCTGTCTACTTTAAAGTTAACAGGGTAATAACGCTCTGTAAGATATTTTCTTTGGGCACGGGCCCTTAGATCTTTGATGGTAGACCAGTCTCTTTCAGAAACTGCAATTATTGATAATAAGGCTCTGTATGTTCCTTCAACACGCTCACTATATGGTTTTAGCATATGGGTCTCGATCATTAAGCCAAGCGTGTTCCATAATGTAGTATACCCGGTTGAATATCTAGGAGTATCCAGGAATTGATCAAAACCTTTGTCCGGCACTTCATCATGCACATTCACGTAAGGGGTGATCTCCCAGTCGTGTTCCCAAAGGGATTTTGTAAAGGAGGGAATCATTCTGTTTTCCAGATATTCTCCCAGTTCTCCTCCCAGTTTGTTGTGTTGGGTGAATAAATGGGAAAGGGTGTATTGATAATCGGCACCGTTGCTTACATGGGTATCAATAAAAATATCGGGACTTACGGTATGGAAAATTTCAGCAAAACTGCGGGTGTTTTTAGTGTCTGATTTTATAAAATCCCTATTGAGATCATAATTGCGTGCATTGCCTCTAAATCCATATTCCACGGGGCCATTTTGATTTGTGCGCGAGGTCGAGTTCCTGTTTAATGCCCCGCCAATATTATATACCGGAATTGTTACTAAAATGGTGTTTTTTGGGGTTGCCAAAGAATCCATGGCCAGGTTTCTGAATAATAACATTGTTGCATCAATTCCATCGCTTTCACCAGGGTGTATGCCGTTATTTATAAATACAATGGTATGATTCTCCCGTAATTTATTAAGATCAAAATCCTCACCCGGGCTGTAAATGGCTAAATGTAATGGTTCTCCACTGTCCGTTTCCCCGTATTTTTGAAGTTTTACAGAGGGAAAGGCTTCTGCCAATTGCTCATAATAATCAATAATCTGTCGGTAAGTAGCTGTTTCCTGCCCCTTGGAGCTCTCAAAAACGGTTTCAAAATTATAATTCTCAACCAGCCTGTATTTAGATAAATCGCAAGAAATGAGGAGTATAACCCCCAGGAGTGCTACATAGATTTTTTTCATAAGGAGCTTGCCATTAAGAATATAAAATTACTTAAATCTCTTAACGCCACCAAAACTAATATTGAATGCTGCATTTGTAGCCCTGTAATTTATATTTTTGCTAAAACATATTTTTACTATCCCTGTTTAGGATGTAATTTTATTTGAAACAAACTAGCTAAGTGAAAGATCCTGCAAAATTTCTCCTAATAATCTTTATTACATTCTTCTTTGGAAAAATGAATGCCCAACAAATTGAAGGTATTGTTTTTAATACTGCCTCAGGTGTTCCTCTGGAGAATGTGCTGGTGCAAAATCTGGAATCACAAACTCAGGTGCTCTCTACATTAACCGGAGCTTTTCAAATTGATTACAAAACATTACCGGTAGATCTCCGTTTTTCAGCTGTGGGATTTGAACCGTTAAATATCCAGGTTGAAGATGCAGGTTCTTTAAATATTTACCTCATTCCTTTATTTGAAAATCTTTCAGAAGTAATAATTCGCGGCACCCATATTCCAGGGGAACTGCGCAGGTTACCGGCTGCGGTAAGTGTGTTAACCCGGCGGGATCTTGATAAAACAGACCCCACCAATTTTGCCCAGGCTTTTAATAATGTTCCAGGGGTTTATGTAAACCAGGGAGCTTTAAATACAACCAAATTAAATATACGGGGTATAGGTGCCAGGTCCCAATATAGCACCAACAGGATACAAGCTTACTTTAACGGATTTCCATTAACTACTGCGGAAGGGGAATTGACTCTTGATGATATTGATCCTGAAGCAATTTCACGGGTTGAAGTGATTAAAGGTCCTGCATCAAGCTTGTACGGTTCGGGGCTGGGGGGAGTGATCAATCTCTTTGCTGAAGAGGCAGGCAGGGGCACAACCGCATCTGTAAACACTTTGTTTGGCAGTTACAATATGACCAAAAAATCTGTTTCGGCATCTCACGGTTCTGAAAACACCAATGTGTTCATAAATTATAATGATCTAAAAACCGACGGTTTTAGGGAGAATGGAGAATATGAAAGAAAATCTTTACTGGCAAATGTAAAGCTTCAAACTGCCGGTGGAAATTCACTTAACTTTCTTACCAATTTTACCAGGCTCAAAGCTTTTATTCCCAGTTCTATTAATGAAGAGACTTTTATTAATTCTCCGGAATCTGCCGCTTCCAACTGGGCAGCGGCAAAGGGATATGAATCCTATGACAGGGGAATGTTGGGAGTGTCCTACGAGCATTCATTTTCTCCTGCTCTTAGCAATACGACCACTGTTTATCTAAATTTCAGGGATGCTTATGAACCCCGTCCATTTGACATTTTAAAAGAGGAACGGGTATCTGCCGGGGCACGGTCCAGATTCAATCTGGAAACTTCCGTTCTTGAGAAAATCACCAGACTTAGCTTTGGGGCAGAATATTACAGAGAATGGTATGAAAGCGGCACCTTTGAAAATTTATACCGCGAGTTTGAAAATGAGGGAAGTGTGTTAGGTTCAAGGTTAAGCAACAATGAACAGGATAGAAATTATTCCAACATCTTTGCCCAGATTGAGATGGAGCTATCTGCTAAACTTAAAATTGAAACAGGTCTTAATATAAATACTACCCAATATAGGCTTACAGATCTTTTTGTAGAGGATGAAGTGGACCAAACTGGCGATTATAGATTTAAAACCATTTTTTCCCCAAGAATAGGAGCAACCTATGAAGTTGAGCAGGGAAAGAATTTTTATGCCTCTGTAAGCCATGGGTTTTCCACTCCTACTGTTGCCGAGACATTAACCCCCGAAGGCCAGATTAATACAGCATTGTTGCCGGAAATCGGAATTAATTATGAGGCGGGGTTTAAAGGAAATTGGCTTGATAATAAGCTTTATACAGAGATCGCAGTTTATTCAGTAAGAATTGAAGACCTGCTGGTAGCACAACGTGTGGCAGAGGATAGATATATTGGCCGAAACGCGGGGAGAACTTCTCATAACGGGATAGAGATGTTTATAAATTACCAGTACGTTCCTTTTATGAATTTCAGCATAAAACCATATTTCAATGCCTCTTTTAACTTCTTTGAATTCAAGGAATTTGAAGATAGGGAAAATGACTTTGCGGGAAATAAGATCCCGGGAGTACCGGAAAGCACAGTGAATCTTGGTCTGGATATTAATTATGGTGGTTTTTCTTTTTTCTCGAATCTTCTGGCAGTGGGAGAAATTCCGTTAAATGATGCCAATTCCCTTTTATCCAACAATTATAAGGTTGTTAATTTAAGATCTACCTATAGTTTTGAGATCCTTAAAAACCTTGAGCTCATTGTAAATGGTGGGGTAAACAATGTTTTTGATGAAAAATATTCCTCCAGTGTACTTACAAATGCAGTAGGATTTGGTGCCGCTGCGCCCCGCTATTATTATCCGGGAAATCCCAGGAATTATTATGTAGGAATAGGTGGAACCTACCGGTTTTAATTTAGAGATCGTAACGGCTCACAGCTCCGGGAACCATAAATGCAAAATCCCCGCCGTTTTTTCTAACATCTCTCACCACAGTTGAGGAGATATGCTCTTTGCCAGATGATGCTATGAGAAATACTGTTTCTATCCCGGCCATTTTAAAATTGGTCTGTCCAATGGTCTTTTCAAATTCAAGGTCTATTACATTCCTTAAACCGCGTAAAATAAATTTTGCATTTTCCTCTTTACAAAAATCTACCGTTAACCCTTTATAGGTCATTACTTCAATTTTAGGTTCTGCCTCAAAAGTCTCTTCCAGAAACTTTACCCTGTCTACCAGGGGATACATATATTTTTTATCGGCATTTACACCAATAGCCAGGATGATCTTGTCAAAAAGCGGAAGTGCACGTTCAATAATATCTACATGCCCAAGGGTTATGGGATCATACGATCCTGGAAAAACAGCTATTTTCATAGGGTGGAGGTTTTAACAAATATAATCAATTAGGCCATTTTAATATTTCCTGAAATTATATTCCCTCAGAAATTCTTTACCGGTTTAAAGTGCAGCTTCTATAGCGCTTCCAAAAAGATCTGTCAAACTTATGTTGGCTTTTGCGGCTTGTTGTGGTAATATACTGGCTTCGCTTAAACCCGGCGTTGTGTTCATTTCAATAAAATGAGCTTGATTGTTATGGAATATAAATTCAGAGCGGGTAAGGCCTCTCATTTTAAGGCGAGAATAAATATGTTTTGCTATCTCCTGCACCTCCTGGGTTTGCTCTTCTGAAATTCTGGCAGGAGTAATTTCCTGAGATTTTCCAAGGTATTTTGCTTCGTAGTCAAAGAACTCGTTTTCTGAAACAATTTCGGTAACGGGCAATGCTAGCACCTCTCCTTTGTAGGTTATAACTCCAACAGAAACCTCTATTCCGTCAAGGAAGGATTCAATTATTATTTCATCATCTTCCTTAAAGGCAAATTTAATAGCCTGTTCAAGATCTTCGGCATTTTTTACTTTGGTGATCCCAAAACTGCTGCCGGCTTTATTGGCCTTCACAAAACAGGGTAAACCTACTTTTTCTAAAATTTCTTCGCCATTCACTTCATCTCCTTTGTTCAGGAAATAATTGATTGCTGTTTTAATTCCGTAGGGTTTCAAAACACTTATTAAGTCCCTTTTATTAAAGGTGAGTGCCGCCTGGTAAAAATCGCAGGAAGTTTGCGGGATGCCCACGAGGTTCAAATATGCCTGTAACAGCCCATTTTCCCCGGAAGTACCGTGAATGGTATTGAACACACAATCAAATACAATCACCTTATCCTTGATCTTAACCGTGAAGTTGCTTTTATTAATGGGATAAGGGGTATCATCATCGGCCACCACAAACCACTCATGTTGCATAATATGAACCCTGTAAGGCTCATATTTGGAGCGGTCAAGGTTTTTGTAAACCATGTTTCCACTGTTTATAGAGATGCGGT
>CAXAZV010000195.1:0-5960 GCA_963973375.1 uncultured Antarcticibacterium sp.
CCCTTGTAGCAATAATCTACGGCTTGCAGAAGGATCTTACTCCCTTCTCTATAGTCATGGCAGGTTTTGCGTTTTTCAATGCTCTTATAATGGCGTTTGGAATATATCTGGCAAACAAGGTTACCAATCAAAACAGAATCCTTAGGGACCGTTTTGCTTTTTCAAAAAAATCCTTTTGGAGCTTTAAACGTGTATTTTATAAAGGAGCCAATTCAACTTTTATTGCAACAAGAGCAATAGCCTTTCTTTTGCTCCTGGCACTTTTGATGTTTTCAATGTACTATAAAAATATGAATGATCTTGGACGGTGGGAAAACGTGAGTGCTACTAACCATAAACCAATAAGCGGTAAATACCTGGGTATCTTTCATCCTTATCAGGAAACCGGACTGTCTGACATTCAGGAAATCAATTTTGTAGAGAATCAGCAGGATGTTAATTTCAATATTGTCTCATTGTATCTGGCCTGGAACAGGCAAAGTATAGAAAGCTTTCCCTATGATCTTATGGCAGATATTTTTGAGAAAAATGCCATTCCTATGATCACATGGGAACCCTGGACTGCAGAGCTGGCAACTCCGGAATCTGATCCCGAACTTCGGGAAGGCAAAAAGTCCTTTAAACATATTGCAAACGGGAGTTATGATGAATACATTAAAAATTTTATCCAAATCCTGAAATCTTATGATCAACCAATATTCCTGAGATACGCCCACGAATTTGACAACCCCCAATATCCATGGTCTGCGATTGGTGGAAACACACCTGAAGAATTTATTGCCGCTTGGAAACATGTTCATAAGCTTATAGAAGCAGAAGGAGCCCATAAGATCGTAATGGTTTGGAATCCCTGGAAAGCACATAACATGGCGGGATATTATCCAGGGGATGATTATGTAGACTGGATTGGCATTACCCTCTTAAATTACGACGCTTTAAACAGTGATGGCCAATACCATAGCTTTAAGGACCTATATAAACCATTTAGCGATGAATTATTTTGGTTTACCCGCAAACCAGTTATGCTTGCAGAATTTGGCTCTTTGAAAATTGAAAACCGGCAGGAGGAATGGTTATTAGATGCAATGAACTCTATTAACAGCGAGTTTAATGAAATAGCCGCCATTGTAATGTTCAACAGTGCTTATGATAAAAACATTCCTGCAAATGACTGGTACAATCAAAGATACCTGGATTGGACCACTGCATTAATGAACGAAATAAGGACAGGACTTAATCCTTCACCTCCGGTAAATGAAATTCCATTAAAAAAACTGAATTTTGAAATTCCCGCTCCCCGGCCAATTTCACGATATGACATTAAAGGGGTACATTATAAAAAGGGCCGAGATTGGAAAAACAATTATTATGTCCTAACACGCGAGGAGCTTGAAAAAGATCTTGAGGCAATTAAGGAATCCGGCTTAAATACTATTCAATTTAAAGGTAGCGATATTTTTGATTATAATATTCGCACTATTTCTGAAGATGTAGGCTTACAATTGATCTATGAGTTTAATATAGACCCAAATCTGGATTATCTTAGTAAAGATAAAAAAACAGAAAGGCTTGCCCGAGAGATCATTAATAAAACCGAAAGATTTAAAGATGATAAAAACCTAATAGCTTATTCCTTTAAATTTAATCTTGAGCAGCACTATATAAAACCTCTTTTATTTGCCCAACGCAGCGCATATTTAAATTGGCTTAATTCCCTTTTTACAGAAATTAAGAAAAATGATACAACAAAGTCCATTATTGTTGAAATACCTCTTAACAGTGAAACCCTGGATTTAATTCAACAAATGCATTCAAGCCTTCCGGTGGATTCATACGGACTAATTGTGGAGGAGAATACTATGGAACATTTAAAAGAGGTTATGAGATATTCGGCCAAAGAAGGACTTGATGTTTTTATAAGCGATATTAAACCACAGGTCATCCTTCAAAAAGGAACCTCTTTTAAGAATGATAACTTCATCCTATCTAATTGGCAGAATGAGCGCTATAGTAACTGGTTAAATTTTGACGGTTTGGTAGATTTCAACGGAAACAAAAAGCAGGAATTGAGTGAAATTACCACACTTCTTACAGATAAAAGTCCAGGGGAAAGACCTGCTGAGGTCAGGATCCTAAAACCAGCTGTACCTTTAATACCAAATTCCTCTGTAGAGTATCGTGCAGCGATAAGAGCGGGGGAGCAATGGCTCACCGCCGCTAAACATATCAAAGATTATTCTTTTGATTGGAGCCTTGTAAAAAATGACCTTTTCGGAAATCCATTGGCCCTAAAAACTCTAGGTTCAGGCTCATCTATAAAAGTAATTATTCCGGATGACTACGAAAATTTCGAATTGATGGTCACCGCAACAAGAAAAGGTCAAAAATACTCCAGCAGTAACAAAAGTCTTCTTCACACTAAACTGGCAAATTAGTTTTTTCAATAAAGCAGAAATAAATAGGAGAGTTCCATTTAACGTTAAATAAAAAGCCCCATTTGAAAATGGGGCTTTTTGTAACGTGAAAGATATATTTTATCTATTATCTACTTCTTTAAAACTACGTAAAGGCTCTCCAACATAAACTTGTCTTGGTCTTCCAATAGGCTCTCCACCTAAACGCATTTCCCTCCATTGGGCAATCCATCCCGGTAATCTCCCTACTGCAAACATTACTGTAAACATCTCTGTAGGAATACCCATAGCACGGTAAATAATACCTGAATAGAAATCTACATTTGGATATAATTTACGTTCTACAAAATATGGATCTTCAAGTGCCGCTTTCTCAAGTGATTTGGCAATTTCCAGAATAGGATCATTTACACCAAGAGCATCAAGAACCTCATCGGCTGCTTTTTTAATGATCCTGGCACGGGGATCGAAGTTCTTATAAACCCTATGCCCAAATCCCATCAATCTAAAAGGATCATCTTTATCTTTTGCTTTATCTATAAACTTGGAAGTATCTCCTCCATCTGCTTTGATCTCTTCCAGCATTTCAATTACAGCCTGATTGGCACCCCCGTGAAGTGGGCCCCATAATGCTGAAACTCCGGCTGAGATAGATGCAAAAAGGCCGGCATGAGAAGACCCAACGATTCTTACAGTTGATGTTGAACAATTTTGTTCGTGATCTGCATGTAGGATAAGAAGCTTATCAAGTGCATTTACCACGGTTGGATTGAATTTATATACTTCCCCGGGTTTTTGGAACATCATTTTAAGAAGGCTTTCAACATAACCCTCATTGGTATCCCTGTTCTCAAGTGGAAGGGTTTCTTTTTTACGTAAAGTCCACGCAGCAAGAGTAGGGAATTTGGCAAGTAATTTAACTATAGCCTTATACATATCTTCCTCTGAACTTACGTTCACAGATTTTGGATTAAAAGCAATAAGGGCACTGGTTAAAGAAGACAACATACCCATTGGATGAGCAGTAGATGGGAAGCCATCTATCACCTTTTTCATATCTTCATTCACAAAGCTTTGTGCAACTATATCCTGCCTGAATGTGGTAAGTTGTTCTTTATTTGGCAATTCTCCAAAAATAAGTAAGTAAACAACTTCAAGAAAATCAGCTTTTTCAGCGAGTTCCTCAATGGAATAACCTCTGTATCTTAAAATTCCTTTTTCACCATCTAAAAAGGTTATTGCGCTCTCACAACTTCCGGTATTTTTATAACCAGGATCCAGAGTAATTGCCCCTGTTTCACCCCTAAGATTTTTAATATTTATGGCAACTTCATTTTCAGTTCCAATGGTCACCGGGAATTCGTATTTTTTCCCATCTAATTCTAGCGTAGCAACTTTTGACATATATATAATACTTTAATTTCTATTTATTTTACCTGATAGCTAAAATACGAAATTATAAAGAAAAAAGACCCTAAAACAGGCCTGTAATTTCAGGTATCTGTAGTTATATTAAACGATTTATGATTTATTTTAAATAAAAGATCCCCGCCGGTAACCGGCAGGGATCTCTAAGATTTAAATAATATATTTCTTAGATCTTAAAAGCCTTTTCCTGAGGAAAATATGCAGCACTTCCAAGCTCTTCTTCTATTCTTAATAATTGGTTATATTTCGCCATCCTGTCACTCCGTGACGCCGACCCTGTTTTTATCTGTCCGGTGTTTAAAGCCACTGCAAGATCTGCAATAATGCTGTCTTCAGTTTCTCCTGAACGGTGCGACATTACGGAGGTATATCCGGCATTTTTAGCCATATTAACCGCGGCGATAGTTTCAGTAATAGTTCCTATCTGGTTAAGCTTAATCAATATAGAATTCCCTATACCTTCCTTAATACCTCGGCCTAATCGCTCTACATTAGTAACAAAGAGATCATCTCCTACCAATTGTACCTTATCTCCAATTTTTTCAGTTAAATATTTCCAACCTTTCCAATCATTTTCGTCCATACCATCTTCTATGGAAATAATAGGATATTTTGAAGCCAGTTCTGCAAGATAATCAGCCTGTTCTTCGCTGCTTCTTACTTTACCTGTTTTACCTTCAAATTTGGTATAATCATACTTGCCCTTCACATAAAATTCGGCAGCTGCACAATCAAGTGCGATCATTACGTCCTTTCCACCTTTGTAACCCGCTTTTTTAATTGCAAGCAGGATTGTGTCAAGCGCATCCTCAGTTCCATCTAAGGTAGGCGCAAATCCACCCTCATCACCTACAGCCGTGCTTAAACCCCTGTCGTGAAGAACTTTTTTTAGATTATGGAAGATCTCAGTACCCATTTTTAAGGCTTCAGTAAAATTCTTTGCTTTTACCGGCATGATCATAAATTCCTGAAAAGCAATAGGTGCATCACTATGGGAGCCTCCATTAATAATATTCATCATTGGCAAAGGCAAGGTATTGGCGCTTACGCCTCCAAGATACCTGTATAACGGCATATTCAATTCATTGGCTGCAGCTTTAGCAACGGCCATAGATACTCCCAAAATAGCATTAGCCCCAAGTTTTGCCTTATTTGGGGTACCATCCAACTCGATCATTGCCTGGTCTATAAGGTTTTGCTCGAATACTAAATATCCCAAAAGAGCTTCAGCAAGTGTAGTATTTACATTTTCAACCGCTTTTGAAACTCCTTTCCCCATATAGTCCTTTCCTCCATCGCGAAGTTCTACGGCCTCATGTTCTCCTGTGGAAGCACCTGATGGTACTGCTGCCCTTCCCATTACCCCATTCTCTGTAGTTACATCTACTTCAACGGTAGGATTTCCTCTGGAATCAAAGATCTGGCGGGCATGAATATTTATAATTATGCTCATAATTTATAATTTAATGTTTTGATATAAAGGTTACCAAGATACGAATACAGGAAGGAAATTGCGAGGAAAATGCAGGTTTTCGTTTTATTATTTACGATAACGATTTCGGCCTCAAAGGCTCGAAAACCCCCATTTTCAGCTCATTTTATATTACTTAATCCAAAATCACCCAACCCAGGCGGAATCCTAACAAAGGAGTGAGATATGTATCTCCAATTTCATTGAACCCAAACCCAGCCCCAAGATTTAAATCCAGCTTAAAGCCTTTTCCATAAACCCGTTGCAACCCCCAAACAGGGCCAACTTCTACGGAATAATCTGATTCAAATTCCAAGTCGCCAATAATAGGCTGTCCTCCATAAATTGAAGAATGTAAGGCAAGATAATTACCGCTGTTCCGGGATATATTTTTCCCCTTTTCAAGACGTTTTGCTAAATTATAATAACGACGATATTGTGCGCTGAAATTTGGAAATATCCCGAAATCTGTACCATCCCTTAGTTCCCCACCAACTAGTGCAAAACCAATTCCGAACCTGAAATCAAGGGTTGAATTATCGGTTATCCCGGTTTCATATTCTATACCGGGAGTAAGAAAATTAATGGATATAATATCATTTGCGACCTCTGGTATCGTTTGAGCATTCACATTAAACACCGCAAAA
>CAXAZV010000196.1:0-5929 GCA_963973375.1 uncultured Antarcticibacterium sp.
CTACATCGGCCTTTAACTACTTTTTTAGCATAAAAAAGTCCGCTATTTCTAACGGACTGCAAATGTATGCAAATTATTTATTTCACAAAACAAATTTCATGAAAAATTATACTAAACGTGTGCTTTAATTTTTTCTTTCTTTTTCACTAACTGGCGTTGTAAAGAGCTAATACACTCATCTACACATTCTTCAAATTTTCTACAGCTCTTTTTAACCATAACATCCCCACCGGGAATACTTAGGAGGATCTCCGTAACTTTATTCACCTTGTCACTTGTATTTTGAACTTTCAGGTATACATCAGCATAAATTATCTTGTCATAGTAGTGTTCCAGCTTATCCAGTTTCACCTGGATAAAATCGATTAATTTTTGATCTGCATTGAAATTGACGGATTGCACATTTACTTTCATCTCCTAAAAAATTTAATTAAACAATATTTAATATCACTTGTTAGCCTGTCGCGGGTGTGCCCGGTTGTACACCTTAGATAATTCTGCAATACTGTTATGGGTGTAAACCTGAGTGGCCGCCAGACTGGAATGACCTAATAATTCTTTTACCGCATTTAAATTTGCACCTTCATTCAAGAGATGCGTTGCAAAAGAATGTCTCAGGATATGAGGACTCTTTTTCAGCTTTCCCGATGCTTCACTAAAGTAATTATTTATAATCCTATAAACAAGATTTTCATACATTTTAATTCCTTTTTCAGTAGTAAATAAAAACAGAATATCCTGCGTAACTAACTCCTCCCTGTAGACCAGGTATGCCCGAAGATTTCGGCAAATTTCAGGCAACAACGGGATGTACCTTTCTTTATTTCTCTTTCCCAGCACCTTAACCATTTGGTTCTTAAGGTCAAGATCTCCCAGTTTGATTCCAATAAGCTCTGCCCTCCTTATCCCCGTAGCATAGAACATCATTATTATTGAAAGATCCCTTGCGGTTTTAAAATCCTCAGGCTCTATAGCCTTAATAACTGCTGCCACTTCATCCCGTGAGAAAGGAACCTGTATGCTTTTTTTTGTTTTCAATGCCTTATGTGCAGCCAGCGGATTAATCTCAATTTGTCCTGTGGTAAGTAAAAAGCGGTAAAAGGCCTTTAGAGAAGATATTTTGCGATTAATACTACGGTTATTTAACCCATGTTCTACAAGTTTAATAATCCAGCTTCGTATCTGGGAATAATGCACCCCTGGAAGACCCTCCTGCCCGAATTCTTCATTTATAAATAAGGCGAAAGATTTAAGATCGGCCTCGTAGGCCTTAACAGTAAGTAGGGAATATTTTTTTTCCAGGAGCAGGTACTCCAGGAAGTGACTATAAGACATAAAAAAAACTGTTGGTACACAAAGTTATAAAACTTTGTCGTACCAACAGTAGTTTATTGTAATACCCTTGAAGCAGGGCCGGTTTCTATCATTATAAGCCCAATAAGACTTAGCAGAAGAAAAAGTAAAGAAATATTAAATTTCTTCCTGGTCTCTTAAATGCTGAATGTATTGTGCTTTTTGGACTTGAGCCCTACGTTCAACAGACGGTTTTGTAAATGCCTGCCTGCTTCTTAGCTGGCGCATTGTTCCGGTTCTATCAAATTTTCTTTTAAAACGCTTCAGCGCTCTGTCTATATTTTCTCCGTCTTTAACTGGTATAATTAACATAGTGTCACCTCCTTTCATTAAAATTAAAGGTGCAAAGATAATTCAATTCAATTATCCTGCAACCTTTCCTTATATTTTTATTTAATTTTTTTCTCTAATACCTCAAAGGGAAAGCGGAAAGTGGAAAGTGGAAAAGGGGTCGTGACCTACGATAGTACAACTACCAAATTTCTACTCTAAACTCAACTCCTAATACTTAACGCTTTAAAGTAAAGCTGCGCTACTCCGCCGCGGGCTTATATTCCTTTTTGTCAATCACCATCTTAGCAATAATCTCCCTTAATATCTCTGAGGTCCCGCCACCAATTGGCCCTAACCTGCTATCGCGGAATAGCCTCGCTAAAGGATAATCTTCCATATAGCCATAACCCCCAAGGAATTGTAGGCACTTGTAGATTACATCATCTGCAATTTTGGTTGAAAGTAATTTAGACATACTGGCTTCCTTCACAACATACACCCCATCAATCAATCTTTTTACTATGGAATAATTGAACTCCTTACACATTTCTATTTCACTCGCCATATCGGCCACAGTATGTCTTAGCGCCTGGAACTTATCTATGGTTTTACCAAAAGCTTCTCTTTCTCCCATATAATTAATGGTGTAATCCAGAGCAAACTCTGCACGTGCATGGGCATTCACACCCATAATTAATCTTTCCAGGGCAAAATGCTGCATTATATAAGAAAAACCAAGATTCTCCTCACCCATTAAATTTTCGGCCGGGATCTCAACATTATCAAATGCGATCTCTGCAGTATCTGATGCTCTCCACCCAAGCTTATCAAGCTTTGTGGCAGAAATTCCGGGTGTATCCCTATCTACCAAAAAGATACTCATTCCCTTGGCGCCTTTAGAAACATCTGTTTTTGCAGCAACCACCAAATAATCTGAGTAAATTCCATTGGTTATAAACGTCTTGGAACCATTGAGAATATATTTGTCCCCCTTTTTAACGGCGGTACTTTTCATCCCTGCAACATCACTTCCCCCAAAAGGTTCTGTAATACAAAGGCACCCTATTTTATCTCCAGCAATACTTGGAGCAAGATAATCTTGTTTTATACGCTCATCCCCTTCTTTAAGTAAATGGGTCATTGCAAGATAGGAGTGAGCCCACATTGCTGCAGCAAATCCACCTGAATTAATTTTTTGTAATTCTTCCAGGAAGATCACAGTATAAAAAAGATCCAGGTCCATACCACCATATTGCTCGGGGTATGTAATCCCAAAGTAACCCATATCTCCAAATTTCTTCCAGATGAACCTTTCTATGGTACCGGTTTTTTCCCATTTTTCAATATGCGGAACTACTTCCTTCTGAAGGAATTCCTGAAAACTCTTTCTAAAAAGTTCATGCTCTTCTGTAAAATACATATTATTCATACAAACAAATTCTATTAATCAATTTTAGATATTTCTTAAAAATAGGAAATGGCAACCTCCTGAGTTGCCCGGTGAAAAAAGAATAAAGGTTGTTAAGGCTTAGCAATTGAATCCATAAGCATAAACAATCAAACCAATATTCAGGATTCTTATTTTAAGGTCAAATATAACGCAATCCGGTCAATTTTTTCTGAAGGAAACTCCTTAATTTTTGCCAATTCTTCAAAACTGCTGATATTTTCATTCAACAGTCGGTAGTTTACAATTTCCCTTGCAAGCTCATAATCTATATAAGGAACATTGCTTAGCTCCAGCACACTCGCTGTATTTATATTAAGAAGTTCAACCCGCGGAGCATTCTTTACCGTAAATTTTTTAAGTACTTCATTTCTGGCTTCAAAGTTTAGGCCGTAGATATCTTTAAGCTGAAGGTCATTTACATAACCTCCAATACGATTGCGGTAATTAACAATTCTACCGGCAAGAGTTTCCCCTATTCCCTTTACTTCTATAAGATCTTCCACCGAAGCTGCATTGAGGTCCTGCTTTTGGCCCTGGGTTTCAATTTTAGTTGATGCCATGTTAGTAACCTGCGGCCGGGTTTGTGTAACCCATTCAGGGAAGCGGAAATAAGGCTCTATCCTTTTTAAAAGGGAATCACTTATACCGGTGACTTTTTGAAAGTCGGCAGCAGAATTTACCCATTTATCTTTTGCTCTATATGCGTGTAACCTATCAATTTCTTCAACCGTCATTCCCAGGGTATACCCGCGGTAATCTGTCACAAAATTGGGATTGAATGGAAAAATGCGAAGTGTGTCTCCTGCCTGTTTAGCTAGTTTTAAGGAATCGATCCTTTGTTGGAAAAGTATTAATTCAGGATTATCACTTTGAGAGGAGGTTGCAGGATTGCCTGAGTTTCCAAAGAAATAAAACAATTGCAAGACAACTATAATGAGCACCAATAAAAAGATCCCATTTCGTTGACTTTTATTGAAAACCAAATGGGATCTTATATTTTTCATTATGTTTTTAATTCATTAGGCGGCCCGTTTTTCTTGCTTTTGCTTTTGGAACAGTTCTCCGGCCTTTAATTTTCGTTGATATTCTTTAAGGTCTCTTCTCACTTCACCAGACATTATATATAGTCCAATTATATTAGGGAACGCCATCGCCAGGATCATCATATCTGAGAAATCCAGCACAGCCCCAAGGCTTACAGAAGCTCCAACCACTACGAAAATTAGGAATAAACTTTTATATATGATCTCACTTTTAATACTCTTTCCAAACAGGTAAGTCCAGGCCCGCATTCCGTAGTAAGACCAGGAGATCATAGTTGAAAAAGCAAAAAGGAATACCGCAACCGCAAGTACATATGGGAACCAGGAGACCACACTTCCAAAAGCATCTGAAGTTAAAGTCGCCCCGGCTACACCTACAACTTCGTGTTTTCCGGTGAAGATTAAAACCAATGCAGTTAAGGTACACACCACTACAGTATCAATAAATGGTTCGAGCAATGCCACGAAACCTTCAGAAGGCGGATTATGAGTTTTTGCAGCACTATGCGCAATAGCGGCAGATCCAACCCCGGCTTCGTTCGAGAAAGCTGCACGCTGGAATCCAACTATCAATACCCCAATGATTCCTCCTTTGAGGGCACTTGGGCTAAATGCACCATCATAGATTGCAGTGAATGCAGGTACAATATTCTCAATATTCATAAAGATTACCGTTAAACAACCTACAATATATATACCGGCCATAATAGGAACAATTTTACCGGTTACCTTAGCAATACTGCTAATTCCACCAATAATCACAACCCCAACAAGAATAGCTGTTACAACTCCAAACCAAAATCCGTTTCCAATTAAGAATGGCATCTGGCCCTGCATAGCTTCAAAAGACTGGTTTGCCTGAAACATATTTCCACCACCAAATGAGGCTCCAATGGCAAGTACAGCAAATAAACCTGCTAAGACTTTCCCTAAACCTTTTTTATTTCTTTTCTCAAGACCGTAACGCAAATAGTTCATAGGTCCACCAAATACGCGGCCTTCGCTGTTTATAAATCTATATTTAACTCCCAGGGTACATTCTACAAATTTTGAAGACATTCCTAAAAGACCTGCTATGATCATCCAGAATGTAGCTCCGGCTCCTCCAAGGGAAACAGCCACTGCCACCCCGGCAATATTTCCAAGACCTACGGTTCCGGAAACTGCTGTTGCCAGTGCCTGGAAGTGAGTTACCTGCCCGGGTGCATTAGGATCATCATATTTTCCTCTTGCAAGTTGAAGGGCATGGCGAAATCCGCGAATGTTAATAAAGCCCATTCTCAAGGTGAAAAACAGCGCTCCAAATAACAACCACACTACTATAAAGGGTATATTTTTAGTTTGAGGATCGCCGTTAGGATGCGTTAACGGGATTTTTTCATCATAAACAATTTGAGCAAAATTATGAGCTCCTTCTTCTATAACGTGTTGTTTATTGTCTGAATTATAGATCACCCCACCTTCACTGGCAAGATAACGCACAGATCCGTTGGCATTGGAAAGGGCGTAAATATCTTCACCACTTGCGGTAGAAATTACCGCAAGAGTATCCCCCTTTTGAACGCGGGAATTTTCGCTTACCAACCATTGTTTTAAAACAAACCTATCTTCAACATTTGCTGTCCATCCCGGAGTGGGTACATTTTTAACATCGGCATAAACCACAGGATCATACACCCCTATGGCCGAAAATGGATCCCAGAAAAGAACCGCACCCATAGTCTCCACTATTGGGGCAAACGTACCATTAAAATGCTCGGTGATCGCCTCGGCTTCCACAGAATAGGAACGGGTAGTAGAGGCTCCTGTA
>CAXAZV010000197.1:0-5849 GCA_963973375.1 uncultured Antarcticibacterium sp.
CTAAATTCCTCGGTAAGTTTACTGGAAGGGGTAGTGGGTCTTGCAGGGGTTTATTTGCTGCAAATAGGCGCTGCATTTTTGAGAAGATACTCCTTTTTTCAACGGTTAATAGATAACACGCCATTACTTCTTATGGATGGACCGCAGATCTTAGAACAAAACCTTAAAAAAGCCCGGGTTACAAAAGGAGATCTCCGGGCCAAATTGCGGGAGGCAAATGTTATTAATTTATCCCAGGTACGGGCAGTGGTATTTGAAACTACCGGTGATATTTCGGTTCTACATTCCTCCAATACAGGGGAGGAAATAGAGGATTGGTTGTTGAAAGACGTAGCACATTAAAATTATTAAATATTGGAATGGACAGATATATTAGGGCTGGTAGCCGGAATTTGTACCACGGCGGCAGTGATCCCGCAAATCAAAAAGGCCTGGCAAACAAAAAAAGTTGAAGATGTTTCTCCCGGAATGTTCATTGTCCTTATCATTGGGGTATTCCTGTGGGTAATGTACGGAATCACGCAAAAGGACATGCCCATAATTGCTACCAATGGTATTTCTCTTGGTCTAAATGGGTTTATGCTTTATTTAATGCTACGCTATAGAAAAAAAGAGGAGAAATGATTCCTACGTTTTACCCCAATAAATATAATTCTTAACTCTATTCATTTGAACTTTAGGTCCATTTGTTAATCTTCATTAAAATAAGATTAATATATTCTTAATCGTTCGGCAGGTTGTAGTTGAAGCAGATAAATTTGTTTTTATGAGCGACTGATAAGTCGGCGAAATGAGATTTATGAGACAAGATACACACACCAAAACAAAAAAGCTTCAATTAAAAAATACTCCCGAAGCCAAAGTCAAAGCCAGCTTTAATAATTTTATACTTGAAGAGGATCACCCCTGCCTAATGGCTCAAACGGTGTTTAGTATGGATAAGGTGGATCTTCATGTGTATGAGGACCTGGGTTCAAAACATACCGCCCGTAAGATCCTCAAAGATCTTAAAAACTATATTGCAGCCTATGATTTTGAATCGAATGATTTCTTAACCTTTCTGGCCACTTTCCCTGGCAGGAAAGATTTTACCGAAAAACAATTTGAAGACCTTTTATGGAAACAATTGCAATTTCTTCATGAAGTTGATGACCAGCCATGGGATCCTGCGGTAAGTAGCGATCCTGAAAATGATAATTTTAGTTTTAGCCTGGGAGGCAAAGCTTTTTATATGGTAGGACTTCATCCTAACAGCTCAAGAAAAGCAAGGCAAAGTCCTGTACCGGCTATAGCTTTCAATTTACACTGGCAGTTTGAGAAGTTAAGGGAGATGGGTGCTTACCACACTGTGAGAGACAAGATACGCGAGCGCGATAAGGATTTGCAGGGAAGTATAAATCCAATGCTGGAAGATTTTGGGAATACCAGCGAAGCAAAGCAATATAGCGGAAGAAAAGTTGGAGAAGAATGGAAATGTCCGTTTCTTTCGGGGAAAATGTAAGCATGTATCAGCCCAAAAAATACAGTAAGAAAGATCCTCAATACATATTCGATTTTATAAAGGCTCATCCCTTTGCAACTTTTGTGCTGAAGGGAGATAGATTGCTTGCTACCCATATTCCAGTGCTTATAACAGGAACACCTAAGGATTTTACTTTGTATTCCCATATAGCCAATCATAATGAGCAATTTTCTTTTCTCCAGGATGGTTTAGAAGCACTTTTGATCTTTCAGGGCGCTCATGGATATGTCTCCTCTTCCTGGTATAAAGAAAAAGACATTAGCACCTGGGATTATTCAGCCGTGCATGTGAATGCAAAATTAAGGATACAGTCCCCTGGAGAATTGGAGTCATCCCTGGACAACCTTGTAGGGGAATTTGAAAAAAACCAAGAAAAACCTTTATTTTTTCACGATTATCCCCGCGATATGGTAGAAGAACATTTACCATTGATCACAGGATTCTGGTGCGATCCATTCAAGGTAGAGGCCGTGGCAAAATTGCATCAGGGATATGATAAAGAGGATATAGGATCTGTAACCCGGCATTTGGAAAAGATGGATGATCCCGGGGCCAAGGAATTAAGTAAGAATATTAAGGATGAAAATAATTAGATCTATCCTTAAAAAATATAAAGAACCCATATTGAAATGATCCAGAAAATAGAAAAGCAAACCGGTACAGCATTCTTTTTAAAAAAAGGTCAGTCGCTTAAGGTAATTGATCCACTGGGCGAGCAGGTGAGTGACATGGTAGTTTTTAATGCAAATGATGTGCGGGAGAAAATCTCCTCAGGGAAAACCCTGGATTTTGAAGAAAGTATTCTCATTACTAAAGGTGATTTTTTATGGAGTAACCGCAGCAGGAAAATGATGGAGATCCTGGAGGACACCAATGGTCGCAATGATTTCTTATTGGCACCCTGCAGTCCGGAAACTTTTCAAATTATGTATAATAATCCTGATTATCACCCCAGTTGTTTTGAAAATCTCTACACCAACCTGAAACAGTTTGGTATAGAGCCCGATGAGGTTCCTACGGCCTTTAATATTTTTATGAATGTACAATTTAGTGCAGATGGAAAATTAAGTGTGGACCCTCCACTTAGTAAGGCGGGAGATTTTATACTTTTTAAGGCTGAAATGGATCTTATTGTAGCTTTAACTGCCTGCTCTGCAGAAGACGGCAACAATGGAAGTTTCAAACCTATTCATTATGAAATTTTAGATTAATCGTGAACAGTAGCTCTTTTTTTTCTGTATCTAATGTTGAGCATTTCAATAATCAATGAAAAGAAGATCGCAAAATAAATATATCCCTTTGGCACGTGGTAATGAAGTCCTTCAATTACCAGCATAAAACCTATGAGGATTAAAAACGATAAAGCAAGGATTTGTACGGTGGGATATTTATTCACAAAATCTCCTACTGCTTTGGCAAAGATCATCATCACTAAAATAGATACGATAACGGCAATTATCATAAGCAATAACACATCTGTAAGTCCAATTGCAGTAAGGATTGAATCAAAGGAGAAAATTATATCCAGAAGCACGATCTGGGTAATGGCATAACCAAATGAATTCACTTTTTTAATGGTTTGCTCATGTTCAACTCCTTCCACTTTTTGGTGTATTTCCAGAACAGATTTAACTAACAGAAAAACTCCACCCGCAGCAAGAATAATATCTCTCCAGCTCAATTCGAAATCATAAATATTCAGAACAGGTTCTGTAAGCCCAATTAACCAGGTAATACTTAACAATAAGAGGATACGCATTATAAGGGCTAGGGACAGGCCAAGGATCCGTGCTTTTTTCTGTTGCTCTGCAGGTAGTTTTCCCGCGACAATAGATATAAAGATGATGTTATCAATTCCCAGCACAATCTCCATAAACGTTAGAGTAAGTAGCGCAATCCAGGTGTCTAACTGAAGAAAAATTTCCATTGAGATGTTTTTAATTTAACGGATTAAAATTAGATTAAAAATATTAAAATGTCCACCCAAGAAATTCCTAAAAAACTAAAATTTGTTTTAGTTTCTCTTTAAATGAAGGCAGTAAAAAAAATACCACCTTTTAAAAACCCGAAATTTTAGGAAATTACCAAAATCTGAAATTAGACAGGAAACCCTCAATCTCATTTGGATTTGATTCCATTCCCAGCAATTCGATCTCTTCAATATAATTTTGCAAATAGCTCACGGCCTTTAGCTTCCTGATCTCAATTCTTTTTTGGGTGGAGAGATCATTAAAAAAATCGGGAGTAGCTTCGATTTCGGCCAGCTGGGATATTTTTAGGGCAGAAGAAATTGGAAACACCTTTGCTATAACTGAATTGGTAGACAATATCCACGCGTCCAGTTTAATGTCACGGTTATGAATTTCATCTATTTGTAATCTTAACAGCTTAATGCCGGTGGTTTTTCTCATTCGGGCTTCTTTTTGCAGGGATAAAGATTGCGCCTTAAATCAAGCCTAAGATTGTGAAAAATTCCGGTATCCAAATATTTATTTTTAATTTATTTTAGGTAATAAAATATATTTCGAATAATCCGGAATCTAATTTTTGCCTTAAATAGTCGATTTAATTCTTTTCAACTTAATTATCATTTAATTAATGGAGCATTATCCTGAATTTGACTAATTTACCTAGGAAATTTTACGCTTTAAGCAATAAGTGATCTTTTATCGTTAAAATCAACAGGCCGGGTTGTGGAACCTGAATTTAATAGTTGCAACATGAAAATTCTGGTTATTTTCCTGCTTATACCACTGGCATGTCATTCTCAGTCCAATCAGTATTTCACACTCCAAACAGAAATTGATGCCCGAAATGCACTTTTTGGAGGGACCGTGAATGAAAAAGGTTATAACGGTGTTTTTAAGGCAGGCTTTTCAGCACAATGGTTCAGGGTTGATGCTTTTTATGAAACTTTTTCGCAACTAAACTATAAGACAGCCGGGGTAAATATTACTCATTTGTTCAGGTATAACCGGGCTTTGATCCCAGGGGTAGGAATACAGATAAGCGTAATTGAGAAACCAAAAAAATTAACCCCCTCGCTGGGAGCAAATGCACTTCTGGAATACCATTTCCCCCGGTTCTTCCTCTCAGCCAGGGCTGAAACTAAAATGAGGACCGACTGGGATATCACTGTTTTTTCCGGCTTTGTAGGAGTTGGTTACAAAATAGATGCAAGTAAGTATAGATGAGAAAAATTGGAAAAAAATTAACCGGGAAAATTCATTTTTAAAACTCTCCCGGTGAAAGTTTACATTTTAGTGAAAAAGAAGACAACATCATCCAAACCGGGATCTTCATCTGCATCCATTCTTGCTGATAATCGAAGGGAGGTGGTGGTGATCTGGAGAATAGTATGAGACAAACTTTCCCCATCCATTGTTACATTCAATATATTATTATTTACGGTATAAGTGCCGGAAATAACATCATCATCATCGAGATCATCAAAAAAATCAGCAGTTATAGTAATAACCCCACCTGTTTTGAATTCATAAATAAATTGGTCATCAGAGGGAATTGGCTCAAAATCTCCTCCGTTAACTGTTACGCCATCTAACTTCCATTTGCCCAGTAGTTGTGAAATCACTTGAGAATTATTATCTGAATCATTATCATCGTCAGATGAACAGGAAGGAAAAATAAGAAACAGGGGCAATAAAGCCAGTAAAATTTTAATTGTTTTCATATTTAGAGAATTTAGAAATTGCTTTTTGAACATTAAAACGGGATATTTTGCTCATAGCGAGGTAGGACAAATAAAATTAAACGAGGGAATCAATAATTACCATACCCAGAAATGGGTATTTTTAGATAATTTTTCCGTTAAGTTTTGAATTTAATTAATACCGTTCAAGCAGGTTATTTCTTTATTATAGGGAAAATAATACTCCATTTTTGAAGAACAGAAAGAGTTACAAATCCTACCGAATTAGGATTATCTTTTAATTTCGCTTCACGGGATATTTATATATACAGCCCTTTCAGGGTTAGTTCACTCTTTCTAATTCATAAAAAAAAGCCCTCCATTGCTGAAGAGCTTTTCGTGCGGGCGAGAGGACTCCCTTAGACTTCGCTCAGGACAGGCTTCTCGTCCTCTCGCTAATATTTTATTTATTCCTTTTTATCCATAAAAAAAAAGCCCTCCATTGCTGAAGAGCTTTTCGTGCGGGCGAGAGGACTCCCTTCGACTTCGCTCAGGACAGGCTTCTCGTCCTCCCGCCTTTAATTTATTCAGTCAATTTATTCCATAAAAAAAAGCCCTCCATTGCTGAAGAGCTTTTCGTGCGGGCGAGAGGACTCGAACCTCCACACCTTGCGGCAC
>CAXAZV010000198.1:0-5798 GCA_963973375.1 uncultured Antarcticibacterium sp.
TACCAGGAATGAAAGTATTTCCGGCGGAGAGAATATCTCCTTAACAGAATGCTCCTTTTTAAACCTTAAAAATTTCCCTATGAAAAAATTACTACTCTTATTATTGGTACCCGTATTTTCAGGATGTGCCGAACTACAGGATATTGCAGGACATATGCCCAATGGCGGCTATGGGGTTTCCAATGCTGAAATTGGATTGGGTTTACGCCAGGCTCTTGATTTTGGAATTGACAAGCAGGTAACAAAACTCACAAAAGAAGATGGTTTCTTCAGGAACGAATTGGTGCGTATTGGCCTGCCTCCAGAACTTCAGAAAGTTGACAAAACCCTTAGGGATCTAGGCCTTAGCTCCCTGGCTGATGAAGGACTAAAAGTCCTAAACCGCGCTGCTGAAGATGCTGTAAAAGAAGCTACCCCAATTTTTGTTACTGCCGTAAAAGAGATCACTTTTACCGATGCCCGAAATATTTTATTGGGAAATGATGTGGCTGCAACCACCTATCTAACTCAAAAAACCACCACTCCCCTCTACGGAAAATTTAATCCTGTTATCCAGAATTCCCTTGATAAAGTAGGAGCTACAGAGGTGTGGAAAAATATTATAAACCGCTACAACGCCCTGCCCCTCACTTCAAAAGTAAACCCGGACCTTGCGGACTATGTGACCAATGAAGCTTTAAAGGGTGTTTTTACTATGATCGCTATTGAGGAAAAGGAAATAAGAAATAACCTGGCAGCCCGCACCACAGGTCTATTACAGCGGGTTTTCTCCTTACAAGATTAATTTTTAACAGTAACTTCTGATAATCAAAGGTTTTCCAGGCATTTTTTAACCTCATCTTAATACCTTAGAGTATTTTGAGGGGGGATTTTTGTATCAAAATTTAATGTGATGTTTGGATTCTTATTTAGAAGTGAAGAGGATCGCTTAGGCCACAAATATACTGAGTTAATGTATCGTGCTTTTAGAATAGCACTTGTGGATAAAGAAAAAAGCGATAAATTAAATGCAAGAGCGCAAAGAATACTGAAACAATTGAAAAGAATGCACTACAAGGAACTGGATAATTGTTTCTGAAAAAGCCCGAAATAATCTATTGCCGGTAGCAATCTGGAACCATACCAGCTAAAATATTCGCCATTTGCAAATGCGATCCTGCTTTTGCAATAATTTTGTATTTCCTTTTTATGAATTTCACTGAAAGGAAATGGTTCTGAAGATAACAGAACAAGATCTACATTGGCACTGGTAAGTTCCTCCAGCTCTATCACAGGATAGCGCTCGGTAAATTCTGCAAAAACGTTTTCCCAGTTATTGAGCTCTAATAAGGTATTAATAAAGGTAGTTTTTCCTGCGACCATCCAGGGATCCCGCCAAATAAAATAAGCCACACGTAATTTTCTCTTAGGCAGGGCTGTAAATGTCTTTAGCTTTAATTCTATTTCTTTCACCAACTCTTGAGCCTGCTGCTGTTTATTGAAGAGGTCGCCATATATTTCAACAAGTTCAAGTGCATCTTTTATTTCTATAATATCAGAGACATGTACCGGGGCTACTTTTTCCAGCTCCTGCACCATTTCCCGGGTATTTTCCTCCTTATTACATAGAATGATATCCGGCTTAAGAATCTTTATTTTTTCAATTTTGACTTTTTTGGTACCTCCCACCACAGCTATGGTTTTACGCAAATGAGCCGGATGCACACAAAATTTCGTGATCCCAACCAGATTTTCTTCCAGCCCAAGATCAACCAAAAGTTCTGTCTGGCTTGGAACCAGAGAAACTATTCTAAGCAAAGGTTTTAAAATTTCAATCTCCCTTTGAAGTTGATCTTTTATGATCATAATACAAATTCTAAAGATTGGCTATTTGCACTGCCATTTCCCGCTGTAGTACCTCAGCTTTTGCGCCAGCGATCTCGGCAAAATTGGAAGTTTCAGAAGCATAAATAATCCCTCTGGAGGAGTTCACCAACAAACCAATATCCTTGGTCATTCCATATTTACATACATCTTCCAGGCTTCCGCCCTGGGCTCCTACCCCGGGAACAAGTAAAAAACTTTCAGGTATGATCTTTCTTATTTCAGCAAGAAATTCCGCTTTTGTAGCTCCTACCACATACATAAGTCTTTCAGCATTTTCCCAGGTACGCGACACTTCCAACACTTTTTTATAGAGTTGGGCACCACCTGTCTCCAGGGTTGTTTGAAAATCAAAGGCTCCCTCATTAGAAGTAAGTGCCAGTAAGATTGCGTGTTTATCTCTAAACTGAAGAAACGGCTCCACCGAATCTTTCCCCATATAAGGCGCCACGGTAATTGAATCAAAACCCATTTCCTGTAGAAAAGCCTTCGCATACATGGAAGAGGTATTGCCTATATCACCGCGTTTAGCATCGGCAATGGTAAAAATTTCGGGATAATTGCTGTTTAAATAATCTATTGTTCTGGAAAGGGATTTCCAGCCTTTTATTCCGCCAGCCTCATAAAATGCAGTGTTTGGTTTATAAGCCACTGCAAATTGATGGGTGGCATCAATAATGGCCTTATTAAAACTGAAGATAGGATCATTTTCAGAAAGTAAATAAGTCGGGATCTTTTCAAGATCTGGATCCAGCCCTATACATAAAAAAGACTTTTTCTTTCGTATTTGGGCAATAAGGTCCTGGGTAGTCATATGTGGGTTTTTAAATAATGGAGGAAAGATAATATATAAAAAAAATTCCCGCAAAACTTGCGGGAATTTTAAGTCTTAAACTAGAAAACATCACTGTTTTCCCTGAGTTTCCGGGTATTTTCTACCAGGGAAAGCTCGTCGATTATTTTTTGAATATCCCCGTTTATGATATTGGAAAGATCATAGAGGGTAAGATTTATCCTGTGATCTGTTACCCTACCCTGGGAATAATTATAGGTTCTAATCTTTGCGCTACGGTCACCACTTGAAACCATGGAATTACGCTTGGCGGAATCAAGTTCCATTTGTTTGGCCAATTCCTGTTCATATAACCTGGAACGGAGTACCCTAAAGGCCTTTTCCTTATTCTTATGTTGTGATTTCTGGTCCTGGCACTGGGCAACCAATCCCGTAGGAATATGCGTTAAACGAACAGCCGAATAGGTTGTGTTAACACTTTGACCACCGGGTCCTGAAGAACAAAAATAATCTATTCTTACATCCTTGGGGTTGATCTCTACTTCAAACTCTTCTGCTTCCGGCAACACCATTACCGTAGCAGCAGATGTGTGTACCCTACCCTGGGTTTCGGTTTGAGGGACGCGTTGCACACGGTGAACCCCTGCTTCAAATTTTAGGGTGCCATACACATCTTCGCCGGAGATCTCAAAGATCATCTCCTTGAAACCACCGCTGGTGCCTTCATTATAATCTACAATATTGGTTTTCCAGCCCTTGCTCTCGCTATATTTGGTATACATTTTATACAGGTCTCCTGCAAAAATACTGGCTTCATCTCCACCGGTTCCTGCCCTAATCTCCATTACCACATTCTTGGCATCTTCAGGATCTTTAGGTACCAGCATCATCCTGATCTTATCCTCCAGGGAAGAAAGGGAATCTTTAGATTCTTCCAGTTGCATTTTTGCCATCTCTGTCATTTCAGGATCACTCCCGTCAGCAAGCATTTCCTGAGCTTCCGTAATATTATCTGTAAGTTGAATGTACGTTTCCCGTACATCCATAAGTGCCTTAAGGTCCTTATATTCCTTGTTTAATTCAATATACCGCTTTTGGTCTGAAATTACCTCCGGTTGGATAATAAGATCATTAACCTCATCAAAGCGTTGCTTCACTATATTCAGCTTCTCAATCATAAATTTTAAGATGATTTTTCAGGACAAATTTACAATAATTAACGGGATTTGAAATAACGTATAAAGACCACATTTCATTTGAGGTGATTTTAAAAGCTACCGCTATGAGGCAAGAAACCTTGGCTAATTTGAAGAAAATAAAAATTTCCAGCTCAAAGAAATTTTTCAGCATTAAAATTATACGAAGAATAAAACATTTTAAAGAATTATAATGTAGCTTTGAGAAGGACCGTCTTCTATGCTCACCAGGATCACACCAATATTTTATTTCTACAGGAAATTTCTCCTATCCTCTATCTTATTTAATTTTTTACTCCTTTTCCTGAATTTGTCCTTTGTTGTTAGTTTTGCCGTGAAGGCTCTGTTTTTCTTATTATTGCTCTTTGTATACCTCTATACAAAACAAAAAAGCAAACTCATTTTTTATCAAAATTTATCCATTCGCACCGGCCATCTTTTCGCTTTGAGTTTTATTATGGATGTTTTTCTACTAGCAGTCACATATTTAATTTTTGGATATGGTAATTGAAATTGACAACGTCGAACTTAGTATTTCCAATAAACTGCTTTTAGGTGGAATTTATTTAAAAGCTGAAACAGGAAAAATTACCGGAATTCTTGGTCCCAACGGCTGTGGCAAAAGCAGTTTACTGAAAATTTTCTTCGGAAGCCTTCAACCCGAACACCGTCTTATACGTATAGATGGCAAACCCTACCTGAAACCTCTGTACACCTATGGGTTTGTAAAATATCTCCCTCAACATGCTTTCATTCCTACCCATTTAAAAATAAGCCGGGTATTTAAACTATATGGGGTTTCCTGGGATGATTTCACGGGCGAATTTGAAAATTTTGGCCCCTTCAAAAACTCTACGGTTAAAGAAATTTCAGGTGGGGAGAGACGGCTCATAGAAGCTTACCTTATTTTAAAAAGCCAGGCAAAACTTATCCTTCTGGATGAACCTTTCACCCATCTTGCACCCGTGTATATTGAAAAGTTTTCTAAAATTCTTAAAAGGGAGGCAAAGACCAAAGCCATCATTATGACAGATCATTTATACCATCATATTATTGATGTGGCAGATGAACTATATTTCCTCACCAATGGATGCACACAGCTAATAAAAGATCCGGCTGAGCTCGAAAATCTAAGATACCTTGCGTCAGGAACTCTTTAGCACGCGCCAATATTTAGCTTTTTAATTATACACAAACTCCCCGTGCTCGCTCTTAATAGTAAGCTTTTTGGTATCTGCAGCTTCAACTCTTCCAATAATCTTCGCCTCCACATCAAATGATCTGGAGATTTGAATGATCTGGTCAGCAATGGATTCATCTACATATAATTCCATACGATGCCCCATATTGAAAACCTGGTACATTTCCTTCCAGTCTGTCTTGCTTTCCTGCTGTATAAGTTTAAAGAGCGGCGGTACAGTAAACATATTGTCTTTTATAATGTGCATATGATCTATAAAATGCAAGACTTTGGTTTGGGCACCTCCGCTGCAATGAACCATTCCATGGATCTCCTTATTGCTATACTGTGAGAGTATCTTTTTGATCACGGGAGCATATGTTCTGGTAGGCGAAAGGACGAGTTTACCGGCATCCAGGGGCGAATTTTCAATCTTATCTGAAAGCGATCTTGTCCCGGAATAAATAAGTTCTTCAGGAATGCTGTTATCAAAACTTTCAGGATATTTTTCTGCAAGGATCTTGGAAAACACATCATGACGAGCAGAGGTAAGGCCGTTACTTCCCATCCCGCCATTGTATTCCTTTTCATAGGAAGCCTGCCCAAAGGAAGCAAGGCCAATAATCACATTTCCCGGTTTAATATTAGCGTTATTGATTACATCATTTCTCCACATACGCGCCGTTACCGTAGAATCTACAATTATGGTGCGCACAAGATCTCCAACATCTGCGGTTTCTCCACCTGTGGAATGAATTTCCACTCC
>CAXAZV010000199.1:0-5794 GCA_963973375.1 uncultured Antarcticibacterium sp.
GGAGCTCAAATGGTTAAGGAAGTTGCTTCCAAAACCAATGATCTTGCCGGTGACGGTACTACTACTGCTACCGTATTGGCTCAGGCTATCGTAAAAGAAGGATTAAAGAACGTTGCTGCAGGTGCAAACCCAATGGATCTTAAGCGCGGTATTGATAAAGCAGTTCAGGCTATTACTGCTAATCTTGCAGAACACACCAAAGAAGTAGGAAACTCTTCAGAAAAGATCAAGCAGGTTGCTTCAATTTCAGCAAATAACGATGATGTTATTGGTGAGTTGATCGCTGAAGCTTTTCAGAAAGTTGGAAAAGATGGTGTTATCACTGTTGAAGAGGCTAAAGGAACTGAGACCCACGTTGATGTGGTAGAAGGAATGCAGTTTGACCGCGGATACCTTTCTCCATACTTTGTGACCAATAGCGAGAAAATGACTGCCGATCTTGAAGATCCTTATATTTTATTATATGACAAAAAGATCTCTTCTATGAAAGACCTTCTTCCGGTTCTTGAGCCGGTAGCGCAGTCTGGTAAACCATTATTGATCATTGCTGAAGATGTTGACGGGGAAGCCCTTGCAACTCTTGTAGTAAATAAGCTAAGAGGTTCCCTAAAGATCGCTGCTGTAAAGGCACCGGGTTTTGGTGACCGAAGAAAAGCAATGCTTGAAGATATTGCAACGCTTACAGGTGGTACCGTAATTTCAGAAGAAAGAGGTTTCTCTTTAGAGAATGCTACTCTTGATATGCTTGGTACTGCAGAGAAAGTTGCTATTGATAAGGACAACACAACTGTAGTGAACGGTTCAGGTGATAACACTGCCATTAAGGACCGTGTTAACCAGATCAAAGCTCAAATTGAGTCTACAACATCAGACTATGACAAGGAAAAACTTCAAGAGCGTCTTGCAAAACTTGCAGGAGGTGTTGCCGTACTATATGTAGGTGCTGCAAGTGAAGTGGAAATGAAAGAGAAAAAAGACCGTGTTGATGATGCATTAAATGCAACCCGTGCCGCTATTGAAGAAGGTATTGTTGCCGGTGGTGGTGTTGCTTTGGTTCGTGCTAAAGCTGCCCTTGAAAACCTTAAAGGTGAAAATGCCGATGAGGAAACTGGGATCCAGATAGTAAATAAGGCTATTGAAGCCCCATTACGCACCATCGTTGAAAATGCAGGTGGTGAAGGTTCTGTAGTGATCAACAAAGTTCTTGAAGGGAAAGATAACTACGGTTATGATGCCAAGTCAAATACCTTTGTAGATATGATGACAGCAGGTATTATTGACCCTAAGAAAGTAACCAGAATTGCACTTGAAAATGCTGCATCTGTTGCCGGAATGATCCTTACTACCGAGTGTGCTTTGATAGATATCAAAGAAGAAGGTGGCTCAGGTATGCCAGGCGGAATGGGCGGCGGAATGGGTGGAATGATGTAATCCGTTCGTTAGACGTTAGACGTAAACTATATAAAAACCCGCTTCTTAAAGGAAGCGGGTTTTTTATTTTTCTAATACGTAAAGTGCCAGGCGATTTACATTATACAACATACTTTATACAAATTTAAATTTCTCCTCTACGAAATTCAAAGGCGCCCTTGCGCAGGTTAATTCCGTATTCCAAATAGGCCTTCAGGCAGGCAAGAAAATTAGCCCAGCCTTCGGTATTCCCACCAAACCATTCGATCCCCGTTTTATCATTTATCATTTTACCCTCCGTGATCTTCACAACTGTACTGTCATCGGGCATTGTATGTAAAACCATGTCCACTTGAAGTTTTTTGGCTTTGGCACCTTCCCATACAAATGAAACAAGCTCATTGGGAACCATGTTTTTGACCTCTATAAGTACCTCCCCGTCAAATTCCGGAAATTTCCAGGTAAGCTCTTTGCCTTTTTCCAGGCGGCCGTTACTTTCAGAGATAAAATAATTTTTTATTTTCTCAGGATCAACAATGGCTTCATAGACTTCCTGAACCGGTCTTTGAATTTGAATAGCCGCTTTTATTTCAAGATGCTCCATAATACATAGATTATTTTGTAAGTTCCACTAAGGTCTTCATTTTCCCGGGTTATTTCAAAACAGGAAGAAATATTTTTTATTTCAAACCTGGTTCCCAGAAAAGTTATGGATTGCAATTTGCTTTAAGAGCAACGCGCATTAGCATTTCAGGGAAATTATAAGATCACCCAAAAATTGTGTTTAAAGGCTTTGGTGCATCCTCACCTCTGCCTGTAATCTTTCCTTGAACTTTTTATCTTCTGCTGTGGCAGGCCTCATGATCATTTCGATCAATTCAAAATCATCATTGATGTACATGTCCAGAGTCCAATCCTCGCTCAAATTAGGAACTGTCATAACAGAATCACGGGAGATAACTTCACCCTTTTCATTTTTGATCACGGTATTATCCCCCACAGGAAATCTGCTATCCCTAACCATTTCTATCATTTCTTCCTGGGTGATAAGATGGAGACCTTCCGGTTTATAAGTATCCTTTTTACAGGAGAACAATAAAAGAATTATGAATAAGAAAATGATTTTCTTCATAAGTGTGAGTAAATATGGATGCTTAAATTATTTAAAATGAATAATAAAACTAATAGTTTAATTGGCAATTTCCTGTTTAGTGTGTAATTCCCTGATGAAAATTTTAAGAACTTTATTATTAAGCAAGTAAACCTGCATGGGTTTCCCTAAAGAGCGAGAAGGTGAACTCTATTGAAGTATAGGAGGGCTTCCGGAAGTAAACATTACACCTTTCTATTTACTTATACTTATTTCATCAAGTGTTTTCCCCTCAGCATCAATTTGCCGTAGGTATAATTCTTTCCCCTTGGTTTCTATCAATGTGAAAGAGTGCGTGTTGGAGATAAGCTTTACTGTGTAAGGCGCCCAATTTTCCAAAGTCCCTTTTTGCCATAGATCCTGATTATCTGTTAATTCTGGATCATACAAGGCACCTCCACCTGCACCTGTAATTACATAAATAACTCCATTGGCAAGGAAATTTGTTTTTCCGTCAAAAATGGTGTCCCGTTGAAAAGTGCCGTCCACCCTCCCTTCTTCACTAATAATATATTGTGTTTCATCTTCATTAAGTGCAGGTTTGAATGCAAGAGGAAGAGTACGTTGATAATTATGTTCGTGAGCAGAGAATACCAAATCCACCCCCATTTCCTGTAGAACAGGAGAAATCAACCTCATGATCTGGTAGTCATAATGCGTAGGGCTGGAGTTAAAGGCCGCATGATGATATGAAACGATTTTCCAGTGAGCTTTACTTTCATTTAGTTCCCTCCTTATCCATTCGATAAGATCCGGGTCAAGCGGATTCACATAATAATTAGAATCCAAATTTATAATAAGGACATTCCCGTTTTCAAAAGAATAATTAGAGATGCCAGGATATTGCGGGGAGGTATGTTTTTTAAATTCTTTAATTTTCTCTATATCCCCCTCGGGTTCTATGACCTTCTTTGGAATGGGTGCATTTCGGGGAAGGTCGCTGTAATAAAAGTATGCCAGACCATCTGGATATTCATCCAGATTATAACTATACACATCATGATTGCCTAAAACCATATAAAAAGGTATAGACTTCAATAAAGGGGCCCCGTTTTCAGGAGAGGCGGTAGAGGTTAGATAATAAGGGAAAAATCTATGACGATATTCCAGTTCCCGGCCATTATTATAGGCCATATCCCCCAGCAAAAGAACAAACTGCGGATCCTGGAGCGAAACCTGGTAAGCTATCTCAGCCTGTTCTTTGGTACCCGCACCAACATCTGCTAATACTACAAACCTTGTTTGGGGCTTTTTTGTACGGGTTTTAAAACTATGTTCAGCAATTACCTTATCATTAAGGGATACCCGGTATTTATAGGATCTGTCAAATTTTAAACCCCTTAGTGTTGCCCGGTATAACTTTGATGGTTTTTCACTGTTGTTGAGATTCACCGAAGATATTTTAGCAACTTTAATCCTGTTAAAGGAAGTTCCTTCTGTAAACTCGACCTTAAACACCCCCGGTTGATCGTCTGTTTGCCAAATTATAACCTTTTCTTCTTTATTTAGGCCGGAAACGTTTCCCGGCTGAAGATATGGTGGAACCAATATATCCTGGGCAGGACATAGTTGTAACAGTGAAATGAATAAGACCGTTATCCAAATACGAGTGAACTGGGAAGGAAAAGCCATTGTTTTTATTTGTAAACTGTTAATCTATTATAATCATTAATAATTTATATTAAGTTATTCTATTTTCCGACATGCCTGAGAAATATTTTCATCATACCTTTTTTTATTCTTCATTAAAAGAAAAAAATCTTTAAGATAATTCTCTACCTCGAGCGTTTCTTTAGGATCCAGGTGGTTTTCCACCCCGCGCAACGCAAAATAAAGAGAGGGCTCAAGCTCCAGGTATTTCAATCTTACATATTCAAACACTTCCTTGTTCCTGCAATAGCCACGAAAATGCCTCTCTCTAACGTTTTTTATAGGCATTGATTCTTTAACCTCAGCATAAGGTGCATTTACAAGTCCTGTCATATCAAAATCATAGGGAATGGGCACTTTCAATCTCGAGGGCAACAGCATAACTTTCACGTTGTGCTGCATAACACTGGACCAGTCTGTATTCCCAATCATATATTGGAAAACATCCTGCATTGCAGCTAAACTATCCTGCATGAACAAAGGATTTACCTGGAATCCCTCCAAAATTTTCCCATTTGAGCGCTTTGCTACCTGCTTATCGTCTTCGATAATAAAAGCCTTAAGGTGATACATCTTTGACTTCCTGTTCCTGTTGTCTGTAAAGGTCAAATCTATGAGCCGGGTACTAAAGGTGTAAGGGGAAATTTCTTCGTACATTTTATAACATAAATATTCTTTGATCACAAGATCATTATTACCCTTGCTGTTAAGACAAGGCATCACAAGCTTTAAATTCTTATTTCCTTCAAATAAAGTTCCCTCACGATCTTTCTTTTTAATTTCAATCTTTATAGGAGTAAAAAAGCAATTTTCCCTGCGAAATTTACCCCTGGCTCTAATATCTATACTAATGGAATCCCATTGTTGAAATTCATTCTTGTAATAAAACCAGGTAGTATGGTAGATGGTATCACTTTTACTTTTTTTGAGATCCTTAATGGAAAAATCCAGCCTTGCTTCCAGGATTTCGTCACTTTTAAATAAAGAGGTTTTTTCTAATTGTTGTGCAGAAGCAGAATTTATAAAGGCAAACAATAGAAAGAGCCAATATGATTTTAAATTAATTTTCTTTAAAGCTACTTTCATCATCAATATTTATATACACGAAAATTACCGGTATTATCAACATAAAAATATATTCTGCCGGTTACATCAGGATTGCTCTTAAATAAATAAAATGGTATTCCTATGACCTGAAATGCCTATTGAATGAAAAGAAATATCAGGAAAAAAATTACGCCCAGCCCAAATCCCAGCATAAGAATCCTATAAGCGTAGCTTACGTAATTAAATTTGTACTTAAGGATAATTCCCTGGCTATGCAGGTCAATTATCATATTTTTATATATCTCATTTCTCGACGTGAGCATCTCCTCCATCTTGTGCAAGTATTCTTTCTGGGAGTGGTTTGCGATCTCTCCAAAAAAAAGAAGGCTATGTTTATCTTCCAGTTTTTTAGGGTCAAGCTTAACAAATTTGGGGTTGGCTGCCAAAATTGCAAAAATGGCCGATGTAAAGCAGGATACTACAATAATGGAAATTGGAATTAAATTTTCAAAAGAAAATTTATCTATATCGGATGAC
>CAXAZV010000200.1:0-5723 GCA_963973375.1 uncultured Antarcticibacterium sp.
GCCTTGTTGTTGGTTTCCTCCCATTCTGCTTCAGGAATTGAGTCTTTTGTAATACCGCCTCCAACAAATAAAACAGCTCCAGTTTTCTCCAGTTTCATACACCTCAGATTTACAAAAAGAGAGGTTTGGACGAGCATACTGCCGTACGCCAAATTTTCGGTATTACGGCGGGTGACACTTCGCTTAACAACCTTTTTCATATTCAGTTCCCCCAAATACCCGGTATAAAATTCCCGGTCATAATTTTCATTTGTCAGAATAAATTGACGGGCTTTATCTATTGGGTGGCCACATATGGCGGGGGTAGGATGAATAGAATAGATCAAATTTTTTAGATTTTCGGCCGTGACGCGGTGCATTGCTGCTATACTGGAATTGTCAATTGGTGAGATTATCTCCCCGGAAATATCAGTACGAAGGTGTAATAAATTGCCGGCCCTTGTGGTATAAGGCCCCGTGGTTTCGAGATGGGTACAGGTTTTTTGCAATCCTTTCAGGATAATATCGGTCACTATCTGTTGTTCATCCTTTTCTTTTTGGCCCCACTCTACCTCGTTTTCTCCGCTGTATTTTTTTGTGCCAGCCAGCGCCATGGTCTTTACCCGGTTTCTTTCTACCTTAAGGAGCGTTTCCGGGCTAGCACCCAGCCATAAACCAATTCCTGGATGATACCAGATATATACAAAGGCATCGGGATATTTCTTTAATAAGCGCTTAAAAATTTCAATCACATCCTGATTTTCAGCTTGAAGAATTTCCTTTCTGGAAAGGACAACTTTTTCTAAACCTCCTGCTTTTATGGCATCAATGCCCAATTCAACCAGTCTTAAATGCGCTTTTTTTCCTTCTGAAGTTTCAGTTGTATTATTTCCACTTTTTTGGTGAGGGTTGTAATTATCCCTTTCATTAAAAACAGTAGTGATCTCTTGAGAATTATTTACAGGAAAGAGAATTATATCGCGGGAATTATCAAAGGGTGCGAATACAAATCCGCTTTCTGAAAAATCCACCACCTTATTAAGTTGGGTATCGGCTTGCAGTAGCGCCTTTATATTAACTTCCTTTCCAGCAAGATCCCTATAGGCCACAAAGGGTAATTTTTTTTCCCAATGAGACCGTAGGGCTTCAAAAAATTCTTGTGAACCTTCCATTATTTCTTTTTTGGAAGAGCGATGGTTGTAAGTTTGACCAGGGAAATAAGATTATCATCAACATCTGTGATCCTAATGTTCCATAACTGGGTGGTACGGCCTTTATGAATAAAAGTGGCCTTTGCATACACATCTCCTTCAGAAATACTCTTAATGTGATTGGCAGAGATCTCTATTCCTCTTATATAATATTCAGCGGCATCAATGAAAATGTGAGAAGCTACACTGCCAACACTTTCAGCAAGAGCAACACTGGCTCCTCCGTGCAACACCCCGTCTGGTTGGTGAACAGCAGCGGTAACCGGCATTTTGGCGGTGACAAAATCTTCACCTATATCAATAAATTCAATATTTAAAGTTTGCATCAGGGTATTTCGTGACATTTCATTGCATTTGGCAAGAATTTCTTGTTTCTCCATTCCACTTAAGATTGTTTACTTTGTAAAAATACAAAACCAAATAGGATGAATCCCGCAGAAAAACAGGTTTCTTATGAAACCGTCAATTCTTACAGCACCTTAAATAATTATACTGAAAAAACAAAAAATGTATGGGTCGTGTTCCACGGGATCGGGTACCTGAGCAGGTATTTTTTAAAATATTTTAAAGATCTGGATCCGGAAGAAAATTACATTATTGCACCCCAGGCACCATCTAAATATTACCTGTCCAACGAATACCGTCATGTTGGTGCCTCCTGGTTAACTAAAGAACACACAGAGGCTGAAATTGAAAATGTGCTCAATTATCTCGAAGAAGTATATACTGCAGAAGCACTCCAAAATAAGCCAAATCTTATCCTCTTGGGATATTCCCAGGGAGTCTCGGTGGCGACACGCTGGGTGGCCAGAAATAAAGTGGAGTGCTCTCAACTCGTTCTATGCTCCGGTGGGTTGCCACCAGAGCTATCCCCGGAAGATTTTCAATTTCTAACCAAAACGCGCGTAAAAATGATCTACGGCACTAAGGATGAGTATTTAAATGAGGAAAAGCTTAAAATAGAACACAAGCGTGCAAAGCTTCTATTTAAGGATAAGCTTGAAATTACCTCCTTTGAAGGAGGGCATGAAATGAATGTACAAATTATTAAAAAGCTTGTGTAGAAAGATCAGGTTTAGAAATAATGATAGTGCTATGGCTGAAGGAAAAATTTCTAATTACGATTAACAAATAACGATTAACTTTCCAGCAATCATCGGCTAATTACAAATGCAGATAAAAGAATCCAACAAGGAAACATTTAAATCTCTTCTAAGCAGCATTGGACCAGGATTTTTACTGGCGGGTGCAGCGGTGGGAGTGTCTCACCTTGTACAAGCTACACGTGCAGGAGCAGATTATGGTTTTGTACTATTCTGGGTTCTCATTCTTGCCTGTGTCTCGAAGTATCCTTTCCTGGAGTTTGGTCCGCGCTTTGCCGCGGGAACAGGAAAGCACCTTATTTCAGGCTATAGAACAATGGGGAAATTTCCCTACTGGACTTATGTGGTGCTCACGATAGGTAGCATGTTCATAATTCAGGCTGCAGTGACCATAGTGACGGCAGGCCTTGCCGAAAGGCTCTTTAACCTAGGACTTTCCCCTTTTCTCTGGAGTCTAATTATTCTAACTTCCTGTATAGCGCTTCTATTAATTGGCAAATATCCGGGGTTGGATAAGAGTATGAAGATTATAGTTTCTGTTCTTACCCTGGCTACATTAGCTGCCGTTCTTATGGCATTGAGTGCCGGAACTACGGAAAAAGCGATAACAACTGCATCTCCTTCTTTATGGACCACTGCAAGTTTAGGTTTTATAATCGCCTTCATGGGTTGGATGCCTATTCCTTTGGATGCTGCAGTATGGCATTCCCTCTGGACAAAGGAGCGGGCAACGCAGACGAAACAAAAATTATCTGTAAAAGGAGCTTTTGTAGATTTTAATATTGGATATCTTTCAGCAGCCTTTATTGGTGTACTGTTCTTCCTCCTGGGGGTGCTGGTAATGTTTGGGAGCGGCACTTCCTTTTCTTCCAACAGTGTAGAATTTTCTTCCCAATTGATCAACCTCTATGGGCAAACCCTTGGCGACTGGAGTAAGCCTTTAATTTCCGTTGCTGCATTTATTACAATGTTCAGTACAGTTTTAACTGTGACTGATGCTTATCCCCGGGTAATTTCAGAATTAAAAGAATCTAAAGAGGACGATTTTAAGGATAAAGAACATAAATGGAAGATTTACAAAATGGCAATTTTTATAATTCCCGTTCTTTCTCTTTCCATTCTTTATTTCCTTTCAGGCTCTTTCACGATTCTGGTGGATTTTGCTGCAGGTCTTTCTTTTCTTTCAGCTCCTTTTCTGGCGTGGTTTAATTACAAACTCGTTACAGGGAACCAGATGCCGGAAAAACACAGGCCTGGTAAAAATTACAGGCTGTTTAGTTTAATTTGTTTTGCTTTTCTGGTAGTTTTTAACCTGGTGTATCTTTACTACAACTTCTTTTTATAATACGTAATAATTGTTCCAAATGAAAAAGCGCAACCATTAAAAAATGGTTGCGCTTAGTTATAATTGTGTTTTAAAAAGATCCTTCGCCTGCGGCTCAGGATAAGCGATTCACAAGATTTTGCTGCGCAAAATCTGTTCTCTGCTTACTTTACTTCTTCAAAATCTACGTCTTCCACGTCGTCTCCTTGTTTGGAGTCTCCGCTTCCGCCCGGCTGTCCGTCAGCTCCCGGTGCACCTTGTGGTCCTCCAGGTTGTCCTTCGGCCTGTGCTTTGTACATTTCTTCTGAAGCTACTTTCCAGGCCTCATTGATTTTATCAAGAGCAGGTTGAATTGTTTCAACTTCTTTAGACTCATAAGCTTTCTTCAAATCTTCCAAAGCTTCTTCGATAGGCTTTTTCTTTTCATCTGAAAGTTTATCTCCAAATTCCTTCAACTGATTTTCAGTTTGGAAGATCATAGCATCAGCTTCATTTAGCTTTTCTACTTTCTCCTTGGTTTTCTTATCGCTTTCAGCATTAGCTTCAGCATCAGCTTTCATTTTCTTGATCTCTTCTTCTGTTAATCCTGAAGATGCTTCAATTCTAATGTCCTGAGTTTTATTGGTCGCTTTATCTGTAGCGCTTACTTTGATGATACCGTTGGCATCAATATCAAAGGTCACTTCAATTTGCGGTGTACCTCTTTGTGCCGGTGGAATACCGTCAAGGTGGAATCTACCTATGGTCTTATTATCTGTAGCCATTGGGCGCTCTCCCTGTAACACGTGGATCTCTACAGAAGGCTGATTATCGGCCGCTGTTGAGAAAACCTGTGATTTCTTGGTTGGAATTGTAGTGTTTGACTCAATAAGCTTGGTCATAACTCCTCCCATAGTTTCAATACCTAAGGAAAGTGGCGTAACATCAAGAAGCAATACATCTTTTACTTCTCCGGTTAATACTCCACCTTGAATAGAAGCTCCAATTGCAACAACCTCATCTGGGTTTACTCCTTTCGATGGTTTTTTACCGAAGAATTTTTCAACTTCTTCCTGGATCTTAGGGATACGGGTTGAACCTCCTACAAGGATCACCTCATCTATATCGCTCTTTGTAAGTCCTGCATCATCTAAAGCTTTCTTTACAGGAGCCATAGAACGCTTCACCAATTCATCAGCTAATTGTTCAAATTTCGCTCTTGTTAAAGTTTGCACAAGGTGTTTTGGTCCTGTTGCTGTAGCGGTTACATATGGTAAATTGATCTCAGTCTGGCTGGAAGATGATAATTCAATCTTCGCTTTCTCTGCAGCTTCTTTAAGACGTTGCAAAGCCATTGGATCTTTTCTAAGGTCGATATCTTCGGCTTTTTTGAAATCATCGGCTAACCAGTCGATAATAACTTCATCAAAATCATCACCACCTAAGTGTGTATCACCATTTGTAGATAATACTTCAAAAACCCCGTCACCCAACTCAAGGATAGAGATATCAAAAGTACCACCACCAAGATCATAAACAGCGATCTTCTGGTCGGTTGATTTTTTATCAAGACCATACGCAAGTGCCGCAGCAGTTGGTTCGTTTATAATTCTTCTAACTTTTAGGCCTGCAATCTCACCGGCTTCTTTAGTAGCCTGACGCTGGGAATCATTGAAATATGCAGGAACAGTGATAACTGCTTCTGTAACTTCATGTCCTAAATAATCTTCAGCAGTTTTCTTCATTTTCTGAAGGATCATAGCCGATAGTTCCTGTGGAGTGTACATTCTTCCGTCAATATCTACACGGGCTGTATCATTATCACCTTTCAGTACTTTATAAGGAACTCTTCCTGCCTCTTTAGAAGATTCAGAATATTTGTTTCCCATAAATCTTTTAATAGAAGATATGGTCTTGGTTGGGTTAGTTACCGCCTGACGCTTTGCAGGGTCTCCTACTTTAATCTCTCCACCTTCTACAAATGCAATTACAGAGGGAGTGGTTCTTTTTCCTTCGGCATTTGGGATTACCGTTGGTTCATTACCTTCCATTACTGCAACGCAAGAGTTGGTAGTACCTAAGTCAATTCCAATTATTTTACTCATTTTATACGTGATTTTATATTAT
>CAXAZV010000201.1:0-5672 GCA_963973375.1 uncultured Antarcticibacterium sp.
GTGGGGTATACACACTTTCCAGGCGTGCGCCTTCGACCACTCGGCCACCTCTCTATTAAGTTGTTCTAAATTGGTGCGCCAAATAACAAAAAAAAAACTTCACCATCAAATAAGATGCGTTAATTTTATAACATTTCCCCACGCAGGGAAGTCTCGAATATGGTTTTGAACACTTTAGGTGATAAATCCTTACCCAAAAGGTACATTAATTTAGCCACAGCAGCCTCAGTTGTGATATCCTTTCCTGAAATTACCCCTATTTTTTTAAGCTGAGTACTCGTTTCATACTGTCCCATGACCACACTTCCGGCAATACACTGTGTAACATTTACAATTACCAGTCCTTTCTCAATGTGTTTTTTCAATAAATTGATGAACCATTTATCTGTAGGAGCATTTCCGCTGCCAAAAGTTTCCAGCACCACACCCTTCAATCCGTCCCTGGAAAGAATATGATCTACAGTTTGTTCATTTATCCCGGGGAACATTTTTAAAATAAGAACATCATCATTTAAGTTGGTATGCAGCATGGTCTTTTTCCGTCGGTTTGTCTTCCAGAGCACATGATGATTTACAGATAAATATACACCAGATTCTACCAGCGGAGGATAATTCATGGATGCAAATGCCTGAAAATGCTCTGCATTTACCTTGGTTGTGCGATTAGCGCGGTAAAGTTTATATTCGAAATACAATCCTACTTCAGAAATAACCGGCCTTCCCTGTTTTTGAAGCCCCGCTATCTGGATACTGGTAATAAGGTTTTCCTTGGCATCTGTTCTCAGGTCACCAATAGGTAATTGCGAACCCGTAAAAATTATAGGCTTGGTTAAATTCTCAAACATAAAGCTTAGGGCGGCTGCGGTATATGACATAGTATCACTCCCATGCAACACTACAAAACCATCATAATTTTCAAAACGCTCTTCTATTATATTGGCAATTTGAACCCACTGTGTGGGATTCATATTTGAAGAATCTACTGGTTGCTTAAAACTAATGGTATCAATATGATGTTCCAAAAGTTTTAATTCCGGGATATTATGCAAAAGTTCGCTGAAGTTAAAAGCCTTTAAAGCTCCGGTTTCAAAATCCTTGATCATACCAATGGTTCCACCGGTATATATTAGTAAGATATTAGATCTTGTTTTCATTAAGGACCTCCAGGTTTATTACCGGATTAGCGTACATTAAAAGATAACTGTTTACCTCAAGTGCGTTTTTTACATCGATCCTGCGGGAAAGGCGTCTTTCAAACTGCCTTTTTTCCTTTACAGTATAATGAGAGGAATAATTGTCATTATTATTTAGAAGGTCCAGCGCAACATAATTTGCCGGCCAAAGCTTGTAATTCTTATGAACGTTATCATCTATAGCGGCAGCAATTGCCTTTAGAAGGTCATTGGTAGATGTGTGTTCACTATCAATGTTTTTAAACCAGTTGCTATTTAAAACATCTCCTGCCTTTATATGGATCCTTCCTTTATTTCCCAGCGCACCCTGCATAATAGAATTAAAATCTTCATTAGCAGATTTTGTATAGGTAGTCTCCATTCTTTTGGCCATTATTTCAGGCATTTTAAGAACATCTGTAGGATCAAATTCATATGAAATTGCGACAGGCACGATCTTGATCTTTGTGAAATACTCTGCAATGCTCATATCTCCCTTGGCCATGGCAAGCATCTTTAAAACTCCCTGCTGCGTGGTATCGTTCCCGTCCTTGGTACGACCTTCCCGCTGCGCCATCCAAACAGATCTATTTTCTCCAAGAAGAAGATGACGTATGTATTCTGAAAGATTTTGCGAACTTTTAAGCATTTCCCTCGGTCCAAGGCCACGTTGTACCAAGAAATTCCGGTTAATGCGGGAAAGCAGCAAAAGAAAAGGTTTTTTTACCAGGTTATCACCAATGGCTGATGCCGTCATGATCAATCCCTGCTCATACAGCACGCAATTGAGCAAACTTGTATCAAGTATAATGTCGCGGTGGTTGGAAATGAACATATAGGACTCATCGCTTTTCAGTTTATCAAAACCGCTGTAGCTTAAGCCTTCCGAACTTTTTTCCAGGACCCTTTGTACACTACTGTAAATTATTTTAGTTTGAAAATCCCTAATGGAGTTACAGGTTAAGGCAATCTCTTCAATTTCCTCAAAGGGTTTTTCCGGAAAGGTGAATTGAAGTAATGCTTTCACCATGGGATGCTTCACATATTGCTTAAGCGCTGGATGCACTTCATTATCGTGATAGAATCTTATTTCTTCAAAGTTTGACACAGGCATTTTAGTTGGCATAGCAAAAGAACAAAATTAAAATCAAATATATGATTTACACATTAAATATGTCCCGGGAGTTTTGAGTGGTAACCTCGGCAACTTTATTGAGGTCTACTCCATATATCCCGGCAACTTTATTGGCAATAATTTCAATATACGAACTTTCATTTCTTTTACCGCGATATGGTACAGGTGCCAGATAGGGAGAATCTGTTTCCAGCACTATATTTTCCAGCGGGATCTCTCCTAAGAATTTATCAATTCCACCGTTTTTAAATGTAACTACCCCTCCTATTCCTAATTTCATATTATATGAAAGTGCGCGGTTCGCCTGCTCTTTGTTGCCGGTAAAGCAATGAAAGATGCCAAATAAATCCTCACCTTTTTCCTTTTCCAAAACATCAAAGATCTCATCAAAGGCATCGCGACAATGAATAACCACAGGTAAATTATATTTTTTTGCAAGCCTTATTTGCCTGGTAAAAGCTTCCTGCTGTTGCTTAAGAAAAGATTTGTCCCAATAAAGATCTATACCTGTTTCCCCTACTGCGTAAAACTTCCTTCGTGAGAATTCCTCTTCTACATGCTTCAGTTCATCTTCCCAATTTTCTTTGACCGAGGTTGGATGAAGGCCCATCATTAAATAGATGTTTTCTGGAAACTCCTTTTCAAGATCATACATACTTTGGGTATGAGAAGAATCTATTGCGGGAATAAAAAACCGAGTAACCTGTTTCTCCAGGGCTTTCCGGATCATATCCTTCCTATCCTCGTCAAAATCTTTGCTATATAAATGAGTATGCGTATCGGTTAATATCATAATTGCAAAATTAATTTATTTTGAAGACCTATCTTTGTCAAAAAAGGAAAAAGAATGGCGTCTTTAAAAAAACTGATGGAAGGAAAAGGCTATCATAGGGTAAAACTTAAATATACTGAAACAAACCATTTTGAACTGGTTGCAAGGATCAACAAAATAGAAGGAAATTTTATTCTTGACACCGGAGCTTCAAGTTCCTGTGTAGGATTTGAGGCGGTAGAACATTTCAATTTATTGGCTGAAGACAGTGAAATAAGAGCTGCAGGAGCGGGAGCCACTAATATGCTCACCAGGATAGCCCAACAAAACACAATTGAGATCAAAGGATGGAAAAAGAAAAAGATCGATCTGGTACTTTTTGATCTTACTCATGTTAATGAGGCCCTTGTAAACCATAAAGCCGAAAAAGTCCACGGGATTATTGGAGCAGATATTCTAAGGGGTGGAAAAGCTGTGATTGATTATAAGAATAAAGCCCTCTACCTCAAATAATCCAAAATATGGGGAAAAACCCCCATGTGTTTCTTCAACAATATCATTTACATTTGATAGTATACGTTGAAGATATGAATTTCGAAGTTAAAAAAAGGGAGCTTTATGATGCCGGAATGGGAATTCTTGCGGTTGCAGTTATTCTGGTGCTTCTATTAAATCTTTTTATATTATTTGAATTATTTTGATTATTTGGGAGCCAACCAATCTAAAAAGGCAGCAATGAAAATTGCTGCCTTTTTAGATTTAATCAGGTGACTATTAATTAAAGTTCCAATGCTCGTTTAGCATCGTTATCCATCAATAACTCTTCAGGGTTTTCCAGGGCTTCTTTAACTGCAACCAGGAATCCAACAGATTCTCTCCCGTCTATGATCCTATGATCATAAGACAATGCCACATACATTATAGGACGTATTTCTACGTGCCCGTCTATAGCAACCGGCCTGTCCACAATATTGTGCATTCCAAGGATCGCACTTTGGGGAGGATTAATAATAGGTGTAGATAACATAGATCCAAATACTCCACCATTGGTGATAGTAAATGTTCCTCCTGTCATTTCATCTACAGTAATTTGCCCATCTCTTGCTCTTAGCGCCAAACGCTTAACCTCATCTTCCACGCCTCTAAAACCTAGATTCTCGGCATTTCTTATAACAGGCACCATAAGACCTTTTGGTCCTGAAACTGCGATACTAATATCTTTAAAATCGTGTTTTATCTGGAAATCACCATCTATCATGGAATTAACATCTGGGTACAGGTCTAATGCCCTAACAATTGCAAGGGTAAAAAAGGACATGAATCCTAATCCTACTCCATGCCTGTCCTTGAACTCATCTTTATATTGTTTCCTCAAAGAAAAAATAGCGGACATGTCAACTTCATTAAATGTAGTAAGCATAGCCGTTTCATTCTTTACGCTTACAAGTCTTTCCGCAACTTTACGGCGAAGCATTGACATTTTCTTGCGCTCCTCACCTCTTTTCCCACGGCCCGGGGTTCCCATAGAAGCTTTTGCCTCAACAGCATCCTCTTTGGTGATCCTGCCGTCACGACCGGAACCACTTACAGATTTTGAATCAATTCCCTTTTCATCAAGAATTTTTCTGGCTGCCGGAGAGGGGGTGCCTGTAGCATAAGATTCCTTTTTATCTGATGACGGCGCCTTAGTTTCTTTCCTTTCTTCAGGAGCTGCCTTTTCACTATCCTTTTTCGGAGTTTCTTTTGCATTTTCTTTAGTAAGATCCTTTTCTGAATCATCTGCAGAACCCTCATCTCCGCTTGGTTTTTCAGCCTTTTCTTCCCCTTCCGGTTTTGCAGCATCTGTATCAATAAGGCAAACTACCGCTCCAACGGCAACAGCATCGCCTTCCTTGGCCATTAAAGTTATAATTCCACTTGCCTCGGCAGGTAATTCTAAAGTTGCTTTATCACTATCAACTTCTGCTATTGCCTGGTCTTTTTCAACATAATCTCCATCTTCAACCAGCCACTGAGCTATTTCTACTTCGGTTATTGATTCTCCGGGAGAAGGAACTTTCATTTCTAAAGCCATGATCTTAATTTATTTTTAGGTTTCACTTTGCGGGAAACCTGTTACTATTTGTAAATCTATTTATTAGTTTTGATTAAACCATGGTTTTATCAAAAACACTTTCTATAACTTTTTCGTGACGTTTTTTAAATCTCACTGAACTTCCGGCGGCCGGTGAACCATAGAATCTTCTGCTGGAAACCCTAAAGTTTTTAGCTTCATCAAAATGCATTAACATGTGACCGTAGGCTCCCATATTACGCGGTTCTTCCTGTGCCCAAACTAAATCATCGGCATTTTTATATTTTGCCATTATCTCCTTCATCTTTTCAGTAGGTAAGGGGAAAAGTTGTTCGACTCTTACAAAAGCCACATCATCCCTACCCTTTTCCTCACGCACTTCTATTAAATCGTAATAAAACTTACCTGTGCAAAAAACCAGGGTTTTGATTTTACTCAGATCTGCCTGAGGATCATCAATTATAGGCTGGAAAGTTCCCTGAGCGAATTCTTCTTCTGTTGAAATCACTTTGGGATGTC
>CAXAZV010000202.1:0-5623 GCA_963973375.1 uncultured Antarcticibacterium sp.
GGAACTCCTGGGCACAGAATTATTGCAATCACTAACAAATCCGCCTAAAGTAATTTTCACAACTGCGTATAAAGAATATGCATTGGACGGGTTTGAATTGGGTGTTGTAGATTATTTGCTAAAGCCAATACGTTTTGATCGCTTTCTAAAGGCGCTTAATAAAGCAATGCCGGGTAATGAGAATGTGTTGCCCATGGATGAGCCTGCTGCATCAAAAAGAATATCCGGAGTTGACTCGATTTACCTTCGTATAGATAGAAGACAGGTTAGAATTATTTTAGATGAGATCCTTTACATTGAGAGTTCGAAGGATTATATAAATATATTTACCCAGGATAAGATGCATCTATCCAGACAAACAATAACTTCTATAGAAGCATTGCTTAATAAAAATGAGTTTGTAAGAATTCACAGATCCTTCATCGTTCCTATTAATAAGATAAAATCATTCACTCACGAATTGGTTGAAATAAATAAAAAGGAGCTTCCCATAGGCAAGTTCTACCTGAATCACTTTCTAAAAATAATGGACTCCCGGGTTTCCTGAAATTATCTTTAACGAAATCCTGAACCGTTTAAAAGGTTGAGCATTTCTTGAGGTATATTTAAAAAAACAGAACCTGTCCATTAATAAAAACGGACAGGTTCAATGCCAAAAATGCTATAAATTAGATCTTATAAAACCTATTTAATTTTCTTCAACTCCCGAAGGTTGTTCTTAAAAACATAGTTGCCCAGTTCTATACCGTTATTCTCTCCAACAACAACAGAGTGTCTAAAATGATGCCCAAGGAAAATTCTGGATTCAGAAAGTTCTTTCGAAAGGTCAGAGAAACTGGAAAATGATCTTTTTACACCAGGAAGATAATAAGGACTAGTGGTCACCAGATCTATCTTATCTGTTTTAAAGAATAATCTGAACACCTCCGCAGCCGCTCCGGCTGTGTAGGCCTGAGTAGAGGGGAACTCGAAGACGGGTGGAGTAGTTTTTAAGGAATTCCAGGTTGGATCTCCAGTTGTTTCCGGGTTACCATCTGTCTCTCCTGCTCTTATCGCAGTGATAGGTGCCCAAGAAACGAATTCTGATTTTTCCCTGAAAGATGCAATAAAAGAGTCCATTATGCCCATTTCCAAAAGAGCGATTAATCTTGCTGATTCCCATCCGTTTAATTCATTTTCAATAATTAACGTACGTGACAGTCTGTATATAGAACTGGCCGTGTTCTCCAGCCAAAATTCAGCAATTTGGGTTTGTTCCGGAGTTCTGGCTGTACACCCGGCACATCCCAGGGATTTTATCTCATTGTAATCCACGGCATACTCACGGGATTCAATTGAATAAGGCCCATCAAAAAGAAACTGGTCATTGGATTCTATTCCAAAGGGCTCTAAACCTCCTAAATTAATAGCGTACACTGCATTAGCCGGCCAAATAGGTGGATTGGGAAACATATAAGGCGGGAAATTAGCCTGGTAAACTCCCGGATCATTACTTGTTGGTGTATAGGCGGTAAATAAAAAGGGGAAATCTCCAGATCTTTTCTGAAGCATTGCACTAGCTGCCTGTTTACCAATTTCTACACCTTTCGCTTTATACATTTCATCAGAAATTGAAGAAAGAACTTCATTGAGTAAAGCGTCTGCCGCTATTGTGGAAGGAGGAAATAAGGCTGCCATCACATCCCTTGCGGCTTGTGAAACTGCAGCATCTGCGATTTGAGTGATGTTCTTTTTTGAAATATCATGTGCATTTACCAGGCTGTTGTTTAATGCATAGGTCTCATACACCGGAACAACGTTATTTAAAGCATCATGCATACTAATGGTAACCAACGCATATATTTTTGCTTCCAAGGGTACTGGAAGCTTCTCGTCAATAGCAGCTCCTAAAACTGCGTTCCATTTTAAAATGGTTTCACTGCCATAGGATTTAATCATACCGTTATTATAGGTCTTTTTAGAAAAATCCTCAGAAATTAAGGATTCATCCAGAACATTCGGCGGTAACTCATCTTTAGAGCATGAGAAAAAGAATGTGAGAACAATCAGGGCCAGCGGAAGTTGAAATTTTGCTTTCATAATTTAAAATTTTGTCCATAGAGGAATGTTTATCAACCTAAATTTAGGTTGGTATTGAACAGATAAATTACTTAAGAGTCATACAAGCCGTGTACATGGACAGACTCCACTTTAGTGCCGACAAACTTAAAAATTGAATATTTCGTTTCCTGTTCGGGAACAAACTGCTAAAACCTAAAGGAAATCTAAGTTCCTCTTCTTTACATGCAGAGAAATAAGTAGTGAGAGCAAGAGGAAAAATAAATTCTATAAAAAAAGCCCGTCTAAAATTTTAGACGAGCTTGTGTGATAGGATATAAACTATTAAAAACAGCTTACATTTTTATGGGATATTCGAATTCCTTTATTTAAAACAATTTCTTAATCCTGAAAGTTCCCGGCCATTGCTATGGTAGCTTCAATACTCTTTAGGAAGTTTTCCACATCAAATGGTTTTGCAATAAAATTAGTAGCACCGGCACCAATACAAACCTCTTTTGCACCATCATAGCCGGACATCATAAGAATTGGTGTTTTTGAAATTCCTTCTGTATTTCTTATTTCGGCACATATTTGAGTGCCATCTACCCCGCTTAATAATTTATCCATTATTACCAGGTCAAATTTATCCTCCTGAAGATTTTCAGTAGTCTCTTTAGGCAACCTTAAAAGTCTAACCTCATATCCATTCAATTCAAGTTGATCATTGAGAATTATACCCAGGTGATAATCGTCTTCAACCAGTAAGATTTTAGTCATTTTGATTTTATTTGTCACATTGAAAATTTAAAGAACACTAAATACCTAAAGGGGATTCCGCATTAAATTCTTCTTGGAAGAAGAGATTTATTCCGGAATTTTTTAAATGATAAATTGTAAATAGTTACTTAATGTCTTGGCTAAAGGGAAATAACAAGCATTCCTGTTTTTTTTCCTGGCTATTTTGACATTGGCCAAAAATAAGAATAAAATAATAAAATTCAGGAATTTTAATGTATTGCATTACAAATTTCGCCTAATGCATTAAAAATATGTGATGTTCTTTATTAGAAAGGCTTCAGTAGCAAAAGGTATTTTTAACACCAGGACGAAATTGTCTTTTCTGTGGTCCCTTAAAGATTGTGTTTTGTAACCAATTTTCACAAAATTTTCACATTTTATTAGATATAAAGTGTTTTTTTTACGCACCATATTTTCAATTTCTTTATACTTTGTTTAGCTTAATATAACCTGCCAATTTCATGTCAAAAAAGACTACGACTCCAAAGACTACCGTTAAATCCTCGGCCCGGAAAGTCACACCAGCAAACAACCCCATTGTTAAGAAAGCGAAAAGGGTTCCTCATAAAGAAATGTTTAAGGATAACGATTACATGCATGAGCAGTTAGACAGACTGATTTTTGCACTGGAAGCGTTTAGGGAAGGAGATATCTCCGTTAGGCTGTCCAAGGAACGGAATGATAAATTTGCAGATCTGGCAGAGGCTTACAATACCATGGTTGAAATGATTGGGGGGGTAAGTACAGAAGTATCCCGTATATCACGCGTGGGAGGTATAGAGGGTAACCTGGATGCCCGGGCAGAATTTAGAGCTTCCACAGGGGTTTGGAAGGATATGATTGACAACATTAACATCCTTATTGAGGCTATTGCAAAACCCGTATTGGAAGTAAGCAGGATCCTGAATAGTATAGCCGCGGGAAAACTGGAAGATAAATTTAGCCTTACGGTAACCGGGGATTTCCGGGCGATGGCCGATGTTATTAACCGTACCCTGGGCAGTTTGAACATATTTGCAGAACAGGTAACCCAGGTGGCCCGTGAGGTGGGGGTTGAAGGAAAACTGGGTGGCCAGGCAAGTGTGCCCAATGTTTCGGGAACATGGAAAGATCTTACAGATAATGTAAACCAAATGGCGAGTAACCTTACCGAGCAGGTACGGGAAATTGCCGGAGTAACCACTGCGGTGGCAGATGGGGATCTTTCAAGAAAAATTACAGAAGAAGGAAAAGGCGGGGAAGTTCTAGGATTATCTACCACAATAAACAGGATGGTTGATTCCCTGAACATCTTTGCGGCCGAGGTTACAAACGTGGCCCGTGAGGTGGGGGTAGAAGGAAAGTTAGGGGGGCAGGCAGATGTACCAGATGTTGCAGGAACCTGGAAGGATCTTACGGTAAACGTAAACACGATGGCTTCCAACCTTACAGCGCAGGTGCGGGAGATCGCCGGAGTAGCAACTTCAGTTGCAAATGGTGACCTTTCTAAAAAAATTACAATTAATGTAAAAGGGGAGATAGCCGAACTAAAAGATACCATTAACCAGATGGTGGATTCCCTGAATATATTCTCAGATGAGGTAACCAGGGTGGCCCGGGAAGTGGGTACAGAAGGTAAACTGGGAGGACAGGCTAAAGTACCTGATGTTGCCGGAACCTGGAAAGACCTTACAGATAATGTAAATACAATGGCGAGTAACCTTACCAATCAGGTAAGGGAGATCGCATCGGTAACCACTGCGGTGGCAGAGGGGGACCTTTCACAAAAAATTACCGAAGAAGGAAAAGGGGGAGAGGTATTGATCCTTTCCAATACCATTAACAGCATGGTTGATTCCCTAACCCTGTTTGCCGCAGAGGTAACCAGGGTGGCCCGGGAAGTGGGTACCGAAGGGAAACTGGGAGGCCAGGCGACTGTACCAAGCGCCGCGGGAACATGGAAAGATCTTACAGATAATGTGAATATCATGGCAAGTAACCTTACCACCCAGGTGAGGGAAATTGCAAATGTTGCTACCGCGGTGGCCGATGGGGATCTTTCTCAAAAAATTACTATTGATGTAAAAGGGGAGATCGCTGAACTTAAAGATACCATTAACCAGATGGTGGATTCCCTGAACATTTTCTCAGATGAGGTAACAAGGGTGGCCCGTGAGGTGGGAACCGAGGGTATCCTGGGAGGTCAGGCAAAAGTGCCAGATGTTGCAGGAACCTGGAAAGATCTTACAGATAATGTGAATTATATGGCATCCAACCTTACCACACAGGTACGTGAAATTGCCAATGTGGCCACGGCGGTGGCAAAAGGGGATCTTGCACAAAAAATTGCGATTGAAGCAAAAGGGGAGATTGCAGAATTAAAAGAGACCATCAACACGATGGTGGATTCCCTGAACATATTTTCAGATGAGGTAACCCGTGTGGCGCGTGAGGTGGGTACAGAAGGTATCCTGGGCGGGCAAGCGCAGGTTCCAAATGTTGGTGGTGCCTGGTGGGAACTTACAGAAAATGTGAATACAATGGCCTCCAACCTTACCACGCAGGTAAGGGAAATTGCATCTGTGACAAAGGCGGTTGCGAATGGGGATCTTTCCAAAAAGATATCTGAACAGGAAAAAGGGGGAGAAGTACTTGAACTTTCTACAATTATAAATACGATGGTAGATTCCCTGAACATACTTTCCAATGAGGTAACGCGTGTTGCCCGGGAAGTGGGTACAGAGGGGATGTTGGGAGGTCAGGCAGAAGTGCCCAATGTGGCCGGTGCATGGCTGGACCTTACAGG
>CAXAZV010000203.1:0-5615 GCA_963973375.1 uncultured Antarcticibacterium sp.
ATAAAGGTTTTTGCCAAGCAGGACCATCCCATCGTAATTTTTTTGGATGATTTACAGTGGAGCGATGTTCCAACCCTTAATCTTATTCATAAATTGATGGTTTCTCAGGATTTAAACTATCTGTTTTTGATAGGAGCTTACAGAGATAATGAGGTGGATACAACCCATCCACTACTGCTCACACTGGGGGAAATTGAAAACTCCCGCCACGTGGAAAATATTTCCCTTAAGCCATTAAAAAGGAGCGCAGTAACCCACCTTATTCAAGACACTCTTTTATGCCCGGCCTACAGCGCCAATTTGCTTAGTAAAGTACTTTTTGAAAAAACTGCGGGAAATCCTTTTTTCACTATTGAATTATTAAAAAGCCTTAATGAACGTAATTCCATTTCCTTTAATGCTGAAAAGGGAATCTGGGAATGGGATATAAATGAAATTAAAGCTGTAGAATACAGCGATAATGTTATTGACTTTCTTGTTTCCAGTTTCAAAATGCTCCCTTTCCAAACACAGCACGTCCTTGAACTGGCAGCTTGTATTGGCGCAAGCTTTGATTTAAAAACTTTATCAATTATAAGGGAGCAGTCCATGGAGACTACTGCCTCATATTTATATGAAGCCCTGAATTTGAATATTATAATTCCCCTTGATGAAGCCTACAAATTCATTGAAATTGAACCTTATACTAACAATCCTTCACATCCACCAAATGAAAATTATTTAGATTCCCTAAATCCTTCCTATAGATTTCAACACGACCGGTTACAGCAAGCTGCTTATAGTATGATTCCAAAAAGTAAAAGAAAGGCTGTTCACCTTTCTATTGGAAGATTAATTCTTAAATATCAATCTAAAAAGGAAATAAACGAGCGATTAATGGAAATTGTTGGTCACCTTAATGCAGGGAGTGATTTAATAACCAATACAAAAGAAAAAAAACGTTTAGCCAGGTTAAATCTAGAAGCCGGTATAAAAGCCAAAACATCATCAGCTTATGATGGATCCCTTAAATATTTAAAAAAAGGTGTTGGTTTGCTGGATGCTAACTGGCAGGAAAATTTTGAACTTCGATGGAAACTAAGTGACGAAATTCAACAATGCTTTTACCTAACCGGAGATTGGGAAAACGCAGATAAATGGTCGGCGATGATGTTAGAAAATGCCAGATCTGATCTTCAAAAAGGAAGGGTGCTTTCTGCAAAAACCCGTCAATACGCTACTACTGGCCGAATGAAGGAATCTATAGTAGCTGCCTATGAAGGCTTGTCCATCCTGGGCTTTAACTTTTTAAACAGCCCCACTGAAGCAAATATAGAAGAAGAAGTAAACAGAATTAAAAACCAGCTAAAAGGAAGAAAAATTTCCTCTTTAATAGATTTACCTGAAATTACAGATGAGAAAGCCAAAATTGCAAGTCAGCTCATCATGGAAATATTTCCGGCTGCATTTTTATCGGGTAGCGGGGTAATGTTTCCTTATCTGGTGCTAAAATCGGTAAATATTGCTTTGGAATTTGGCAATAGTCCTGAATCAGCTTTTTCATACGCTGGCTATGGTATGATTTTATGTGGTTATTTTAATGATCCTGCAAAAGGGTATGAATATGGTAAGTTGGGTGTTGATCTTATAGAAAGATTCAAGGACATTTCTTTAAAATCCCGCATTATATACGTGTATTCCATGTTTGTGCATCACTGGAGCAACCACTGGTCCACAATGACCCCCTGGTTTCGCAAAGGAATTGAAGCCGGATATCAATCTGGAGATTTGCTTTATTTGGCGTATAGCGCCCAGGATTGTATTATATGGGACCCTGCCTTAGATTTGGAAACAGCTTCCAGGGAACAACAAAAATATTTGCTAATTGTTAAAGAATGTGATTACCAGGATTCTTACGACTCTGGAACGCTGTTTCTACAAATGCAATTGAACTTCCAGGGGCTCACAAAAAGTCAGTTTAGTCTTTCCAATAAAAATTTTGATGAAGCTTCCTGTGTGGATGGCATGTATAAGAGGAAATTCATGACCGGAATTTCCAATTATTTTATTTATAAATCAGAAATCCATTTACTTTATAATGATCCCAATGGAGCTTATAATTATGTACAGGAGCAGGATAAAATGATGGCTTCGGTCATGGCTTTACCTCAATTGGTGCGTTTTCATATTGTTTCTTTTTTGGTGCGCTCTTCATTGTACAAAGATTCTTCAGAAAAACCTTACCTCCTGAGTAAAATGAAGGAAAGTTTGCTGGCAATTACTTTCTGGGCAAAACAATGCGAGGCTAATTTTGAACATTTACGGCTACTTATGGAAGCAGAAATGGCGGGAATTTTCGGCGACCTTCATAAAGCGCTAAAATTTTATGAAGAATCCATAAATATGGCCAAAAAGCATCATTTTAGAAGAGACGCTGCTATGGCAAATGAAAGAACAGCGCTGTTGCTAATAAGCCTGGGCATTCCCAAAGCTGCTGAAGGCTATCTACAATCGGCCTATTACATTTATTATCGTTGGAATGCTCATAGAAAAGTCAATCAATTACTTGAAAAATACCCTGAAATTTTAAATTCTGATATTTCCAATGTAGGTAAGAATGAAGAAAAAAACAATCATTATTCCCCAGGGCAAACCACCAGCATAAGTCTGGATCAAATAGATATGAAATCTGTTTTTAAAGCTTCACAAATTATATCGGGTGAACTGGTTTTAGAAAAATTATTGAACGCCACTCTTAAGTTATTAATTGAAAATTCGGGAGCTCAAAGAGGAGTATTGATTGAACAGAAAAGCGATAAATCTTCAATTCTGGCCGCAATTGATCTAAATAAGAAAAAAACATCTGAAGCAACCTTTAAACAAAATATACCTCTTACGCTGGTGAATACCTCATTTAGAACAAATGAAACCATTGTGCTGGATAACGCCTCGGCGGTTAATCCTTATTCTTCAGATCCTTATATAAATTCTAAAAAACCCTTATCGGTGCTTTGTGTACCTCTGCCTTTTCGGGGTAAACAAAAATTGGCGATTTATCTCGAGAATAACCTTACCCGAAGTGTTTTTACTGAAGAAAGAGTAAAAATTATCAAACTACTTGCCGCCCAGGCAACTATTTCTATTGAAAATGCCAAAATTTATAAAGCACAGGAAAAATTATTGACTGCGCAGCAAAGATTTGTCCCAATTCAGTTTTTAAAAAATTTAGGACATGAGGATATTGCAAAGGTAAAACTTGGAGAGTCTGTTTTAATGGAAATGAGCGTTCTGTTTTCAGATATTCGTGATTTTACTCCCCTGGTGGAGAAATTATCGCCTCAGGAAGTAATCGAGTTATTGAATGAATACTTCTCTCAAATTGGTATTCCTATTACAGAATCTGGAGGATTTATAGACTCGTATGCCGGCGATGAAATAATGGCGCTATTTTCTGTACCACCTCAACAGGCAGTTATGGCAGGGATAAAAATGAATAAAGCCTTATCAAATTTTAATAAGCATTCAGGAACAACTTTAAAAGTAGGAATTGGAATGAATACCGGGCCCCTGGTTTTGGGCACTATGGGGGGTGCAGACAGAATGCAATGCTCTGTCTTAGGTGATACGGTAAATTTAGCATCAAGAATAGAACAACTTACCAAACCATATGGGGCTTGTTTTTTAATTGGAGAAGACACTTATAATGGATTGGATATGAAGGAATCTTTTTCTCTACGATTAATAGATCGGGTAGCTGTAAAAGGAAAAGGTAAAGCCGTTAGGCTTTATGAAGTACTTGATGCCGAAACCGAAGAAAGACGAGCTAAAAAGGAGGCCGGTATTAAAAATCTTGAAGCCGGGATGGAGGCATATTATAATAGGGATTTTAGACTCGCTTTTAAAATTTTTAATAATTGTATCCATGAAGATCCTGAAGATAATGTGTACCACATTTTTGCCAGAAGGTCTAAAAATTATCAATTAAATCCCCCTGGCGAAGACTGGGAGTGGTTTGAAAAATTAACCGAAAAATAGATTTAACAAACTGAAATACAAGTAATAAAAACTTTTTATCCTTGTTTTTTATATCTTAGAGGAGGCACTAAAATAACTAAGGCCTGTTTCCTTTTTTAGAGTTGATTCCCTAAAACCGATTTAATCTAAATTACTACTATGAATTCAGTCAAGATCGGTTTTGTTATGGATCCCATACAATTCATCAACCCAAAAAAAGATACCACCCTGGCAATGATGTTGGAGGCTCAATCACGCGGTTGGTCAATTTTCTATATGCAACTCAAGGATCTCTATCTCCAGGATGGGAATGCAAGAGCAAAAACCCAGGAAATTTCTGTACAGGATAATCCAGAGAACTGGTTTGAAATTACTGAAACTAAGGATTCAAATCTGGGATATTTTGACCTTTTATTTATGCGAAAGGATCCACCGTTTGATATGGAATATATTCTTGCTACTTATATTCTGGAAAAAGCAGAGGAACAAGGTGCTAAAGTTGTAAATAATCCACAAGGCTTACGGGACGCAAATGAAAAGGTTTTCACTTCCTGGTTTCCTCAATGTTGCCCACCAAGCCTATTGACCCGGTCACGACCTTTAATTCTGGAATTTTTAGAGAAACATCAAAAAGCAGTAATTAAACCTACCTGTAAAATGGGAGGCCAATCGATTTTTATCTTGACAAAAGGAGATCCCAATGTCCCGGTAATTATAGAAGAAGTAAGTAAAAATGGAGAAGAGTTTGTTCAGGTTCAAAAATACATTTCAGAAATTTCTGAAACAGGAGATAAAAGAATTATACTTATTAATGGAGAGCCTGTGGAATATGGACTCGCAAGATTTCCGTCAAGAGGTGATCACCGGGGAAATCTAGCCGCAGGAGGTACAGGTAAAGGCTTTAAATTATCGAAAAACGATCGTTGGATCTGTTCAGAAATTGGCCCTAAACTGGTTGAAAAGGGACTATTATTTGTAGGAATTGATGTAATAGGAAATTATCTCACCGAAATTAATGTAACCAGCCCTACCTGCATCAAAGAAATAGACAAAGAATTTGACATAAACATCGCGGCCAGGCTATTAGATTTTTTAATTAAAAATTAAAATGAATTACTATGATTTCACCTATAGGCAATCAAAATAATGAGGCGGTAGACTGGTGGTTTATGTACAAACTACCAATGAAAACAGGACCACTCAAAAATTCTACCGGATTTGAATTCTTATACTGCGACTCAAATTCAGAAAAAGGGCTTTCTCTATCCACAGTTTCTTTAGATCACGATAATTCTGCTTTAGCCCTTACTCTTGATCAGGTTTTTTCTAAGCAGGAAGATATTGGCTATGTACTCTGGAATGATGAAATTCCACCATCAGCGACAGTAACTAAACCAAAAAACAATCAATCAAAAGGCCATAGTAAAGGCGTTTTAGCATTTTCAAAAAAGAATAACTGCGGATTGTATTTGCTCCATTCCACTCCCAGGTTTCCTGCGGAAGGAACAAAAGAATTACCCGAGGATGAAAAAAGGTTTGGACAAACCTATTTATGTATTGCATTAAAAGATTACTCTGAAGTGAATAAACTTGCAACGGTGCTTATGACCCAGAATGAAATT
>CAXAZV010000204.1:0-5566 GCA_963973375.1 uncultured Antarcticibacterium sp.
CCCGCCATTTTTAAAGAGCTTGAGAAACTTGAAAGGAAAAATGTAAAACTCGATGAAGATCATAAATTGCTGGCCAGGCTAAAAGCAAATATTGATATTGACAAGGAACGGGCAGAGTGTATTACAGACGATTAATAAAGGTTTAACGCCTTTCCATCTTTTTTTATAAGCTTCTTAATAGAGTTTTTATTTCTTAACTAATACTTTTATTTATAAGTTATTAATTATAAAATAAGAGTCATGAAAAAGAAAGTAGCAATGCTAGCCACAAATGGATTTGAAGAAGTAGAATTAACATCTCCAAAAGAGGCAATGGAAAAAGAAGGGTTCCAGGTTGATATAATAAGTGATAAATCTGGTAAGATCAAAGCCTGGGATAAGGATAAGTGGTCAAAGGAATATACGGTGGATCATACACTTGACAAAGTAAGTGCTGCAGATTATAATGCGTTAGTACTTCCAGGCGGAGTAATGAACCCTGATAATTTACGTACTAATGAAGATGCCTTGGAGTTTGTCCGAGATTTTTTTAATCAAAAAAAACCGGTAGCAGCAATTTGTCACGCAGCCTGGACTTTGATAAATGCCGATGTGGTAAAGGGAAGAGAAATGACTTCTTACCATACTATTCGAAAAGATCTTGAAAATGCCGGAGCTAAATGGGTTGACGAGGAAGTTGTGGTAGACAGTGGATTTGTAACCAGCAGAAACCCGGATGATCTTCCCGCCTTTAATAAAAAAGTTATTGAAGAGATAAAAGAAGGAAAGCATGAAGAACAACATGCCTAATTGAAAATTTTCTTGATAAAAGAGGCTGCTTTTTATTCTTAGCGATCCAACCCGATTACAGGATCGATTAAAAATAAATAAGCAGCCTTTTCTATTTTTATTTTTCTGTATCTACATCTTCATCCTCTTCTTCCTCAATTCCTTTTTCAGGAATGTCTACTATTGGCTCATTAAAGTCAGAATCATCATAATCATCTTCATCATAATTGGCCATAGTATTTTCAAGTCTTGTACTTACTTTTACGAGGTAAATGGAATCATCTGTTCTCACTTCAACAGCCTCAATGGTCTCATTTTTAGCGTTTTTAAATGAAATAACCTGGTCATCGTCATATCCATCGGGATATTTTTCAACCAGCAGGCTTAAGATTTCAGGCGTAAGTTTTTTGTAATCTACAATGACTCTTTTCATAACAATAATTTGATCGTGCAATTATAATAAAAATTGGATTATATCCAATCAGAGAAATAATTTATAACATTTAATTTGATAATAAAAACAATTATCTGGTTTTAAGATTTTTATAAAACTGTAAACTTTCAAAAAGCATTTCTTCCAGTACTTTACAGTCAATAACAGGTACCCCTATTTCTTCTAAAAGGACAAAATTTATATTTCCGTGTGAATTTTTCTTATCAAATTTTAGGAGTTCTATGATCCTTGAAAAATCTTCTTCCCTTATTTCGATCACAGGAAAGAATTCGAGGATAGTTTGAGTAATACTTTCGAGATCTTTTGGGGGAAAGCTTGTAATTTTTGTCGAGAGGTATAAGGCAATGATCATTCCTGCGGCAACTGCTTCCCCGTGTAGTACTTTATTTTTTTCAGGATGAGTAAGAAAATATGATTCTATTGCATGACCAAAGGTGTGCCCAAAATTCAGGGTTTTTCGCAGGTTTTCCTCCCGGGGGTCTTTGGTAACTATATCTGTTTTTATTTCAACAGATTCCACAATGAGGTCACGGAGATCCTTAAGCTCCAGCTTTTTTAGGTCAATAGCTTTTTCCCAATAAGCCCTGTTGGCAATTAAACCGTGTTTTAAAATTTCTGCGAGGCCACTTCTCATTTCTTCCGGCGCAAGAGTACTTAAAAATCCCGGATCAATAAGCACCATTTCCGGCTGAGTGATAACTCCAACCTGATTTTTTAAATTTCCAAGATCTACACCGGTCTTTCCACCCACGGATGCATCCACCATAGAGAGCAGGGAAGTAGGTACGTTTATATAAGGAATTCCGCGTTTAAAAGTGCTGGCCACAAATCCGCCAAGATCAGTAACCACACCTCCTCCAAGATTGATCACCAGGCTCTTCCTGTCTGCTCCCAGTTCAGACAACACATTCCAAATAGCCGAACAGGTCTCAATGTTTTTATGTTCTTCCCCTGGCTCCATTTCTATAATTTCAATCACACTGTTAGTTTCAATTAAAGGTAAAAAGAGAGGGAGACAAAGATCCTGGGTGTTGCTGTCCACAATTATAAAGATAGCAGAGGGTACTGTTTTCCCTAAATAAACATTCAGTTTCTCATAAGCTTTTTCTGAATAAAAAACTTTAGCCTGCGCTGCGTGGGTTGCCATATTTGGGTTGTATAAATAATATAATTAAAAGTCGAAAATAAGGAGAAAATTATAAATAAATCAACTCCCAATAATTATCTTTGTTTTATCAATAATATCGCAATGATTACACAAAAGATCTTCAATGATACCGAGACAGCATTTAAATTAAAATCTGACGAGGAACTTAACCGGGCGCTCTTTCTGTTTGGAATGATAAACCGGCCAACATTGGTAAAATTTGGCACAGCATTGACGCGTTTGTCCTTAAAACTGCATCTTCCGGTTGAAGGTTTGATACGGGCAACCATTTTTAATCAATTCAGTGGAGGTGAGACTATGGAAGAGTGTTTACCTGCTATTGGGAAAATGTATACCAAGAAACTTCACAGTATCCTTGATTATTCCGTAGAAGGAAAAGAGCAGGAAGAACACCTTGATGCTGCCATGAAAAAGAAGATAAGTATTATTGAATTTGCGGCGAAACGAAAAGAGATTCCTTTTGCGGTTTTTAAACCTACCGGGATTGGGAGATTGGAGATATGGGAAAAAGTTTCTTCAAAAGTTACCTTAACTCCGGAAGAGGAAGAAGAATGGAAAAGAGTACAACAAAGGGTAGCTAATATTTGTGAAGCAGCCTATCAAAATGATATAAGTGTACTGGCCGATGCAGAGGAATCCTGGATGCAGGGAGCTGCAGATGAGTTGATGGAAAAAATGATGCGTAAGTATAATCATGAAAAAGCGATCGTTTACAACACCCTGCAGTGCTATAGGTGGGACAGGATGGCTTACTTACAAGACCTTCATGAAAAAGGCGTGAAAGATGGTTTTATAGTAGGTGCAAAAATTGTACGTGGGGCATATATGGAAAAAGAAAATGAACGCGCCCAAAAAATGGGATATCCAACTCCTATATGTGAGAATAAAGAAGCTACAGATGTAAGCTATAATGGGGTGCTTGCATATTGCCTTGCAAACATAGATGAGATTCATACTTTTATTGGAACTCATAATGAAATGAGTAATTACCTTGCCTTACAAATTCTTGAGGATAAGAATATAGCAATAAATGATGACAGAGTTTGGTTTAGCCAGTTGTATGGTATGAGCGATCATATAAGCTACAATCTTGCTAAAAAGGGCTATAATTCAGCGAAACTGGTTCCTTTTGGTCCTGTGCGGGAAGTTGTTCCCTACTTAATAAGAAGGGCTGAAGAAAATACTTCGGTAAAAGGCCAGACAGGTCGGGAACTTTCTTTACTAATGGAAGAGAAGAAACGACGTAAAGGTGAGGTTTCCAAAGCAAGTCGTCTACCTGTTTCAAAAAAAAAGATTAAAGAAGAGATAGATTAATGGTGTCTCTTTCTAAATTCATTTTTTTTAAAATATTAAAATGGGACTTAAAGGGCGCCATTGATCCTGCTATTAAAAAATGTGTGATTATTGTAGCGCCACATACCAGTTGGTATGACTTCTTTTTGGGACTGCTGGTACGCAGCATTTTGGGAATACAAAGCGATTTTGTAGGTAAAAAAGAATTATTTCGCCCACCATTTGGTTGGTATTTTAGATGGGTTGGTGGCACGCCGCTGGACCGTACCCCCAATCAAAATAAGGTAGAAGCAATTACGGCCATTTTCAAAACCAAAGATGTGTTCCGGCTGGCATTGTCACCCGAAGGCACGAGGAAAAAGACCGATCGCTGGAAAACGGGTTTTTACTATATTGCCGAGGCTGCAAATGTTCCTATTATTAAAGTTGCTTTTGATTACTCCCTAAAGGAAGTGAAAGTAGCCAAGCCATTTTACACTACAGGAAACCTCGAAAAAGATCTTATTGAAATAAAGAAATTTTATGAAGGGGTACAGGGTAAGAACCCTGATTATTTTTAAATTCCCGGCTCGTTACTCTTCAGATTCTTCCATGGTGTGATATACGTGCTGCACATCATCATCCTCTTCAAGACGCTCCAAAAGTTTTTCAACATCTGCGGCCTCATCTTGGGTTAATTTTTTGGTAACCTGAGGGATACGCTCAAAACCGGAAGAAAGAATTTCAATTTCACGGCGTTCCAATTCCTTTTGTATAGCGCCAAAACTTTCGAAAGGGGCATAAATATGGATGCCATCCTCATCTTCAAAAACCTCTTCAGCTCCAAAATCTATAAGCTCCAGTTCCAGTTCCTCGGGATCAAGGCCATTGGAAGCTATGCGAAAGTTGCAGGTATGATCAAACATGAATTCTACCGAGCCTGATGTACCTAAATTTCCGTCGCTCTTGCTAAAGTGCATTCGCACATTTGCAACTGTCCTGTTATTATTATCTGTTGCGGTTTCAACAAGAACAGCTATTCCATGGGGTGCGTAACCTTCAAAAAGCACGATCTTATAATCTCCCTGACTTTTATCACTGGCTCTTTTAATAGCCCGCTCCACATTTTCTTTAGGCATGTTGAGACTCTTCGCATTCTGTATAACCGCACGCAGCCTGGAATTGGAATCGGGATCCGGGCCACCTTCCTTAACCGCCATAACGATATCTTTTCCAATGCGAGTAAAAGCTTTGGCCATTGCTGACCAGCGTTTCATTTTGCGTGCTTTTCTAAATTCAAATGCTCTTCCCATACCTGTTTTAAAATTCTGTGGTAAAAATAAAAAAAAACGTTCCATTTTCAACTAAAAAATGGAACGTGAATTAATTTAATTCAGCAATTACTCTGCGTTGACAATATCTTCTATCGCTTTGGCAAGTTTAAAATCCTTTGCTGTAACCCCGCCGGCATCATGAGTGCTCAAAGTAATTTCGAGCGTATTGTACACATTCGTCCAGTTTGGATGATGATCCATAGATTCGGCTTCAAAAGCAATACGGGTCATAAGAGTAAATGCCTCTTTGAAATTTTCAAATTCAAAAGAAGTTTGTATACCCTCATCTGTATAATTCCAGCCTTCCAGGGATTCTAATTTTTTTTCTATTTCTTCATCAGTTAATTTTTTCATAGAATTACGAGATTTAGGCTAAAATACTTCAGCCTGGGTTTAATAATTTTTAAAGTTACACATTTCAATATTCAGGACCCTGAACGGTAGAAAGTATTTAATAGAAGATTAACAGCTCTTTATTTAATTACGGTAGCTTTTATCACCTGCTGTATGGATACCTGTAAGTTTTTTGGAAGCAGGTTGTCTTTGGGAAGGACAGCAAGGAAGCGGTCA
>CAXAZV010000205.1:0-5542 GCA_963973375.1 uncultured Antarcticibacterium sp.
AAGTGGGAAAAAGGTTCTTTCTGATGAATTTCTTTTGTTTCCATACATTCTTCAGCAGAAAGAAATAGATCTCCGGTAGTGAAAGCAGGTCGTCTGTCTTTGGTAAAAACAATTAATTCCCGTTTAACAGGACCGGCTTACCAAATCCTAAATTTTCAAGTTTTTCAAGTTGAGTCTCCGCATCACCCACAATGAGGTAGATCATTTTATTAGGATCAATATATTTTCCGGCAAGCTCCTGTAGCCCTTCTAATGTCATTTTATTAACCGTTTGTTCGCGTTGCTTTATATAATCTGGTTCCAGGCCATAATTGCTTATTTCACTCAACATACCCAGTTTTGCATTAAGGGTTTCAAATTTCCGGGCGTTGCTCTTTATCATAAAACCCTGGGTCACTTCAAGGTCGTTGGGCTCAAGGCTCTGGGCATAATTGCCCATAATCTGTTTAATTAGTTCTACAGCTTCGAAGGTGATATTGGACCGCACTCCACTGTTTACTGAAAATGGCCCCACAAGTTTACTTCCGCTAAAGTTGGAACGTATCCCATAGGTGTATCCTTTTCCTTCCCGCAGTTCCTGGGTTAGCTGTGATGCAAATCCGCCGCCTCCCAAACGGTAATTCATAACCTCGGCACTGTAAAAATCGGCATCTGTTGCAGCAAGGGCAGGGGCACCAATCTTGATTACCGATTGTTTTGCACCCGGCACATCATAAAAATAAACCTGTGAGGTTTCAGGAGCTTTTGGCTCCGGGAATTGCGGAATTTTTACGGTTTTTGGCGCCCAGTTAGCAGAGATCGCCTTCAGAGATTTTACCGCAATTTCTTGATTAAGATCTCCCACGGCAAGAAACCGGGCATTTTGGGGAGATAAATTATTTTTATAATAGGCCTTAAGATCGCCAAGACTTATTTTCTCTACACTCTCACGTGTCCCCAGATTATTGTTGGAAAGGATGTGGTTGGGACCATAAACCAACTTTCTAAACTCATCATCGGCGATGCTGTTGGGGTTGGCTTTTTGCTGTTGAATGCGGCTTAGTGCCTGTTGCTTTACAAGTTTAAATTCTTCCTCATCCCATCGGGGTTCCAATAGGATCTCTTTTACCAGTTCCATTGTTTTACCAAAATTTCTGGCAAGGCTGTTTCCACTTAAAATGATTTGTTCATCCCCTGCATTTACTGAAATACTGGAACCAAGAAGTTCTATAGCCTCCTCGAGTTCCTGCGGAGTCCTTTTCTTTGTGCCTTTGGTCATTAAATTTGCCAGCAAGTTGGAAACCCCTATTTTTCCGCGGTCTTCAAGAAGTAATCCGCCATCTATTTCCAGAGCAAAACGTACCAGGGGCACTTCATTTTCTGTGATCCCATAAACCTGTAAACCTGAAGGTAAGGCCGTGGTCCAGATGCCGGGAATTTTCACCTCCGGGGTTCCCCAATAAGGTGGTTCCACGTCCCGGTTAAAACTTGACGGGGTTTTTTCATATGTTACACTTCCTTCAAGGACAATCTCATCTTCAGCCCCTTCAACAATTTTCTCTTCTACAACTTCAGCCAAAACAGCGTTATTTAAGGCCAGTTCCTTTTGACCTTTCGGAACAAAACTGGTTGCGATATAAGGCTTGCCTTTAATGTATTTTTCAAATACCCGTTTAACATCTGCACGGGTTACAGCCATAATTTTGTCTACATTTTTATTGATCTCGTTAGGATCTCCCGCGAAGATCTGGTATTGTGCCAGCTGAAATCCTTTGCCAAGAACGCTGGAAATGCTGTTGTAAAAATCTGTTTCCTGCCCCGCTTTGATCCTTCTCAAATCTTTTTCAGGGATACCATCTTTTTCAAATTTGCTTAAAGTTTCGTCAATTGCAGCTTTCACTTCATCAAGGTCCTTTTGATCATATGCGCGTACTTGCAGCATAACTTGCCCGGCAAGTTCTGAGGTGTAATTGTACATTCTCACATTATCTGTAAGTTCCTTTTCGGCTACAAGATTCTTATATAGCGGGGCGTTTTTCCCATCAGCAAGGTATTTTGTAAGGATCTCCAACGCATAGGAATCTTCATGATAGGAATAAACCGATGGCCAGGTGATGGTAAGCTCCGGTAATTTGGCAAAATTATCTTCATAATACAGGTTTTTAACCACGCTTAGTTTAGCAGGTTGTTTTTCCCGTACATCGATCGTTTGGCCGGGTTTTATTTCGTCAAAATACTTGTGAACCCAATCTTTTGCCTGCTCTTTATCAAAATCGCCCGCAATGGTTAAAACCACATTGTTGGGTACATACCAGCGGTTAAAGAAATCTTTTACGTCCTGCAGGGTAGCATTTTGCAGGTCTTCAAGAGAACCTATTACCTGCCAGCTGTATGGATGTCCCTGAGAATACAATGCCTTGTCTATTACATATTGCGTATGCCCGTAAGGTCTATTATCTACGCTTTGTCTTTTTTCATTTTTAACCACCTGTTTTTCCTTAGCGAGAACAGGATCTGTGACTGTGTTTATGAAATAACCCAGTTTATCTGCCTCTGCCCAGATCATTTTTTCCAATGCATCATTGGGTACAGTCTGGAAATAATTGGTGCGATCGCGACTGGTGGAACCATTGGCGCCGGAACCTCCAATTCTTGCGCTTAATTTATCAAGCCCGCCCGGACCAAGATTTTCAGATTCAAGAAAGAGCAAATGTTCAAATAAATGAGCAAATCCTGTACGGCCTTCGGTTTCCCTGGCTGAACCTACATGGCTTGTAAGGGCAACCGCTACTACGGGATCTGACCGGTCTATGTGAAATATCACTTTCAACCCGTTTTCAAGAGTAAAGGTTTCAAAGTCTATTTTAAGATTTGATTTTGCTTCCTGGGCCTGGATATTTAAACCGATGAATAAAAAAAGCACTAGGTAAATGGTGGTGAAATGTTTCATTTTTTGTGGTGATATTAACCTGTTTATTTTGTTATATAAGCCGTGGTGGTTACAATGCAATTTATTTATAAATAATTGAATTTTTGAAAATAATATAAATATAATAAGCGAAAACCCCGGCGATTAAAACCGCCGAAAATAAGTAAATGGTTTAAACCCGCAGGGAATATCATATATAAACAGACCCCGACTGGTGCCGGGGTCTAGGGAAAAAAATTATACAAAACTCCAGGCTATAGCCGGGGGAAATGAAAGAATTTTAAATTCTAATATCTGCTTAAATCATCATTATTCACAAAGAAAATTGAATTCACAAGGAACAGTTTACCGTTTTCCCAGAACCCACGGAAGAGGGGATTATCTACCAAATAAATAAAACTTCCACTGCCCATAGGTTCTACACCATAGGTCATAGAGTTTTGAATGCTTTTTCTGGCTTCGCTTCCTGCAAATCCTGAAACGATCTCCGGCTTATCTTCTAAATAGGCAACATTGTACCCGTTATTTAGGAAGCTGTAACTGTTATTGCTTAATTTCAGGCTGTAATAGTCCTTATCATAACCAAAGGCCATTGGATGTGAATTGTCAACCTTTGTTTTTACAATGCTTCCGGTAATTAGTTCCTTTATGCTTTCGCGCTCCCGCTCATTATAGGGCGTCAAATTTCCTTTTGCGGAATCTTTTGATTTCTCCGGCTTATTTTCTTTTAAATCAAAACCTTCTTTGCCTGCAAAATGACCCACCGCATTACCTATTGCAATAACTTTTCCGCCACCTTTTACCCAGCCTGTAAGTTTTTCCATTGCGTCTTTATCCAATACCCTTCCGTAAGATCCTGTTGGCAGGATAAGCACATCCAGCTTATCCAGGTTTATCCAACCAAAGTCATCTGTATCAATAGGGGTGATAGGGAAATCCAGTTGTTGTTCAAAGAAATGCCAGATCTCTCCAAAATTAAGGGAAGAGGTTCCATTTCCGCGAAGCACTCCTATACGTGGCGCATTTACCATTTTTACTTCGGGCGACCCAAAATCTGGCCCGCTTGTAGCGAAACTTGTAGTGGCAGGGCTCAATTGTCTGTTGTGAGCATTGGCTATTTCAACCAGTTTTGCATCAAAATTCTCTGTTGTTCTGTTGTCACTTTTGGTGATTACAAGGCTTCCGCGATCAAATTTCTTACTGTTATTTTCAAAGGCAATCTCGCTCACTCTCACTTTAATACCTTCCTTGAGTAAAGCTGCAAGAAAACGTGCATCCTGCATGCTGTTCCATTTTGAAACATAACCTGCACCCGCAGGAGCCGCGGTATTGTTAATAGGCGCCGTAGAGGTGGTTTCACCTGAATTCAAAGCGCGTGTACTGGCAACAGCCTCCAGGCCATAAGCATATGGAAGGCTCCAGGCTGTGATATCATAGGTAATGGAATCGCTTAATTTTGCTGAAGGTTCAAAAAGCACCTTCACCATCTTTCCTTTTGGTTGATTGGCATTCACCAGAAGGGTGTTCCCTGTGGCAGTAAAATCTGTTTTACTGTTGTTATAGTTTCTTCCTTTGATCTTGCCTGATGCCGCAGTGCTGTATTTTATCTCATGCAGGTCCAGCAATTGTTTTAAAGAGGCAATCTTATCGGGATTTCCGTTAAGGGCGTAGCTCTTAAATTCAGCGTTGCTGTTGCGGTAAAATTCATTAAAGGAATTATTTAATTTTTCCACATTACGGGCAGCAACTTCTACAGTTGAAAGTCCGGTAGAATGATGATGAGCCACCCGGTCTACCAGGCTAAGTTCATAGCCTTCACGGGTGTCTATTCCCAATCCTGCACCCCCGTTTCCGGCCTGCTCATAGGTCATTCCTATTGCTCCCATAAATGTAGGGTAGGTATCACCGTAACTTGGATACAAAAGGTCAAAACGCTCTTTGGTAAAATATAACCAACCTTCCTCATCAAAATAGCGGGCGTGATTTTTTCCAATTTCAGTTTGGAATTCTCTTTGAAAAGGAGTGATAACTTCGTGAAAAGGTTCTGCTGCCGGAGCAAAATAATAAGGTTCATTTATTCCCTGCTCATGAAAATCTACGTGGATATGTGGTAACCATTGGTTGTAAATTTTTATACGATGTTTAGTCTCCACTTGTGTGGCCCAGGCCCAATCGCGGTTAAGGTCAAAAAGGTAATGGTTGGGTCTACCTCCCGGCCAGGGCTCATTATGCTCTACGGCCATTGGAGAAGTATTATAAGGTTCAGCTTTTACCTGGTTGTACCAGTTGGCATAGCGGTCACGTCCATCTGGATTCACACAGGGATCAATTATTACCACTGTATTTTCCAACCAGTCTTTTTTACTGGTAACCAGTTCATAGAGTGTTTGCATTGCCGCCTCTGTGCTGGAAGCCTCATTTCCGTGAACATTATAGCTAAGCCAGACGATGGCTTTTTCGGCCGATTTATCATAGCTACCGCTTTCCACACCTGTATTGCGCAGGTGATTAGTACGTATCTGGTCTACATTTCTAAGATTTTCTTCAGAAGAAACCACCGCATAGGTGAGTGGGCGGCGCTCATTGGTTTTTCCATAGGTATGGTAGGTTACCAACCCGGAATTTTCGGCAATA
>CAXAZV010000206.1:0-5515 GCA_963973375.1 uncultured Antarcticibacterium sp.
AATTTCATGTTCGGCATTCCCGGCTGTTGATTCTGTTGCATAGTTTGTCCCGTGGTCATCATCATATAAATAAAGATGGCGATTGAGGCCAGGATTGGAAATAAACTCACGTGGTCACCATAAAATGGGATAGTGAATGGCAATTGGGCAATGGTGTCATAACTGGAAAGGTCATCTGCCCATAAGAATCCTTTGTGTCTTAATTCAAAGGCACTGGGGAAGAACTGGAATAGGGCATAGAAAACGGGGATTTGCATAAGCGCAGGTAAACAGCCGCTCATTGGGCTCGCACCCGCTTTGCTGTAAAGCTTCATCGTTTCCTGCTGCTTTTTCATTGCGTTATCCTTATACTTCTCATTAAGCTCTGTGATCTCAGGCCTTAAAACCTTCATTTTGGCTTGAGAGAGGTATGATTTATAGGTAACCGGTGAGAGAACTATTCTTACAACAATTGTCATTACTATGATTGCGATACCATAACTTGGTAAGAAACCACCTAAAAAGCTAAAGAAAGGAATGAATAAATATTTGTTTATCCATCCAAAAATTCCCCATCCCAGGGGAACGACTTCATCCAGGTTTCTGTCATAGTTGTTCAGGATCTTATAATCTGAAGGCCCATAGTACCAGTTCATATTATAATTCAGTTCCCCGCCGTTAAGGGCGAGAGGCATAGTTGAAGTGAATTCCTTGGTAAATATTGTATCTATTTCCTCATCCTGCACAAGATTTTTAGAAGTGAATTTTCCCCGTTCAAAAGGGGTATCTGTTAATAGGATAGAGGTAAAGAAGTGCTGTTTATAAGCCACGTAGGTAATATCTTCCTCTTCATCGTCAGTGAAATCTCCCTGGCTGAGGTAATCGTCTTTTCCATCGGCATATTCATAAACCAGTTCGGTATATTTATTCTCATAAGATATACTCTTGGCTTCCCGATACGTTTTAAGTCTCCAATCTAAAACAATATCTTTAGAACTATTGAACACGCTGCTTAGCCCCTGAGACCTGATGCTGAAATCCAGCATATATTCCCCAGGTTTTAAAACGTACCTGTATTCCAGGAATTCAGTTTCTGACACCTTTAATGTCATGGAAAGCACTTGATTTTCACCACTTTTTGATAGCGAAGGTTCAAAATACAGATTTTCTGTATCCAATACCCTTCCGTCTGTGGTTGTGAAATTAAGGTTGAAAGATGCGTTGCCGTCTTTTATAAGATAAACCGGAAGAGAATCATATCTTTTATACTGAACCATTCTTGCCTCAGAGATATAACCACCTTTATTGTCAACCTTGAGTTCCAGTAATCCATTGGAAAGCGTAGTGCTTGTATTGGTGGCTGAAGGCAAAGTTGCTGAATAACCAAAAGCACCCAGTTCGCTTTGAGCCTGGGCTATTGCAGTAGAGTCAGCAATGGGGGTATTTTGATTTTGTGTTTCTTGCGGAACATTTACAGGGGGTTCCTGGATTTGCTCTGTAGTTTGGTTTTCTGTTGCAGTTTCCCCTTCAAAGGAGTTGTTATACAACATCCAGATAAGGATGGCTCCAATAAGGAAAAACCCTATGAGGGATTGTAAATCGAATTTCTTTTCTTCCATGTTTAAGATAAAATAAGCTAAAGCGGATAATATCGCTTACCGCGAAATGCGAGTCAAAAAAATGACCGTTTATTGATTTTGTGCCACATTGGCACTATTTTTTTGTTTTGAGTAAGTCATTGCAGCGGCAATAAAGTGTATGAAAAGTGGGTGTGGGTTAGCCACAGTGCTTTTATATTCAGGATGGTATTGCACACCAATAAACCACGGGTGATTTTCCAGTTCAATAATTTCTACCAGGCCGGTCTCAGGATTCACACCGCTGCTTTTTAATCCGGCAGCTTCTATCTCATTTTTGTATTTGTTATTATACTCATAACGGTGACGGTGCCTTTCCTTAATGTTTTTAGTTTTATAAACCTTGTAAGCAAGAGAGTCTTCCTTAAGTTCACATTTCCAGGAACCTAATCTCATAGACCCACCCATATGGGTAATGGCTTTTTGTTCTTCCATTATATCAATTACAGGATGAACGGTATGAGGATCCATCTCAGTAGAATTGGCATTCTTCAATTTAAGCACATTCCTGGCAAATTCTATTACTGCCATTTGCATTCCCAGACATATTCCCAGGAAAGGAATATTATGCTCACGGGCATAGCGTACCGCATCGATCTTTCCTTCAATCCCCCGTTCTCCAAATCCCGGTGCTACCAATACTCCGTCCAAATGGGCAATTTTATTCTCTATAGTGTCCTTATTAATGAATTCTGAATGGATGCTTTCTACATTCACCCTCACCTCATTTTCAGCTCCGGCATGTATAAAAGATTCCAGGATAGACTTGTAAGAATCCTGCAGCTCAACATATTTCCCTATAAGCCCAATAGTCACCTCATATTTGGGGTTTTTATGCCTTTGGAGAAATTTGTTCCAGCCTTCAAGATTTGGAATAGAATCTGTAGGAAGTCCAAGTTTTTTAAGAACAACGGTATCCAATCCTTCTTCCAGCATCATATTGGGTACGTCATAAATGGTAGACGCATCAATAGATTGTATTACGGCTTCCTGCTTCACATTGCAAAAGATGGCTAGTTTCCTGCGAATTTCATCAGATAATTCATGCTCGGTCCTGCAAACAAGAATATCAGCTTTTATTCCGCTTTCCATCAGGGTTTTTACACTATGCTGGGTAGGTTTGGTTTTTAGCTCTTTTGCCGCAGCCAGGTAAGGGACAAAGGTAAGGTGAATTACAAGTGCGTTCTCATCACCTAGTTCCCATTTCAATTGTCTTACCGCTTCTATATATGGCAGGGATTCAATATCACCTACGGTTCCACCAATCTCGGTAATAACCATATCATAATCGCCATTGCGGCCCAATAGCTGGATGCGCTCTTTAATTTCATTGGTAATATGGGGAACAACCTGTACGGTCTTTCCAAGAAAATCTCCGCGGCGCTCCTTTTCAATAACGCTTTGGTAGATCCTTCCGGTAGTAACATTATTTGCCTGGGAGGTGTTCACATTAAGGAACCGCTCATAATGCCCAAGGTCAAGATCTGTTTCAGCCCCGTCCTCAGTTACATAACATTCCCCATGTTCATAAGGATTTAGTGTCCCCGGGTCTACATTTATGTAAGGATCTAGTTTCTGAATAGTGGTTTTAAAACCACGAGCCTGTAATAATTTTGCCAGGGAAGCGGCTATAATTCCTTTTCCCAGGGAAGAAGAAACCCCTCCTGTTACAAAAATATACTTGGTTTCGGCCATTTTAAAAGAGTTTATTTTGTTGTGATATTCAGGGCGCTAAATTACAAAGAAGAATATAAAAAATCCCTCTATTCTCCTTCTAATATTTCGGGGTGAAATTGAGGTGGTTATGCTTCCCGGGCTTAGTTATTAGGATATTTTTTTCGAATATTTCTCAGGATCTGTTCCATCCCATTTACCTTGATCTCTGTTACCTGCCGCAACTGGTCTCCCAGTTTTCCTTCCGGAAATCCTTTTTGCCGGTACCATATAAGGTAGTATTCCGGAATTTCAGAAAGGTAATAGTCCTTGTATTTTCCAAAATACATTTTGGCATAGGCCAGTTCTATCAAAGCTTTATAGTCAGGTTTTATTTCCATTTCACAAAGGTAAAGACCCCGTTTGTTTTTTCAGTTTTGAAAAGTTTAATTTTGCAGAATAATTTTCCCGATGAAATACAATTATCTACTAAGGGTTTCTCCGGAAACTGCCGCAAAAAAAGAACTTCTAAAAAAGGAGGTTTCAAGACATTCCGGAATTGGAATTTCTGAGATCACGCATGTGGAGATCATAAAACGATCTATTGACGCCCGGCAGAAGGAAGTGAAAATTAATCTTCAGGTTGATGTGTATGTTGCCGAAAGCTTTGAATCAAAAGATTTTTCGTTACCAGATTATCCGGATGTTTCCAATAAAGAAGAGGTGATCATTATAGGCGCTGGCCCTGCGGGGTTATTTGCAGCGCTTCGTTGTATTGAAGGAGGCTTAAGACCTGTTATCATTGAGAGGGGAAAAGATGTACGAAGCCGAAGGCGGGATCTAAAAGCGCTTAATATTGAGCATATAGTAAATGAAGATTCCAATTATTGTTTTGGAGAAGGAGGAGCGGGAACTTACAGTGATGGAAAGTTATACACCCGTTCTAAAAAGAGGGGAGATGTGCAAAGGATCCTCCATCTTTTTGTGGCCTTTGGAGCCACCCGCGATATTCTTGTAGATGCTCACCCGCACATTGGGACTAATAAATTACCTGCTATTATAGCAAGTTTGCGAGAGAAGATACTGGAACATGGAGGCGTGGTAAAATTCGAGACCAGGGTTACAGATATTCTTATAAAGAATAATGAAGTAAGCGGAATTATAACCCAGAACGGAGATAAAATAGCAGCCCGAAACATAATTCTCGCTACTGGCCACTCCGCCAGGGATATTTTTGAATTACTGGAAAGAAAAGGAATTGAGATAGAAGCAAAACCTTTTGCTTTGGGTGTGAGGGTAGAACATCCGCAGGAATTAATAGACAAGATCCAGTATAAATGCGATAGCCGGGGAGAATTTCTTCCCCCCTCGCCATACAGCATTGTGAAACAAATTAACGGCAGGGGAATGTACTCTTTTTGTATGTGCCCCGGAGGGATTATAGCACCCTGTGCAACCAGCCCCGGTGAAGTGGTTACCAATGGGTGGTCTCCCAGCAAGCGGGATCAACCCACGGCAAATTCTGGGATCGTAATTGAACTCCGGATGTCCGATTTTAGTAAATATGGAAACTCTCCCCTGGCCGGAATGAATTTTCAAAAAAGTATAGAACAAAAGGCCTGGGCCCTGGGCGGGGAAACTCAGCGGGTTCCTGCTCAAAAGCTTGAAGATTTTGTAAGAGGAAAAATTTCTACTCACTTGCCCGAAACGTCTTATAAACCGGGGGTAACTTCAACAGATCTCCGGGAGGTTTTTCCTGAATTTATTCACCAAACACTCAAAGCAGGTTTTGTGGAATTTGGAAAAACAATGAAAGGTTATCTCACGAATGAAGCGGTGATCCATGCGCCGGAATCCCGTACCTCTTCCCCGGTAAGAATTCCGCGTGATCCGGGAACCCTGGAGCACATTCGTGTCAAAGGCCTTTTTCCCTGCGGGGAAGGAGCCGGGTATGCAGGAGGAATTGTTTCTGCAGCAATAGACGGAGAGAAATGTGCTGAAGGCTGTATCACCCGAATCAAGGCAGCCCAATAGTCACCTTCTTTTTTAAAGGTTAAAAAATTGGTAATTAGACCTGGAATGGTATGGGTTTTTTTGACTTTTGCTTAAATTAAGTCAAATCAATTTAAACAGCAGAAGAATGGCAATTATTGGGTCTTTGATCAAAGGATTGATCGATATACGGGGTAAAATTGTTTCTGAACCGGTTGCAGAAGAGGCCCAACTTGAAGTGCTAAAAAAATTAT
>CAXAZV010000207.1:0-5490 GCA_963973375.1 uncultured Antarcticibacterium sp.
CTGATTCGGTATATACTAAAACTGACATATTTTTATTTTTGATTATATCAAAACCTCGCAGGTTTCAAAAACCTGCGAGGTTTTTTTAATTTTTTTTAGATCACTTTGGCTTCGTTATGAAGCAGGTTGATCAACTCGTCCAAATTATCTGGATCTATTAATTTTACACTCCCTCTAGGTGCCGGTTTTTCAAATTTCTCAGCAGCAGTTTGTGCTTCAGCATCTGTGGGCTCAACCACGTTAAGGGGCTTTTGTCTTGCCTGCATAATTCCCCGCATATTAGGGATCCTAAGGTCCTTTTCTTCCACAAGGCCTTTTTGCGCGCCAATTACAAGGGGAAGGGAAGCTGTAATATTCTCCTTACCACCATCTATTTCACGCACGGCTTTAGCCTCATTTCCTTCTACCTCAAGATTTATACAGGTGTTTACGAAATTGGCTTTTAACATTGCAGCAAGCATTCCGGGTACCATACCTCCATTATAATCTATAGATTCCCTTCCGGCAATAATAAGGTCATAACCACCATCTCCTGCCACTTTCGCAAGTTCTTTTGCAACCTGGAAACCATCTGTCGCGGGTGTGTTTACCCTTATGGCAGTATCGGCACCAATAGCCAGGGCCTTCCGTAAGGTTGGTTCTGTTTCAGGACCTCCCACATTTATTACATCTACAGTGGCACCTTGTTTTTCCTTGAACCACATAGCGCGGGTAAGGCCAAATTCATCATTTGGGTTAATTACAAACTGCACTCCGTTAGTATCAAATTTGGTATTATTATCTGTGAAGTTGATCTTAGAGGTAGTATCCGGCACATGGCTAATACATACTAATATTTTCATTTATATACTTTTAAATAGGTTTGTATTTCTCGATTACGAAGATAAGTAATTTAATTATTAATTTACTATGCACGCATAACAAATATTTTATCAGGAAGTAGTAGTTTTAACTTTGCTTAATTACTATTTTTGCTTCTGCAAAAAAATTGACAATAATTTATACAACTATATAATGAAGACTATTCAATTTAGAGAAGCTATCCAGCAGGCGATGAGCGAAGAAATGCGCAAAGACGACACCATTTATTTAATGGGTGAGGAAGTTGCTGAATATAATGGTGCTTATAAGGCTTCAAAAGGAATGCTGGATGAGTTTGGTCCTGAAAGAGTGATTGATACTCCAATATCTGAGCTTGGATTTTCAGGGATAGGGATTGGGAGCGCAATGAACGGCAACAGGCCAATTATTGAGTTCATGACCTTTAACTTCTCTTTGGTAGGTATAGACCAAATTATAAATAACGCGGCCAAAATGCGCCAGATGAGCGGTGGGCAATTCAATATTCCTATCGTTTTTCGCGGGCCTACTGCTTCTGCAGGCCAGCTGGCAGCAACGCACTCCCAGGCCTTTGAAAGCTGGTATGCGAACTGTCCCGGATTAAAAGTAATTGTACCCTCAAATCCTTATGATGCCAAAGGATTATTAAAATCGGCTATCCGCGATAATGATCCGGTGATCTTTATGGAAAGCGAGCAAATGTACGGTGACAAAGGGGAAGTGCCGGAAGAAGAATATACTATCCCAATTGGTGTTGCTGAAATTAAAAGAGAAGGAACAGATGTAACTATTGTTTCCTTCGGAAAAATAATAAAAGAAGCTTATAAAGCTGCTGAAGAACTTGAGAAAGAAGGAATTTCCTGTGAGGTCATTGACCTTAGAACGGTAAGACCAATGGACCACGAGACCATTTTAAAATCTGTTAAAAAAACCAACCGTTTGGTGATCCTAGAAGAGGCCTGGCCGTTTGGAAATGTTGCTACAGAGATCACTTACCAGGTACAGGAACAGGCTTTTGATTACCTTGACGCACCAATTATCAAGATAAATACCGCAGATACTCCTGCACCTTACTCTCCCGAGCTTTTAAAAGAATGGTTGCCAAACAGCAATGATGTTATTAAAGCCGTGAAAAAGGTCATGTATAAATAAGCTTAAACAACTTATCTTTGAAACTTCATTCCTTTGGAATGGAGTTTTTTTTTGGCCTTATATGAAAAAAATTCTCCTGTTTATTTTATTCTTCTCTTGCGTTCACGCCTGGTCCCAGACCCGGGCCGGGGGGGTGGTCAAAAATGTTGTAGGAGAGCCCGTCCCTTTTGTTAATGTGATCTTTCCCAATTCTGCTGAAGGTACCATCACTTCTGAAGATGGCAGGTTCTATATCAATTCTCCAAAAGATCACGATTCTCTAAGGTTTTCTTTTGTAGGTTATCAATCGCTCACAATTCCGCTTAAAACAGGAAATAATACTGGCCTGGAAATTATTCTTCAGGAGGAATCACAGGGCCTTTCTGAGGTCTGGATCTTCCAGGGCAAGACCTCCAAAAAGAACAATCCGGCGCTCGATATCCTTAGAAAAATATGGGAAAATCGCCGCAGCAACGGTACGCGCATTTTTGATCATTACCAATTCCGGAAATATGAAAAACAGGAATTTGACCTCAATACCATAGACAGTGCAGTGATTACCAGTAAAGCCTTCCGTGGAATGGAATTTGTCTTTGATAAAATTGACACCAGCGTGGTTACCGGGAAATCTTTTTTACCCATTTTCATTAACGAATCTGTACACCGGGTGTATGGCGATAATGTGAAGGGAAGGAAAAAAGAAGTGTTGGTGGGCAATAAAAATTCAGGGTTTAATGATAACAAGATCCTTATTGATGCCGTAAAAGACATGTATATTGAAAACGAGATTTACGATAATTATCTCAGGATCTTTGATAAGAATTTTATTAGTCCGCTGTCCACCACGGGAATAGATACCTACAATTATATCCTGGCCGACAGCACTTTTATTGGAGATAAGTGGTGTTATAATATAGTCTACTATCCCCGGCGGAAGAACGAACTCACCTTTAAAGGAAATTTTTGGGTAAATGATACCACATTTGCCATTAAGAAGATAGATCTCGAAATGTCTCAAAATGCCAATATTAACTGGGTAAACGGGGTGTTTCTCTCGATGGATTATGATGTGGTGAACGATTCTGTCTTTCTTTTGAAAAGAGATTTCTTTATGGCCGATTTCTCCTTTGAAAGGAAGGATGATGCCGGGGGTATCTATGGAAAACGCACGGTGCTTTATGATAACTACGAGTTCAACCGGCCTATGGATGATGATTTTTATAACCGGAAAGTTACCAGTTTTGAAAAGCCGCTTTACAACCGTGCTGAAGAATTTTGGGAACAAAACCGGCTTGAACCTTTAAGTAGAAATGAAAGTGGCATTTACGAAATGCTGGACAGCCTGCGTACCCTGCCTGCCTTTAAGAGGATCTATACTGTTACCAGTATTGCGGCGACGGGGTATATAGATTTTAATGGTTGGGACATTGGTCCCGTCTTTACCTTTGTAAACTATAATGAAGTAGAAGGTCTTAGACTAAGACTTGGGGCAAGGACATATTTTGGCCAACACGATCCCTGGAGAATAGAAGGTTATACCGCGTACGGTTTCAAAGACAAAAGGTTTAAATACGGCCTGTTGGGAAAAGTGATGCTGGAACCTCAAAGCCGCCTTATTTTTTCGGCAGGGTATCGCGATGATGTGGAGCAACTGGGTGGCAGCCTTACCAATACATCAGATGTGCTTGGGCGAAGCCTGGCTTCTTCTTCCATTATAAGTGTGGGGGATAACAGCAAGCTCAGCAACATAAAGCTTTCCATGGCTGCACTTGAGATAGAACCCTGGTCAAATTTTACTGTTCGCTTTGCCGGTTCTCATCGCTTAATGGAATCTGCATCCCCCTCCTTTAGCCTTGCCTGGTATGAGAATAAAGATCAAAATATAATTTCCAACTCCATTAACCAAACCGAGATTTCCACTATGCTAAGCTATTATCCCGGCAGGCACCTTACGGGATTTGGGGTGGAGCGCCTGGTTACCAACGGCGGCAGGTTCCCATCATTATTTTTTAATTACAGCGTTGGGGTAAAGGGTTTGCTAAATAGTGATTTTGATTACCGTAAATATCAGTTCTTTTATGATCAACCCTGGTGGATTGGCGGAATTGGCCTTGCAAATATCCGTCTTGAAGCGGGGACAATAGACGGGGAGGTGCCTTTGGGACTGCTCAATGTGATACCGGCTAACCAATCATTTTTTGGGGTCTATAACACTTTCCCGCTCCTCAACTTTTATGAATTTGTAACAGATACCTATGTTTCAGCCCATTTTGAACATAATTTCAACGGCAAATTGTTTTCCTATGTACCCGGGCTTAAGAAGTTTAACCTGCGGGAGCATATTGGAGTAAGGGGAGTGTGGGGAGAACTTTCAGAAGCAAACAAAAACATAGATGCTTCCGGGATTCAGCTCCTGGCCCCTTCCGGGGAACCATATTATGAATATAGTGCAGGAGTGGGAAATATCTTCAAATTCATTAGAATAGATGCGCATTGGAGAGGTAATTATTATGATAATCCCGATGCGAGGAAATTCGGCATAACGGCCACTCTGGGTTTTCACTTTTAAATAACATTTAAAGTCTCTTTAATTAGTATATTTGCAGCCTTAAAAAATTGAAAACAAGAAAGAAAATGTCTGAGACTTTTGATGTACTTATAGAGATCCCAAAAGGGAGTAGAAACAAATATGAATATGATTTTGAATTAAAGAAAGTACGCTATGACCGTATGATCTTTTCTTCGATGATGTACCCGGCAGATTATGGGTTTATACCAAATACACTTGCTTTGGACAGCGACCCGCTGGATGTGTTGGTACTTGTGGCAGAGCCTACCTTTCCTGGGATAGTAATGGAAGTAAAGCCTATTGGAGTATTTCATATGGCCGATGAAAAAGGACCGGATGAAAAAATTATATGCGTACCTGTTTCAGATCCTATCTGGAACCGTATCAATGATCTGGATGAATTGAATGGTCACCTGTTAATGGAAATTGAGCATTTCTTTAAAGTATATAAGGATCTTGAGAAGAAAAAAGTTGATGTAGGTGGATGGGGAGATGCTGCTGAAGCAAAAATCATCATCCAACAGTGCATAGATCGCTACAAAAATTACGAAGGAGATAAGGAAAGGTTCGGAATATAACCCGGATTATCACATACATTTTTAATAATTAAAAGCAATAACCTTATAAAAGTTATTGCTTTTTTAATTATCGGTGATTTACTACATTAGCGCATTAACTAAAATTTAACAAGCTATATGGAATCAATGATGATCTATGCCCCATTAGTCCTTGCTCTGCTGGGACTAATTTATATGTATATAAAAAGATCCTGGGTTTTGAAACAGGATGCCGGCGACGGAAAAATGCATGAAATTGCCTCTCATATTTATGAAGGGGCCCTGGCTTTTCTAAAAGCCGAATATAAATTACTTACCATTTTTGTTATTATTGCCAGTATTGCGTTGGCCGCTGTTTCTTTTATTGTTCCAACCACTCATTGGTTAATAGTT
>CAXAZV010000208.1:0-5476 GCA_963973375.1 uncultured Antarcticibacterium sp.
CAAATTATCAGGGAGTACAGACATATATCTTAATTGGTTGTTTAATGTAATTAAAGATATCTAATTAAAATTATCCCGCAAACAGATTGGCTGCGGAGCAGGAATTTTCTTGGGTTTTGGGAAAAATTTAATAATCTGGCTGCTATGTAAGGGTATTTTATTTACATAATTTGAGATTTAGTTCTTTTTAAGAAAGAGAACACATGGACCTTATTAATATACCACCTTTTGCAGCGGTAGTAAATTGAATTGATATGAGGGAATCCCCTTTATATTGTTTTAACGAATACCGGTTATGTGGATCTTATTCCGGTACCTGAATTATGAAACCTGGTTGATAAGGATGTAATTAAGTAGATACGTCATAGGGGTTTTTTAACCGTGCGAATGGCAAAATTGAATTTTCAACACGATAGGTTACCCAGCGGTTTAAAATGAGCTAATAGAATAAGGCTTTCAACGCTAATTAAATTCCGCGCAATCGGCTGAAGGTATATTAACCCCCGCAGCTTGCTGGTATACTAAAGTAGCACCTGTATGCCCAACATAAGCTAAATAACCGGACCCAATTATCATTAGAATTATTAGTACACCCCTGGCGATGGAGGTCTTAATTTTCAGGAATCCAGATTGAAAAACTAAATCTACAAGAAGAGCCGCAGTAAATAACCAGATCATAATATATGCGTTATTTTCATGGTCTTTTAAAGCTGTGGGGTCACAAAGATTGCGAGATACAATGCCATCAGCCAGGTCACCCGTATATATGGCAAGCCAACCGCCTATAGTTCCAAGAACAAGCAAAATACTCGCGGGAAGATCAAGAAATTTCCCTTTAGCCCACAGGCCGGCAATTTTAAATAATGTGGCAACCAGAAGAAGTGCAATGGGGAAATGGACAAACAGAGGATGCCATACCTCTGTTCGCCAAAAATCCGGTAATGTTTCCATTTAATCGAGAATTCGTACGGCTATAGGGTCAAGTCGTTTCCCTGTTTTTTCTACTTCTACCTCCACCTGTTGGCCTTCTTCCAAATTTGAGAATTCAACGATCTCTCCGTTTCGGGTAAGGTTTGTATTATCGGTAAAATAAAGCTCCAGGGTTTTATTATCTGAAGTTTTCACATATATCTCTGTTTTAGAGGCTTCAACCTTGTCTACGATTCCGCGATAGGTTCCGGATTCTACCACATCGGTTTTTTCTCCACAGGAAACGAATAAAAATGCGATCACTAATAAAGCTGCTGAAAGTTTTAGTTTCATAATTTAAAATTTAGGTTGAGTTAATATTGTAAGCCCTAAGGCTATATAAAGTTAAGAAAATTACTTTCAGAATTCGCCAATTAAGTGGATAAGTTACAATGAAATTAATTGATTGAGTTGATTGATGTTGGTAGGATTTCCGAAGAGGTAAAGAAGATCTCCCTGCTCAATAACTGTATTATTGGAAATATTAGTAAGGTACTGGGTACCTCTTTTTATTGTAAGAACTGTTACCCCATAATTCTTTCCAATACCTGATTGTTCAATAGATTTTCCTACTATATTATTATTTCCCTGTTGCACACTTAAAGTGACAATTTCCTTGTTTGGAATATGAAGATGTTGATAAGCAGGAGTGTGAGGTCCCTCTTTTAAAGTGGTTAGCATTTCATAATCTGAAGATCGTATTTGATTTATGAATTCCTGGATCTCATTATGGGGTATTAAATATTTACGCAATACCCTACTGAAGATCTCTATAGAAGTTTCAAACTCCTCCGGGATAACTTCATCTGCCCCCAAACGTAAGTTGTCTCCTATTTCTCTCACATAGCGGGTCCTTACAATTAATGTAGCGGTTTGCGTTAGAACCCTCACGCAGTTTATTATCTTTTTTGTGGCTTCAGGATCAGATATCGCTATAACTATTACCCTGGATTCCTGTACGTGTAAATGTTTAAGTATAACTGGATTTGAAGCATCGCCATACACAATTGGCTCTCCATTCTTTTTGGCCATCTGGAAAGAATCTGGATCAAGGTCTGTGATCACGTAGGGAATCTTTGCATATTTAGCTGCTTTGGCAATGTTCTGGCCGTTGATCCCGTAACCAATAATTACCAAATGATCCTTAAGCTCCTCTGAAGATAATGTTTCCTGCCGTTGAAATTGTCTTATATTGTTTAACCGTTGCCTTACTCTTGGAGGAAGCGGAATTCTAACGATAAAATAGGTTAAACGATCTGAATAATTAATAAGAAAAGGGGTGAGGCCCATGGTAATTATTGAAATGGCGAGGAAATACTGGTAGACATTTGCGGGTAGAATGTCATTTTGTAATCCTACAGTAGAAAGCAATAATGAAAATTCTCCTACCTGAAACAAAGCAAAAACTGTCATAAAAATTGTTCTCGCAGGATACCGAAGAGTTAGCACCGTAATTGCAAGAATTATCATTTTTAATAAGATAACCCCAATTACTAAAAGTAGAATAAGGAAAATATTTTCAAAGAAGAAATTTAGATTGAGCAGGGAACCTACTGAAATAAAAAAGAAACTTATAAATATTTCACGAAAGGGCAGCACATTGGCCGTAGCCTGGTGGCTGTAATCTGATTCTGAAATGATAAGGCCCGCAAAGAATGCTCCCAAAGCAAGTGATAAACCTACCGAGGAGGTAAGCCAGGCTACCCCAAAACAAAAGACAATGGTAGTGAGGATAAACAACTCCCGGTTCTTCGTTTTGATGACCATTTTAAAAATTCGCGGAACTACGTAAATAGCCAAAAAATAGATCACCAAACCAACACCTAGGATCTTGATAAGAAGAATACCCAGAGTCTCTAAAATATTATCAGATTTTCCTGCAAGCAAAGGGGTAAGCAACATCATAGGTACTACAATGATATCCTGAAATATCAATATTCCCACTGAAACTCTCCCGTGTGGGGATGTCACTTCTCCTTTTTCCTGAAAAAGTTTAAGTACTATGGCAGTACTGCTCAGCGAGAACAAAAAACCTAAAAAGACAGATGTATTAACCGGTAACCCTAAAAATGTTGAAATAAGGCTGGTAAAAAGAATGGTGCCTCCTACCTGCATTCCACCACCAATAAGGATAGTATGTTTTATAGAGGCCAACCCCTTTAAAGACAATTCTATTCCAATTATAAACAGCAGGAAAATTATACCAATCTCACTCAGGAGTTCTACCTCGTGTTGTGAACTTATAAGGTTAAAAGCATAAGGCCCTGCTATTATTCCTGCCAAAAGAAAACCAAGGAGGGAGGGTACTTTAATTTTTTGGAATAGGAGAATTATAAAGATCGAAAGACCCAAAACTACCACAATGTCTTTAAGAATTGGTATTTCCATTTTCTAAATGCAATTCGCTTGGGTTTATGAACAATTAAAGCTACACGTAGCTTTTTACAAAATAACATTTATTTTGTCAATAGTGGGGTTTTTACGGCAGATTTTAACCAATTTAAAGAGGTTATAGCTCAAAAGCACAAAGGCGCTTATCATAATGATAAACGCCTTTTATTTTTTGGAAAAGAGCTTATTAACCTTTAAGCCATTCTCTCCTTATTTTGAATCTTGGATCATTTTCTGGGAGGTCCAAAGAGCGTAATTTTAGTTCGGTATCGGTTGGAGGAGTGATTTTTCCCGTTAATTCCTTTTCCTCCCCGTCACGTTCAACTATCATTGTAAAATCATCACCTTCTACCCAGGATTCTGAATTAAGTACGAGTTCGTACACATTCTGTACATTATAATTGGTTCCATTTATAGATTTAATAAGATCCCCGTTTTTAACTCCCAATTGTTTCCAAAAGGAATTTAAAGAAATATTATTTCTGAAGAAAAGTTCACCACTATCCGGTACGGCATCAATATAAGGGATTTGACCTTTTATAAAATAGGAGGTGGTAATGGTAGTTTCTGCCATTTCGACTCCTGCCTTCTCAAGGAATTGCTCATATGGTATGGGATTCTCCCCCGTTATATATTCCCGGAAAAAATCTCCTATTTCAGGAGAAGTCAATTCAACAATTTGAGGAATAAGTTCATTATCTTCAAATGGTTGATTTTTTCCATATTTCTGACTAAGGTCTTTCATGAGGTCCAGAATGCCTTTTTCACCTTTACTCAATTCCCTCAATTTAAGGTCCAGCGCCATTCCAATCAAGGCTCCTTTTAGATAAACGTTATAATAATCACTTTTATACGGCTCTTCCAGGATATTTTTACTCATTAAAGTAAATGGTACCGTATCATCATAATTCTTAGCATCTTCAATTTTTGAAGACATTCTGTCATAAAAATCCTGTTCCGATATCAAATCCTGATTAACCTGGAACAAATGGGCAAAATATTCGGTTACACCTTCATACATCCAAAGGTGTTGAGACATTTGTGGGTTGTTATAATGGAAGTAATGGATCTCATTGGAATGGATATTCAGCGGTGTAAGAATATGAAAGAATTCGTGAGAGACAACATCGGTCATGGTTTGGTTAAGGGCATCCAGAGGCATTTCCTCTGGCAAAACAACCACTGTAGATGTATGATGCTCTAAGGCTCCATAACCTTGTGCATCGAGATCCTCGGGGTTTGTAAGGTATAATAGGATCGCATAATTGGAGGTATTGTCAATATCGCCTAAAAACCTTTTTTGTGCGGTGATCATTTTTTCTATTTCCGGTTTAATACTTTTTGAGGTGTAAACTTTATTGGGAGAGTACACATGGATCAAAACCTTAATTCCCTGCACATTGATATAAGTAGTATCTGGTGCAGCATACATTATTGGGTTATCAATAATATCGAAATACCGGTTGCTGTTATAGTAATCTGTTTTTGACGCAGGAGTTTTAGGATCTGTGAGCGTTTGTGTCAAAGGCATAGAAGTTCCTGCGATAAGATTATTTGGCCTGTGAATGCTCAATTGATAGGGAAGTTCTTCCTGGTTTTGGAAATAGCCTACAAAAGCGTGGAGATTGAGCATGAAATTTTCCTTTTCAAGAATATTAGTTCCTGCTGGTGAAAATATTCCTTCCTCTCCTGCAACATCAAAAGAGTCATTTACCCAATAGGTGACCTTATCGAGCTCTGCCGCATTTTCAAAGATCCAGGTGTTATCATCTTTGCGGGAAACCTGTATAGGCTTTCCGGCATAGTCATAAGCTTTAAGGTCTTCAATGAATTTACCGTAATTATCTAAGGAATAAGTCCCGGGAACGGTTTTAGGAATATAAAAAGTAGTTTGAGGATCCCCAAATTTTCCCGGATCTACGGTAACCATTACTTTGTCATCTTCCACATTTATAAGGTCAATGGTTACCTTAACCTGTTGGTTTTTTTCCGGGCTGGTAATTTGTTGGGTTTTACAAGCTGAAAATAAACTTATTGCTGCAATTGAATAAAGGAGTTTTTTCATTCTAAATTATACGTTTTTATAGAGACTCTAAAGACGAGCGAAAGTTACTGT
>CAXAZV010000209.1:0-5468 GCA_963973375.1 uncultured Antarcticibacterium sp.
AAAAAGAGAATTTAAATTCCAGCATTTAATTAACGCAAAAGATTTCTTATTTGGAGATTTAAAAAATACGGAATATCCCAAAAATATAATCCTTGACAGAACCGGGACTATTACTTTTCTGGAAGGTAGCTTACCTTTTATAAAAGATCCTAAAACAGGAGAGATGGTTCCAGTGTCTCATCCCTTTCTAAAACCACCACTTGAAAAAGCCTTATCTCAAAAGGAGCGGCAAAAATAAATATTTTATTCTCTTAATTTTTTACCGGGAAACCCGTTTCTCATTAAGATCCAAAAAACCTTTATATAAACCACTTCTATCCGTGCAAATAGGATAGTTGAGGAGAAGATTTTGAGTAACATTTCTTCCAGAATGATGATGATCCTATTGTACTATCTGCAGGAATGGTATTTAATTATTTAGGAACTTCCTCAGTAGAATATAATTGGATAATGAAGTCTGAAAATTATGAAGATCAACAGACGGTGGCGGAGTATTTAATTAATAATGAGCATTCGGAAGATGCCAAGCTTTTTGCCAAGGAAGCCATACGTGCATTGATTGCCGGTGGAGATGTGGATTTCATAGATCCGTTAGAAACGTATAATTTTCAATCTGAAACTACAGAAACATTACTTTTTGAACAGGACTACAAGAATAGAATGACAAATGCGGAAAAATTAATATTCAATAATCTTACAAGGTTTCAGCAATTAGATTATTTGCATAGTGCTTATTTAGCACAGGAATACGCTCTAGTTTATTTTGGCGATAGTATCCATGTTCAATATAATGGTAAGGGGGATGCTTATAGACATGCACTATGGAATGCTATAGGTGCGGCCAAACTCGGAACAAATCTTATGAAACAACTTTCTGATGCCCACGAAGTACCGAATGAAGGGCAAACTAATAATCCATTGGAGGAAGAAATGGACTTATATAATAATAATGTAGGGAGAAATATTGGCTCTCATTCAAGCATTATGTTGATGATGAAGGTTAAATTTGCTGTGGATAAAGGTGATACAAAATATATTTCTCCTACATATGGGAATGGAAACATTATACCTGGATTCTCTCAAATAATTCCTACTAATCAATGAAAGATTTAACAAAAATAGTATGTTTTATAGTTTGTATTACAAGTGTATTATCTTGTGGGGGTAAGATAAGCAAAAGTTGGACGGTCGAGGACTTTTCTCAAACCCACGTTTTTACTATAGATGTTGCGGATAACAAAAATGTATCAAATGCAAACGTTTATATGGAGGGCAAATTTACTGGACATGTAATCTTACAAAAAGATCAAAACTCTCCTTTTATTAAATTTTCCCAAGATAGCATACCTTCAAATCTTTTTTTTGATTTTTACGGAGGACAGTTCGATATTTACCTTATAGAATCCGATGCAAATGGGGAGCTGAAAATAACAATTGAAATTCCCTACCACCCTTAACAATTAAAATTATATCAACCAGAAAGCCGAAGTAGTTTTTAACTTGATATATCAAGAGTTAATACAGGCGAAACATTCAAAAAGTAAGCTCTATTTAATCTCGGGATTAAACAATCCCGAGATTAATGAAATAAAAGAAGATACTACATTAAAATGCAGTTCCTTTTAAATTTAGGAATCAAAAAGGGAAAAAAATCGTAGAGAATTTTATTTTAGAAGCTATCTTTGACCAAAGAGATAAAGCGTGAAGTTGCAGCCGGTAAGAAAGCGAAAGGAAAAACACATAAGCTCACCGAAACCGATCGTATGATTTTGGAAATTGTTCCATACAGGGTGCTTATGCGGAAATTTTTTACTCGCAACCGTTAAGAATAGCAAGGGTGATGCTGTTCAACATGCACTATGGAATGCACTCTCAACAAATTATATAGGTGCGAACCTCACAGAACAACTGACTACTGCGCATGAACAAATACCTTATGATTATCCCAACCATTTCAAAGAAACTAACATGGATCTTCATAATAATCAACAGGGCAAATTATTGCAAACGCAATACGGAAGTATAATATTTCAATTAGTAGAAAATGCCTTAGCAAATGGAGTCTTAAAATATCTTATAATTTGAAATGGTCTCAATCAATTAATAGTTGGCTAACTACAAACACATCACAACTAATACCTACAAATCAATGAGAAATATAAATTATTATTTATTGATGGTTTTGGGGTCAATTACATTATTATCGTGTTCACGAAAAGACAGAGTCTTCATAACTATAACAGAATTTTCAAAATCCCAAACTGTAGTAGTAGAACCTTATGGTGTTATTCCGTATTCAATGGTTAACATAAAAGTAAAAGGTTATGTTAATGACACAATAAAAATAATTCAGGGACCTGGGCTTTTCGATATTTATCTATACGGAGAATTAGATACTATTAGGAAAATAGAGTATTATGGAGAAGGTCCTAGGACTTTCATCATTGACCCCTATAAAGCCAGTGAAGGAAAACTCGAAATTGATTTTAACCTAAAATAATCGTTATAAATTGCGGTCGAAAATTTATTTAATAATACTAAAGAGATAGAGTTAGGTATTCAAAATGGAGGAACATTTGCAGTTATTTTTCAACTAGTAGAAAATGCAAAAAATAATGGAAAACTACAATATTTAAACAGTTTAGAATTTCAGAAGGATTTTATAGTGCAACAGATCAAATTCTTTCCAATTCAAACTGATCAATAAAATCATAAGGAATGAAGTTAATAATAAAAAGTTTTATACTTTTATAAAGTAAGAATTATCATCCTTAAAGTTACCTATTCGGTTACCCGGAGGAAAGAAAATAAAGAAAAGTACTGAATTTACTGGTATTACGGGAGGGGCAAAATAACCCTGCCACCCCGACCAAGAAAAGCCCTGCACGGATGTGCAGGGCTTTTTTGTTTTTAATGGGCGTGAGCTGGCTCACTAGCCCATTGAAAAACAAAAAAGACAGGCAAGCCCTTGCTTGCCCGGGCTTTTCTTGAAGTCACACCTCACTCAGGATCACCGACCGCAGGGAGGTAATCCTATTATCATAAACTTGATTCCAAGGCACATTGAAAAACAAAAAAGACAGGAAGGCGCCAGCCTGCCTGGGCTTTTCTTGAGTCACACCCCACTCAGGATCACCGACCGCAGGGAGGTAATCCCTATCTTATTATATATTTTTGCTCACAAGCCCATTGAAAAACAAAAAAGACAGGAAGGCGCCAGCCTGCCCGGGCTTTTCTTGAAGTCACACCTCACTCAGGATCACCGACCGCAGGGAGTTAATCCTATTATAATGAAGCTTGCTTCCAAGGCACATTGAAAATAAAAAAAGACAGGAAGGCGCCAGCCTGCCCGGGCTTTTCTTGAGTCACAACTCACTCAGGATCACCGACCGCAGGGAGGTAATCCTGTTAACATGAAATTTGTAAGGCACATTGAAAAACAAAAAAGACAGGAAGGCGCTAGCCTGCCCGGGCTTTTTTTGTACAATTTCTTCAAAAGTTTAAGGGTAACGTTAAATTTACCGGGTAAGATTTAATTCTTTACTTTTAAGCTGGCCATAGCCAATCTTCCTATGGACGGTGAACCCACAAATTCAATCTGCCGGGAATTAAAAATGTTTGTAAGGTTGAAATTTAAAGACAGATTATCGCTCCAACGGTATTCCGTACCAAAATTAAAGGTGGTAAAACCTCCTAAAGGGCCATAATTGAAATTTTTTGGAGGTCTTCTGGTCCCTGCACCTTCAGCACTGCCTACCTGATTTCCGCTGAAAAAATCATATTTCTGCACAAACCTTGTACCTAAAGTTAGGGCTAAGCGCTGCTTAAGTAGGTTATCCACAGTCAAAAGGGCGACTCCCCTGTGATTTGGCGCATTAAGACTTTTTTCATCCGGAGTTATTACCCCATCTTTATTCGCATCATTTTCTTCAAACTTTCCATCAAGCCACGAATATTTAAACTCTAACAGAACAGAAGGAAAAAGAGCATAACTCATACCAATATCTAATCCATATACCCTGGCTTTACCGTAATTAAAAAAAGTAAGAAAGGAAGCTCCCCGCAGGGTATCATTCGAAACTGTACCTGCAAAAGTTGGGTTATGCATTACATCAATACCATTTACGGAAATGGCTCTACCGCCAACCGGTAGCGACGGAGTGATAAAGTTCTTGCTGGTACCATAGTAGGCATTTGCATCAATCCAAATTTTTTGGGTTGGTTTTCCTTTAACTCCAAATTCCCAGGTCTTTACTTCCTCAGGCTTTAAAGGCTGAGTTGTGAGTAAAGACCCCCGGTCATTTACCAGTGAATTATTGGGAATGTATGTTATACCCTTACCTCCATTTCCAAAAAAGAAATCGCGAATACCGGCGTATTGATTTTGTATAGATGGCAGGGCATAGGCTTTTGCCCACCCCACTCGTATATTACCCTGTCCAAGGTCTTTTACCAATGTAAACTTTGGTGCAACAAGATTCCTGAAGTTATCATTGTTATCAAACCTAATAGCGCCAATAAGCCTGAAAACATTCAATAGCTTTTTTTCGAGCTGCAAAACAGCACCTATTTGAGATACAGAAATATCCCCTCCTTTTCCTACCAGGGTTGTACCATCACTAGTATTAGGTTGTGAATTTTCAAAGTCAAGGCCTGCAACAAGAAATAGACCGGCATCACGAAAGTTGGTCTGGTATTGAACATCGGCATTAAATCTTCGGCTTTTTTCCTTAAAGCCTGCACCCCTTAAAGCTACTTGTTCTGCTTCATCTGGTGGTAAAAATAATGGTCCAGGTTGGGTCCTCATCCAATAAACCTGAGTATACCCGGCAAGAGTATAGCTCTCACCAAGAGTTCCCCACGTATTATAAATATTGGCATAAAAATGCGGACTCCTGTATCTGGCTTGAAGAAATGTGTAACCCACACCTTTCATTTGATTGCGACCACTGGTTGTTACCTGTAAAAAGTCGTTGGTGCTGGAGCCACCTGAAATAATGATTTCGTTTTTTGTATTTATATTATAATATAAATGAGCTTCCCCCCGAATGTGGCGGAAATCAAAATCTACATTACGTTCAGGGATTCCTTTGGCAGTAGGGCTTACATATACACTATCAATAAAATAAAATTCTTTTCCACCCGCATATTCCCCCGTTATCTTCCAAGCCCATTTTTCGTTTACTTTTTGGGCATGCCTCAATCTTCCACTAAATTGATGTTGATTCCCGGCACTCAATGAAACTGAGGAGCCGGGGTATAGTCGTGGATCTTTGGTAATAGTATTAAATACTGCATTGTGGGCATTGGGACCATAAAGAGAGGTGTGTGGGCCCGTCACGATTTCTATTTGCTGAATATCATCTTTTATAGTTGAACCGTTATTAAATACGGGTAAGCCACCACTTAATGGAGATGTACTAATGCGGCCGTCAACGATCTGTAGTATTTTATTATTGAAAGCACTA
>CAXAZV010000210.1:0-5424 GCA_963973375.1 uncultured Antarcticibacterium sp.
TGTTATTTGCATATTCAGCAGCCGGGGTAAGGTTTAATCCTCCTGCACCTGTTACGGTAACGGTAGCTGGCTCAATCGCTGATCCTGAGTAAGTAAACGGAGCACCTGTAATCGTTACTGTGGTAATGGATGCTGCTTTGCCGATTGTAAAGTCTTCGCTGTCTGAGGAAGCCAAGTGGTTCGCACTTTCAGCATAAGAATAACTGGCATTCGCTGTTCCTGCATTCGTATTGTCTGCATAAACCGGAGTCGGAGTCAAGCTCAATCCACCTGCACCTGTTACGGTAACGGTAGCGGGTTCAATTGCTGAACCCGTATAAGTGAATGGAGCGCCTGTGATCGTTACGGTAGTGACGGATGCTGCTTTGCCAATGGTAAAGTTTCCGGCGACAAGATTATTAAGGCTGTTATAATTAGCTGCATCGTTAGGAATAAAGTTAGCCGTAACCGCATAGGAATTGGCATTGGTCTGTGTTGCTAAGCCTCCCGTAAGGATGTTGGCAACGGTACCTGGTACAGAACTAGCTGAAATACTAACTATCGCGGACTGGCCTGCCCCTGTATAGGTTTGTGGTGAATTTGACACCGCCAAGGTAGCAGATGGTGTTGCTTTGTTTACAGTCAACCCAACGGGTGTACTAGTCACTGAGCCGCAAGTACCTGTGATCACTACACGATATGTACGACCACTAAAACTCACAGTAGGTGATGGAACAGTATAACTACTTGAATTAGTCCCAACAGGCACCCAAGTCCCCGGCGCTGCTGTAGTATTGTATTGCCATTGGTAGCTTAAGCCATCTCCAGTAGCCGTTACGGAATAAGTTGGGTTAGGGTCACCATAGGTTATAATTTTGTCTGTTGAAGGTGTTGAAATAGAAGGCGCTGTGCAAACCGAAACATAATTACCGGTAAATAATTTAGCCGAACCGTTCGGCATCAAAAACCTTAAATTTGGCCCAGATACAGTGTTTCCGTCAGCATTAATAGTTGTACTTATATAAGTAATACCGCTTACAATCACATCAGGAAAAATTAAATCTATATATTGATTGTTATTTTGAACAAAAGTGGGAGGAGTTGCTGGGGGAGTAAAAGAAGGAGTATTTGTGTAATCTCCAGTTGGAATGTTTCCTCCAGAACCCAATCTATATGAAACTGATATAGATGTCCCAGCGGGAAGTCCAGATGCAGCTACAGTAATATTAGCATCGGTAAACTCAGTTACAGCTGTTCTTCCAGAACTTTGCCCGGTAGCCGTAAGCACAAAGTGCACGCCTAGATGATTTTCCTTAATCAAAAACCCATCATAAAAGATATCGCTACTCGCATCTGCAATTGCAAAATTATCATGGGAGTTGACACAGGTTTCGGGCTTGGGGGTTTCTACGAAAGTGAAGTCAACCCGTTCTCCAGGTTCCCAGCCAGTACCGGTAATGATCACATACTCCCCCGGAGCATAATCCAGCTTATCTGTGGTGACCGTCTGCCCCCACCCCGTTGCCAGGAAGAAAAAGGAGGCAATAAATGTGAGGGTAAAATTCAGGAATTTGCCCTTTGTTAAATGTAAAAGGGTTGTCATAAGCACATCATTAAGAGGTTAAAAATTATAAACAGGTCAGGTAATCGAAATTCTGGTAGGGGGTAAAATCTTAGTGAAATTAGTAGAAACCGTAGGGAAAGTCTCGTGATTAAAGGGCTAACTCACTATGTGGCTAAAATGCTGCTACAAAGCGAATTAAAGCATTTGTTTTAAGATCTATTTCGAAAAGTCAAAAATTTCGAAGAAAAGATTAAAATAATCGCCAAAGTAACCTTTTGGAACTCTTTCTCTCTGAAAGAAGATTACAAATTGTAAGAATTATAATTTTTAGGCCTTTTAAAATCAGTTTCTAAATCTTTAAAATTAAGCGAATTAAGATTTTTGATATTGCCTTCACCTATTCACTTCCTGAAAATTCTATAATAAATTGGAGTCCTTCGGTAATTTGGGTATCTTCTTACCTACTAAGAAAAAGAACCTTTTTTGGAATAAAACATATGCAGCACCTCAGCGACAAAACATTTCTCAATAAATTCACCTCAGCCTTTCCGGGCGATAAGAGCGGAGATCTTTCTCCCCGCCAAACCCCAGGAGTGCTATACAGTCTAACCCACCCCACCCCGGTAAGCGATCCAAAACTACTGGCATTCACAGAAGATCTCGCTGCCGAAATGGGCATTCCCTCCCCCAACCCGGAAGACTTAAAGATCCTTTCTGGAAATAAAATTACAGACTCTATGCTACCCTATGCAGCTTGTTATGCGGGACATCAGTTCGGGAACTGGGCGGGACAGTTGGGAGACGGGCGTGCCATCACCCTTGGCGAATGGGAACATAAGGGTCACAGTTGGGAAATGCAACTTAAAGGAGCCGGGCCTACCGCCTATTCCAGAATGGCCGATGGCCGGGCAGTGCTCCGGTCCTCTGTTCGCGAATACCTTATGAGCGAGGCTATGCACCACCTTGGAATCCCCACTACCCGCGCCCTAAGCCTTGTAACCACCGGTGACAAGATCTTACGGGATATGTTTTATAACGGCAATGCAGCTTATGAACCCGGCGCAATTGTGATGCGGGTGTCACAGAGTTTTCTGCGGTTCGGTAATTTTGAGATCCTAGCCGCCAGGAAAGAGAAAGAGAATTTGCAACACTTGGTAAACTGGACCATTGAAAAACATTTTCCGCAGCATACAGGAGACAACAAGATCATCAACTGGTTCCGGGAGGTGATAAACAGGACTGCCGCTTTGATGGTAGAATGGCACCGGGTTGGTTTTGTACACGGCGTAATGAATACAGATAATATGTCAATCCTGGGCCAGACGATAGATTACGGGCCTTATTCCTTTCTGGACGATTATGATCCTGCGTTTACCCCAAATACAACAGATCTTCCCGGTCGGCGATATGCCTTTGGGAATCAGCCCTCCATCGCGCTCTGGAACCTGAGCAGGCTCGCAACAGCCCTTACCCCTCTTTTTGAGGATACCGAAATCCTGGAGGAGGCCCTGAATTCCTACGAAAATAATTTCTGGAGCAGGTATTATGAAATGATGGGCAACAAACTGGGGCTGGATAAGGTCTCAGCACAGGATAAGAAAATGATCTCCAAACTAGAGGAGATCCTAGCCGCTGTAAAACCAGATATGACAATTTTTTACAGATTGCTTATAGATATTCCGGCCATTTCTGCGGAAGGTGACAAGGTGTTTGAATATTTTAAACCTGCTTATTATACTGAACCGTCGGGCCAATTAAAAGAAGAATTTCTGAAGCTGATAAACTCTTATGCTGAAAGACGAAAAAACAACACAATTTCGCCCGAAACTTCTGCCGAATTAATGAAGAAAACGAATCCGCAATTTATTCTTCGGAATTACTTGTTGCACCAGGCCATTGAAGAACTTGAAAAGGGCGAAAGAAAGCTATTTGACAAACTGAGCACTGCCCTGAAGCAACCTTATACTGAAAGTGATGCGGAACTGCTCCAAAAAAGACCGGACTGGGCCACTAAAAAAGCCGGATGTTCTATGCTATCCTGTAGTTCGTGAAATTATAAGTTAAGGAGGGAAAGAGGTAAAAAGTTAAAAAACGTTCAAGGTTCAAGGTTCAAGGTTCAAGTTTTATATAAATAAGGTAAAGGGTAAAAGGGTTAAATAAAACCTTCGCTTATTTAATATTAAATGCTTCCTTTTTTCTAAAAAAATCAGTCTTTTACCATCGCAACAGGCGGGGTAGTTTAAGGTATTTATTGATATCTTGAGGGATCTGATTTTGGGATTTTATCCCTGCTTTAAAGGGAACCGAAAAAAACCTATCTTGTTACGCAAGAGCCGTCGAAGGGTGGAACTTGCCCGAATGGTGCAGGCCGGTTTGGAGCTTTTATAACTCATTCATTTTTAACTCTTTTCTTTTTAACTCTTTAACTTAATTATGAAACCAACCACCATTTCGAAAATTTTTCTCTTCGCGGGGCTCAGCAATATCCTTGGGGTCCTTATCTTCTCAAAATTTTTTACCAATGATGTAATGATGGAAGCACAACCTATGGTGATGGGACACTTTGGCCTTATTGCGATCATACTGTGGGGCCTGGCATATATCGCTGTACGCCAAACCTATACTTCAGTACCCTGGTTACTTGCGGTATTTGTAATTGAAAAACTGGTGTACGTATTGGTATGGCTAAGTTGGCTTTACTCAAATTCCCTCAGCGGCTTATATGACCAGGATATTTTCGCAGGCCTGTTCTTTAGCATCTATGGTTTAAATGACCTGCTTTTCGGTCTCTTCTTTGGATTCGTATTCCTTAAAGTGAGAAGAAGGGTAATGTCACACTGAGCTTGTCGAAGGGTGGGTTTAAGATTTAAGACATGTCACCCTGAGCTTGTCGAAGGGTGGATTTTGGATTTGGGATATGTCACCCTGAGCCTGTCGAAGGGTGGAATTTGTGTCACCCTGAGCTTGTCGAAGGGTAGATTTTGAATTTGCTAATCAGCTATTTATGATTTCCTCAAATACTACTTTAAATACCTATTAGGCACCTCCATAGAATTAAAAGATCAGCGCTATTCCTGAGAGGGACAAAAGAATGAGTAGAATCTTTTTAAACTGGACTTCATTTATTTTTGAGAACAATTTTGTACCCAGAAATTGCGCCAGGAAGAAAATGGGTAAGATGATAAGGCTCAATTTTAAATGTTGAAAATTAAGTACTCCACTTATACTTAGTGCCGGGATCCTTATTACGGTCACTAATGCCAAAACTCCAATCATTGTGGCCCGAATACTTTTTGCTTCCTGCACAGAATTTTTCACGCTAATCACGTATAACGGTCCCCCGGTTGAAAACACACCTGAAAAGAAGCCACCCATTACACCAAAAGCCCAATTTGTCTTCCTGCCCAAGACAAGTTCCGTTTTTCCTAATAAAACATACAATACGTATAAAAGTATAAAAATTCCAAGCCCGGTTTGCAACATAACAGGTTTGGAATAAGTGAGAACTATAATTCCCAGGATAACCCCGATAACGGAAGTAAGGGTAAGCCTAAGTATTGTGGCTTTATCTATATTATGCCATTCTTTATGAACAAGGAACGCGCTGGAAAAAAGATAGAAAATGGAGATAAATGCAATCGCATCTGGCAATTTTACAGCTAAAAGGAGGATTGGTAAAGCAATTAAAGATCCGGCAAAACCTATGAGTGTCTGGACGAAAAATCCGCAAAAAATTGCTATTCCCAGAATTATCAATACATCTACATTCACAGCTTTTCATTTTTTAATAATAACGCGAATGTATAATTTCAAATAATATCCATAAAGCTGAATCAATGGCTAAAAAAGCAATTATCCCTAAAAAAAGGGGATTTTTAGCC
>CAXAZV010000211.1:0-5418 GCA_963973375.1 uncultured Antarcticibacterium sp.
GGTTTAAATTGATAATAATACTATGTTTCCAAATATAGCATTTCCTTTAAAAAGAAAAACCCCTCAATTATAGGAAAACCAGCGAAGGTTAAAATAATATCCTCAATAAAAAAGCTGCCCTAAAGCAGCTTTTTTTTATAGAATGCAGGAAATTTACCGCAATACCATCCCTTCAAGAAGAACTGTATATTCTTTTTTGGTAGCGTCATAATTTATACTGTATACCGTTGGGTAATAATAACCTGTTCGCTGGAAAGCTGCAGGCTGACTTATAGGAAATTGACTGCTTCCTTTTTCCATTAAAAAATCCCAGGTTATCATAGGTTCATAAAATATAAATTCCCCATCGTAGGAACCATAAATAAAAGTGTGGGTGAAATCACTTCCCTGAAATTCAGGAGAAGTTACATTAATCCAGTGTTTTCCCATATATTGTTCATATCCATCGGTTGGAATATAAAACGGCGGACGGAATTCTGCGGGAGGTAAAATTTCAGCTTTTAAATCATCATTGATCATCATCTTCTCCTCTGGTGAGATCAAATAAAAATGCATGTCGAAATGTGGAACATCATAAATTCCCGGAGGAAAATGTCCCTCGGGGTTCCAACCTACATCTATGTGATCAAATGCCAGCCCTTTTGCCTGGCCGGGAAGTTCAAGGGTAAGTTCATCTGTGTGCATTGGTAAATTATCCAATGACCTTTCAGAAAATCTCAACCCAATAGATTGGGGTTCACCCTCATGGTTCATTGTTACCAAAGCCTGGGCTACCCCTTTGTAAAATGAGATGGCCGGACCCCTGTAGGTGGTTAGCATTTCAGCCTTGTCCTTTGACTTGGTAAGAGTAAGATCTGCCTGGGTAGTTTCATTTTCTAAAACTACTTCAGGTTCACAGGCCAGCAATAAAAAAACAAATAAGAGGGGGAATAGGTTAAAGGATACTTGGGGCGTTCTAAAGAAATTTTTCTTCTCCATAACGCTGATTTTAAATTAGTTAAGCGTCCAATTTACGCAAAATTTAAATTCAATAGTGTTAAATACCCGAGTAAATTTTACAAGTTCAATTTTGAATTTTTTAAATTGATTATCTTTCCAAAAGATAAGCAATCGCAAGGTCCCGCACCTTTTCACGGGGAAACTATTTAATATTTTTTTAGAATGGAAATCAAATTTGTAAGAGAACAGTTTCCCGCCCTCGAAAGCGGATTTGTATTTATGGATAACGCCGGCGGTTCCCAGATTCTGGGTTCTTCAGTCGATTATATAAGCGACTATCTAATTCATTCCAATGTGCAATTGGGTGCATCTTACAAAGTTTCAGCATTAGCGGGTGACAGACTTTCCAAAGTGACAGGCCAGATAGCAGGATTGTTAAACACCCACGACACTAAAGAAGTGGTAATAGGCCCTTCATCTACTATGCTCCTACGTATCCTGAGCCTGGGTTTAAGTGCTCAATGGAAAGATGGGGACGAGGTAATTGTTACAAATACAGATCATGAAGCCAATGTTTCATGCTGGACAGACCTTAAGGACAAAGGAATCAAAATTAAAATTTGGGAGGTAGATCCGGAAACACTGGAACTAAGAACCAATGATCTGGAAAAACTTTTGTCTCCCCGAACAAAATTAGTAGCCGTAACCCATTGTTCCAATGTATTGGGAACTATAAATCCTATTAAAGAAATCGCTGCTATTGTTCATGAAGCGGGAGCTCTTATTTGTGTTGATGGAGTTGCATACGCTCCGCATCGAAAAGTTGATGTCCAGGAGCTGGATGTTGACTTCTATACCTTCAGCTGGTATAAGGTATATGGGCCACATTTGGCCGTGATGTACGGAAGGCTTGAACTTCTTACTGAAATGAAAGGGATTAACCATTATTTCTTTAAGCCCGGAGATGTGCCCTATAAATTCCAACCTGGAAATTACAATTTCGAACTCACATATGGCCTTAGGGCATTTCCGGAATACCTCATCAAATTTTTTGATGTGCATTTCCCACATTTAAATGCTACTGCTGAAGAAAAATACAGAAAAAGTTTTGAACTCATTGCGCACTACGAAGAAGAACTTGCCTCAAAATTGCTCAATTACCTCAACTCTGTGAGTCAATTACGAATTATAGGACATACGGAAGCAGGAGCAAATTTAAGGGTGCCTACAATTTCATTTGTTCATGAAAAATTAAAAAGCCCGGATATTGTGGCAGAGGTTGACAAGGAAAATATTGGGATACGATATGGAGATTTTTATGCAAAAAAGCTTATTCACGATCTTGACCTTGAAAAATATGGGGGCGTGGTTCGGGTGAGCCTGGTGCACTATAACACTCCAGAAGAGGTTGAAAGACTTATTGCAGCCTTTCAAAAAATATTTTAATCTTATTTACTAAAGAAGGTCTTTACTCTCAACGATCTTTCCTCCCCGGGCGAGGATAGTTTGTCTTGCTTTTTCATAACCTACAGGGTCTATTGCCCGGGTGGCATCCTCTATAAGTGTTGCGTTAAAACCTTCATTTAAGGCATCTAATATGGAAAAATACACGCAATAATCTGCCGCCAGACCTCCAAAATAGAGATCCTTTGTTCCTTTATCTCTAAGATATCCTGCAAGGCCGGTTGATTTTAATTTGGCATTATCGTAGAAACCGCTATAGCTGTCTATTTCAGGATTTATTCCTTTTCTAAAAATTGCTTCAATCCTGGAAGTTTCAAGATCCTTATGAAACAGGGCACCTTCGGTTTTTTGCACACAATGTACAGGCCAGAGGACTTGTTCCTGTCCCCGCCAGTTAATAACTTCAAATTCATTTTTCCCGGGGTGGTTCACGGCAAAACTGGAATGCTCTGCAGGATGCCAGTCCTGCGTTGCAATTACCATGTCAAATTTATGCTGGAGTTTGTTGAGTATTGGTATAATTTCATCTCCGCCGGGAACCGCAAGAGCACCACCGGGCATGAAATCGTTTTGAACATCTATGAGTACAAGCGTTGTCATTTACTTTCTGTATTTATTCAACAAATCTTCCCTTTCTTTTTTAAGATTGCTACTTATACCTACTTTGTAGATATGCGGATTGTAAAAGCGTTTGTATTCCGCAGGAAGAGACGCCAGTCTTTGTTTTGAATATTCAGCAATTTGGGTAAGGCTGCGGGATTTTTCCATTCTCTTTCCATTTACCATTACAGGCTGCAACAAAGCTTCTAATGAAAATTCACTTACATTCATTGATTTCAGACTTTCTTTTGGATCGTGCATGCTGTCAATTTCCACTTCTTCCCTAAGCGTTATAGCATCGGCGCCAATAAGTTCCCCTTTGGAATTGCTTAGCCTGTATACTTGCTTTTTATGCGGAATAGTAACTTTTGAAAGGCTTTCCGAAATTTTTAACCTGGGTTTTCCACCAGATTCTACCAGTTTATAAACTCCATCCAAAGCTCCGTCCGGACTTCCTGTTACAAGGTTAGTCCCAACCCCAAAGGTATCTATGGGTGCATTTTGCTCCAATAAACTTTTTATTACAAACTCATCAAGTTGATTCGAGACTGCAATCTTTACATAGGAAAGTCCTGCTTCATCAAGCATTTTCCGGCTTTGTTTCGACAGGTAAGCAAGGTCGCCACTATCAAGCCTGATCCCGGCCAATTTCTCCCCGGCAGCTTCCATTTCCTTTCCTACAATTATGGCATTTGGAATTCCGCTTTTTAAGGTATCATACGAATCTACAAGAAGCACGCAGTCCTTTGGCCTGCCTTTGGCAAAGGCCCTGAAGGCGATGAGCTCATCTTCATAACTCTGCACAAAAGAATGGGCCATAGTACCCGCTACAGGAATATTAAAATCCCTACCCGCAACCACATTGCTTGTGCCGTTGAACCCACCAATTACGGCCGCTCTGCTGGCATAATAGCCCCCGGGGCCCTGTGCCCGCCTTAAACCAAAGTCCAGCAGCCCACGCTGGCCGGCCACTAATCTAATTCGGCTGGCTTTGGTAGCAATAAGCGTTTGAAAATTAAGAAGGTTGAGGAGTATGGTTTCTATTAATTGTGCTTCAATCATGGTGGCTTCAACCTGCAGCACAGGCCGGGTTGGGAAAACTATATCCCCCTCTTTGGAGGAATAAATGGTCCCGCGAAATCGAAACTTACCAAGATATTCAATAAAATCTAAGGGGAATCCCTGGCTTTTAAGATAATCAAGGTCATTTTCATTAAACCTTAAATTTTCCAGCACCTCCAGGAGATCTTCCAGACCGGCAAAGATCGCATAGCCATTTCCAAAAGGTAATTTTCTGAAGAAATAGTCAAAGACCGCAGTAGTATCTTTCTGGCCATTTTGAAAATAAACCTGTGCCATTGCCAGTTGATACTGGTCTGTATAAGTAGCTGAAAAGTTGAGCATTTTTATAAATTTGAATGAGACGCTTCACTGCTGAGATCCTGCAGATATTCGGTATAAAGTTTTAGGTCGTCTTCCCCATTTAAAACAAATTTTATCTTTTCAATATATTTTAGGTTTTCAACTGCAGCAGTAATGGTTTGAAATGCAATTTGGGTAGCCTCCTTAAAGGGGTAATTAAAGGCCCCGGTGGAAATAGCAGGGAATGCTATTGAAGAAATTTGATTTTCCTCGGCCAATTTCAAGGCATTCTTATAGCAGTTTGCAAGGAATTCCTCCTCTGGCTTATCCTTACCAAACACAGGTCCAAGACAATGAATTACGTGGTCATTAGGAAGATTAAATGCACCGGTGATCACCGCCTGTCCCGGACTAAGGGGGGCAAGGTGTTTGCTTGCCTCATAAAGTTCCGGCCCTGCGGTACGGTGTATTGCAGCTGCTACCCCGCCGCCGATTTTAAGTTCTGCATTGGCTGCGTTCACAACGGCATCAACATCAGGCTGGTTAGCAATATCGCCACGCACGGCTACTAACTTTATATTTTTATATGTGATCTTCATATTGCGGTGCTTTAAAGATTAAATTTAAAAATAAATGCAAAACATTGCGGTATAATCGTCAAACTTCCCAGATTTAAAGGTAATGCAAATAAGGGGGATTTTAAAAAAGAGGGCTTATAAAGTGAGGCTTTGGGATGGGTGGCGTAAGTTTAATCTTAATCCTTATACAGAAGAAAGGGTTTTTATAACACGATAATGCTGTTTTTGCCTAATCCATCTATATTTCGCCCTTTCAGGGCTTGAATGGACGGGAGATTTTTTTCATCCCGCTTCACGGGATGTTGACATATTTCGCCCTTTCAGGGCTTAAGGTTACTACTAGATAGAAAATTCTTGTACTCCAAACTATTCATTCCTTAAAAACCTAAAACAAGAAAGCCTGACATTTCTGTCAGGCTTTTTGCTCCCCCTCTTGGGCTCGAACCAAGGACCCTCTGATTAACAGTCAGATGCT
>CAXAZV010000212.1:0-5409 GCA_963973375.1 uncultured Antarcticibacterium sp.
ACATAAACCATCAACGAAAGACGAGCAACAAAAACATGTAGAGGAACAATCTACCACCGCTGAAGTTTTCAACACCCTGGATGAGGGTGCCAATAAAACCGAAGAATGGGTTGCGAGTAATCAAAAATACATCTACATCATTGTAGGTCTTGCTGCGGTTGTGGTCCTTGGATTCCTGGGCTACCAACGTTTTATTCAGGAGCCAAAGGAGAAAGACGCTGCAAACGAGATGTTCCAGGCTCAGGAATATTTTGATAATGCTCTTGCAGTATCAGGTGCCCAAAGCGATTCATTATATAATATGGCCCTTACCGGGGGAGAAGGAAAATATGGTTTCCTTGATATCATAGAAGATTACAGCAGTACCAATGCAGCTAATCTTGCAAATTATTATGCAGGTTTTGCTTACTTACATACCAACAAATACCAGGATGCCATTAACTATCTTGAAGATTTTAAGAGTGATGATGAGATCCTTGCGCCACTTGCTACCATAGGAATTGGAGATGCTTTTCTTCAGCTTAATCAGCCGGAAGAAGCCCTTAACTACTATGATAAGGCCGCTGAAATGAGATCTAACAGCTTTACAACACCTAAAGCCCTTATCAAAGGTGCTATTACCGCTATTCAGGTAGGTAAAGGGGAGCAGGCTGTGAAATATTTGAACAGGATAAAGGATGAATATTCAACCACTCCTGAAGCTGAGCAAGTGCCTATTTATTTAGGACGTGCCCAGGCAATGAAATAAGTATGGCTACTTTAGGTAAAAATCTTTCAGAATATGACAAAAACCGGGTTCCTAATGCTAAGGAATTCCGGTTTGGTCTTGTTGTATCTGAATGGAATGAAAATATAACCGAAGGATTATTCCAGGGAGCATTTGATGCCCTTAAGGAAAATGGCGTGATCAATGAAAACATTGTGCGCTGGAACGTTCCCGGAAGCTTTGAATTGGTATATGGCTGTAAAAAAATGCAGGAAAGCTTTGATATGCTTGATGCAATTATTGCCATAGGAAGCGTGATAGAAGGGGAGACCAAACATTTTGATTTTGTGTGCCAGGGGGTTTCCCAGGGCATAAAGGACCTTAATGTAAATCACGATATCCCGGTAATTTTTTGCGTGCTCACAGATCAAAATATGCAACAGGCAATAGACAGATCTGGCGGAAAACACGGTAATAAAGGAGCTGAGGCAGGTATCACAGCTATCAAAATGGCCCAGTTAAGAAAAGACGCACGTTTCTAGCCATTCTTCGGCATTATTCTTGCGCCAGGTATTTTGCTTAATCAGGCTTTATTTTGTGAGGCTTTTTAAGTAAATTTGAACATCTGTAAAGCAATCCATTTGAAAGCCAATTTTTTAAAACTCCGCAAAAACACCCGCTATAATTATACTCCCCGTTATTATAAGGGGAAGGATTCCGGGAATTTGTATGAGTTTGATTCCAAATTCAATAAATATAAGAATACCACCAACGAAATTGATTTTGGTTCCCATTGGGCCGATGCCCGAAATAACAGTAGAAATCGTGGAAACAGGGAGCTCAATAAACGGGTGATCATAATTATCCTTATCCTCGTGCTAATAGTTTTATGGATATTGGACTTTGATTTATCCATCTTCTCGAATTAAGCCTTCATGAGTGATGTTATCCATTTGTTGCCGGACCACGTGGCCAATCAAATTGCTGCGGGAGAAGTGGTGCAAAGACCCGCCTCTGTAATTAAAGAATTGCTTGAAAATGCCATTGATGCTAAAGCGAAGAACATTCAGGTTTTTATTAAAGAAGCCGGGAAGATCCTTATAAAGGTTGTAGATGATGGGGTGGGAATGAGCATTACAGATGCGCGTTTAAGCTTTGAAAGGCACGCTACTTCCAAAATAAAAACTGCTGAAGATCTTTTCCAACTTCAAACCAAAGGTTTCCGTGGTGAAGCCCTTGCCTCTATTGCAGCTATTGCACACGTTGAACTAAGGACAAAGCGTGAGGGTGATGAAATTGGAACCTGTATTAAAATAGAAGGAAGCCAGGTGGTAGCACAGGAACCCTGTACAACAGCAACCGGCACCTCGCTTACAGTAAAAAATCTTTTTTATAATATACCCGCCAGAAGAAATTTCCTGAAATCTGATACCGTGGAAACTCGTCATATTGTGGACGAATTCCAACGGGTCGCCCTCGCACATCCAAATATTACCTTTACCCTGGTGCATAATACAGGAGAATTGTTTCAATTGCCATCAGCCAATTACAGGCAAAGGATTACCAATATTTTTGGGGGTAAGACCAATGAAAAACTGGTGCCGGTCAATGAAGAAACAGAAATTCTCACCATTTCGGGATTTGTGGGAAAACCAGAGTTTGCCAAGCGCACCCGTGGGGAGCAGTTTTTCTTTGTAAATGACAGGTTTATAAAAAGCCCTTATTTGAATCATGCCGTTACGGCTGCCTTTGAAGGTTTGCTGAAGGACAATGCTTTTCCAAGCTATTTCCTGTATTTAAAGGTAGATCCAAAAAGTATTGATATCAACATTCATCCCACCAAGACCGAGATTAAGTTTGATGATGAGCACGCGTTGTACGCGATCATGCGCAGCGCGATAAAACACAGCCTTGGCCAGTTTAACGTTGCACCTATTCTTGATTTTGACAGGGATCCTACTATGGATACGCCTTATAATTATGAAAATAAGCAGGCTTCTACCCCTAAGGTAGAAGTAGACCGCAATTTCAATCCATTTAAGGAAGAACAAAACCGGGGCAGAAGTTTTTCCCCGTCTTTTAAAAGAGAAACAACGAGCTGGGAAAGCCTTTACAACGGCTTAAATACAGAGCAGGTTGAAAATAATGATGAGTTACGTCATATTGAGTTTGAGAGCGAGGAAGTAACCGGAAACCTCTTTGGAGCTTTCAAGAGTGAGGAGTCGCAGAATTCCACTTTTCAGCTTAATAAAAAATTCATCATTTCCACCTTAAAGAACGGGATGCTGGTTATAGACCAGCACCGCGCACATACCCGCATCTTATATGAAGAACTGCTTAAAAGCATTACCGTTCACGCGGCTGTGAGCCAGCAGTTGTTGTTTCCATTGCAATTGCAGTTCAGCCAAAATGAGATTCGTTTATTAAAAGGGATCAAGGACGCCCTGGAGAACACAGGTTTTATATTTTCTGAAATAGGAAAAGATTCCGTAGAAATTTCAGGAATTCCTACCACAGTTTCAGAAAGTGAGGTAGAAATGCTGCTGGAACAGTTGCTGGCAGATTTCGAGAACGAGGTACCGGGAAATAATTTCTCGCAGACAGACCTTTTGGCAAAATCCCTGGCAAAGAGCATGGCCGTAAAATCTGGAAACCTCCTGAATCCTACCGAGCAACAACATATAGTCAATGGTTTATTTGCCTGCAAAGAGCCAACATTAACCCCTTCAAACAAACCTGTTTTTATTACCTTGCCGGTAGAAGAAATAGAAAAAAAATTCATGTAAATGGGAAGAATGACAGATACCGTAAAGGTACTTTTAATCATAAACGTAATATTTTTTGTAGGTACGCTTACGGTTGGGGATTACACGTATAAATTATTTTCTTTGTGGTTCTTTCAAAATGACAATTTTGGCATTTGGCAAATTATCACCCATATGTTCATGCATGGGAGTTTTATGCACATCCTGTTTAATATGTACGCGTTATGGGCTTTTGGAAGTCCTATTGAACAAATGCTGGGACAGAAAAAATTCCTTTTCTTCTATTTTTCCTGCGGAATTGGAGCGGCTATAATTCATTCTCTTGTAAATTATTACCACGTACAATCTGGTTATAATGCCCTGGTTGAAGCCGGAATGAATCCGGAAGGAATCAAACAACTGCTCAACACAGGTCAATACTCTACTGCAATTCTTGATTCGGTATCCCGGGAAACCCTTGAAAGCCTGTATATTTCCTTTAATACTCCCGCCGTTGGGGCATCTGGAGCTATTTACGGAATTTTAGTCGCTTTTGGTATGTTATTTCCAAATGTCGCACTATTTTTAATATTCGTTCCGGTGCCAATTAAGGCTAAAATATTTATCCCGGTTCTTATCGCTATAGACCTGTTTTCCGGGATTACCGGATACTCTTTATTTGGCGGAGGAATCGCACATTTTGCGCACGTTGGGGGAGCCTTGTTCGGCTTTATTATGATGTGGTACTGGAAAAAGAATCAGTTTAATGAAAACAGGTGGGATTAATGGGACCGGCAGATAAATTCCGTTATAAATTACAGACAGCTACGGTAGTCGAGAAGCTCATTGGGCTCAACGTCCTGTTCTTTATACTTTTTTATCTTGCCAAAACAATTGCTTTTCTTTTCCAATGGCCTTCAGATTTTTTACTGGAGTGGTTTGTTTTTCCTAAGGAGCCGGGAGAATATATCTTCAAGCCCTGGTCTATAATCACCTATTCTTTTTTACATTCCGGGATATGGCATATTCTTTCCAATATGCTTATACTCTACTATGCAGGTGTTTATTTTCTCACTTATTTTTCAGCAAAGAAACTGCTCAATTTTTATTTTTTAGGGGTTATTACAGGCGCGCTTATCTATATGTTAAGTTATAACCTGTTTCCCGCATTCCAGTCTGCAGGAAGGTCTTATCTATTAGGAGCCTCAGCGGGTGTGATGGCAGTTCTGGTGGGTATTGCTACTCATGTTCCTCATTTAAGGATTAGACTTATGTTCCTTGGGAGTATAAAATTCTGGTATATTGCCGCTTTTCTTGTACTCCTGGATATTATCCAGATACCAATAAGCAATTCCGGTGGGCATCTTGCTCATTTGGGAGGAGCATTGTTTGGATATGTTTATGCCAACCAGCTGGGAAAAGGAAATGATATTGGTAGTGGTTTTGAAAAATTGATAAGTGGCTTTCTTTCTCTTTTTGATACTCAAAAGAAACCTAAATCTACTATGAGGACGGTTTATAAAAAAACTGGAGGTTCTCCTGTTGCGCCTTCGGCCGGTAAGATTACCAAGAATGAAAAGCAGCAGAAGATAGATGCTATTCTGGATAAAATAAGCAAAAGTGGTTACGACAGCCTGACCAAACAGGAGAAGGATTTTTTATTTGACGCCGGAAAAGAAAATTAGATGAAGAAATTGAAGTTTCTGGACAAATTTCTGTTCCTAATTAATTCCCTGCTTGCCTTCGCATTACTTTTATCCTATTTATTACCACACATTCCACCCTCAAATTTCCCTTTACTTTCAGTATTAAGCCTCGGGGTACCCCTCCTTATTTTGAGCAATGTGCTTTTTCTTATTTTCTGGTTATTTAGGTTGAAACGTCATTTTTTACTTTCTCTTATTATTCTTGGCGCAGGCTATAATTATGTTGTCGCCTGGTTTCAAATTGGGGAAAAAA
>CAXAZV010000213.1:0-5397 GCA_963973375.1 uncultured Antarcticibacterium sp.
CTGCATCATCACAGGTTAATTTGATCTGGTTAATGATCTCTTCAACCATATATTGGTAATCATATTCAAAATGCAGGGAATTCTTAATAGGAAAACCACCGCCAATATTAAGGCTGTCCAGGGTAGGGCACAATTTTTTAAGATCTATATATACCTGGAGACATTTATTTAATTCGTTCCAGTAATAGGAATTATCCCTTATCCCGGTATTAATGAAGAAATGAAGCATTTTTAATTCCACCTGCTCATTTTCCTTTACTTTTTTATTGTAAAAAGGCACAATGTTCTTGTAGCCAATTCCCAGCCTGGAGGTATAGAATTCAAATTTAGGCTCTTCTTCAGAAGCTATTCTTATTCCTATCTTATATTTTCCTTCGATCTCTTCTGAAAGCAGGTCTATTTCCTCGTAATTGTCTATAATAGGAATACAATTCTTTTGACCGCTATTAATAAGATCGGCAATATTGGTAATGTATTGGTCTCGTTTAAACCCATTACAAATCACATAAGTATCATTTGTGATCTTGCCTGTTTTCTTTAATTTCTGAACAATATTAATATCGAAGGCCGCAGAGGTTTCAATATGTATATCGTTTTTTAAAGCTTCATTTAAAATATGCTCAAAATGCGAGCTTTTCGTGCAGTAGCAGTAATTATAATCTCCTTTATAATTATGCTTTTCAATAGCATTCTTAAACCAGGTTTTTGCCCTGTGTATGTTTTCAGAAATTTTAGGGAGATAAGTAAATTTTAAAGGTGCGCCGTACTTCTCTACCAATTCCATTAAATCTATATCATGAAATTGTAACTCATTGTTTTCCAGCTTAAACTCTTCCTGAGGAAAGTAATATGTCTGGTCTATTAGATCGCTGTATTTAGTATTCAATGCTTTGGGTTTCTATAATTAAAAGGGTGAAAAATTAGGTATAATATGATGCCGTCAAAAATAATGACTGGTAAAATAATGTTAAGATATGTATTACGCTTAAATAACCCACGCACAGAGGTATGTAAGGGAGGTCCTTCAAGCTTCCGGGAGTTAAACACCAGGCTGGTGTAATAGAAAATAAGATCAGGTTATTCAACCGGCTAAAATTCTTTAAAACGGGCTAATACTATTTTTATTAAAAGAAGGATCTGTTCATTAATTACCCGGGGTGCAATTTGATGTGTTCCTGCACTTTAAAAACCGAAACAAAAGTATAAAAAAATGATTTATATAATATGAATATTTCCCGCGCTTATAACATTTTAATATTGATAAGCTCCTGTTTTGTCAATACTCTCCAGTTTCCTCGCGGAAGGTCCTTTTTTGTGAGTCCGCCAAACACAACGCGGTCCAATTTTTCAACTTCATAACCAAGGCTTTTAAAGAGACGCTGCACCACGTGTGGTTTCACACTGTTGGTTTCAAGTCCAATTTCATTCTTGGGCCTGTTCTCTATATAACTTACATCCTGAACTTTAATTTTACCGTCTTCCAGAGTTATCCCTGCCAGCAATTTATCCAAATCTTCTTGTCCTACTGGTTTGGTGAGTTCAACATGGTATATCTGTCGTATTCCATTCTTGGGTTTGCCCAGTTGTTTTTCAAGGGTACCGTCATTCGTAAAAAGTAAGAGTCCGCTTGCCTGCCTGTCCAGTTTTCCTACCGGTACCACCTTGCTTTTTGTTGCATTGGCAATAAGGTCCATTACTGTTTTTGAGCCTTTATCTACACTCCCGGTAGTAAAGAAACCTCTTGGTTTGTTCAAAAGTATATAAACAGGTTTTTCAGGGTTCACCTTGTGACCATCAAACTTTACCTCATCTCCGGGTTTTACCTTGTATCCCATTTCGGTTACAGATTTTCCGTTAACGGTAACATTTCCTGCCGCGATATAGATATCGGCATCCCGGCGCGAACAAGCTCCGGAATTTGCGATGTATTTATTCAATCGCATTCCATCCTCTTTAGAAGCAGGTTTGGTTGCAGGTTTATCAAAAGCCGCAGTTTTAGCGCGGGCTGGTTTCTTTTTTGGGGCATCGCTGCCGGGTTTATTAAATTTGCGTTCTCCGCCACCTGGTCTTCCTTTGGATCTGTTTCCTGAAGATTTCTCGTTACTGCTCATAATTTATATTTTTTGCAAAGATACTTTATAGATAAAGATCTTACTAAGTTATTAATTAAAGATTTGTAAGCTTCAAATCTGGTAAAAAATGCCAATTATAAGCATTCTTTGTAGCTTACTCCGGTTAAAAAACCCGATTTAAAACATCGGCGTGATCTATTAAAAGTATACTGAAAACTCCTGCCACAATAATGAATTTCAAAATATTATGAAGTAGAAGATACTGCCATTTTGCAGTGCTGAAATACAGAAATAACACAAAGAATACCAGTAAAATAAGGGAGAGATAGAAATAATAATCCATTTGACCAATCTCAAATTTTGTAATGAGCAAGAGTATTGGCACTATGGAGACCACTGTAAGAACCATTAGAAAGAACTTGCTCCATTTCTCTCCATACACCACAGGGAGGGTTTTGTAATTTAAAATAAGATCCCCCTTCAAATTCTCAAGGTCCTTTACCAATTCCCTCATCACGATCATTAAATACAAAAAAGTAGCGTGAATAAAGATCACCGTTTCAAAATTCTTATAGTAAATAAAGACAACGAAAAACGGGACAATTGTGAGGATGGTTGCAACCAGATTTCCCAGGAATAGAATGCGTTTTAGGCGGTGGGAATAAAACCAGATCGCAAAAATATAAATGGAAAAGAAAACCACCGCACGAAAAGACACGTAGCTGGCAAAGAAAATAGCTGAAAAATTCAGAATGAAATATACAGAGAGTTTGGTGCGTTGGCTCACAAACCTGTCCAGCATTGTTTTTTTGGGCCTGTTGATGAGGTCTTTCTCGCTGTCGTAAAAATTATTTATGATATATCCAGAGGCAATTACTGTAGCTGAAGATAGGATTAAAAAGAAAAGATTGTCATCAAAGATTACCTTTCTTAATGGTAAATCTGGTGCAAGAATGAAGGCCGAAGTAAGATACTGGGCCAATATTAAAATGAGAATATTGTAGCCGCGCACTACCGAAAACAAACTCAGCATTTTTAGCAATAAACGTTTGTTTTTAGCTGCCGCCATTAAAATAGGGGAGTTCTAGAAATTGTAAACTATTTCTAAACGATAGTCTTTAAGAGCGTGTCTGGCTTTGTCAATATCTTCAGTAAATCCAAGGATATAACCACCCCCGCCGGAACCGCATAGCTTTAAATAATAATCATTGGTGTCTATACCGCGCTGCCAAAGTTTGTGGAATTTCGCCGGGATCATAGGCTTGAAATTGTCAAGTACTACGTGAGATAGCTTTTTAATGTTTCCAAAAAGGGATTTCACATCTCCCTGCAAAAAGTCATCTACACAGGCATCAGTATGTGTTATAAACTGCTCTTTCAGCATTTTTCTGAAAGGTTCCTGCTTCATATTCTCCATGAAGATATTTACCATAGGCGCGGTTTCACCAATAGAACCGCTGTCAAGAAGAAAAACTGCTCCTTTTCCGTTTTCGGTTTGAGATGGGATACCTGCAGGCTCTATGTTGTCCTGGGAATTTATAAGGATAGGAATGCTTAAATAACTGTTTAATGGATCAAGACCGGAGGATTTACCGTGGAAGAAAGACTCCATTTCCCCAAAGATCTTTTTTAGCTTTAATAATTTATCACGGGTAAGATTTTCAAGAACCGTGATCTTTTCTTCCGCATATTCATCATATATCGCAGCAACTAGAGCACCACTGCTTCCAACTCCATACCCTTGTGGGATGCTGGAATCGAAATACATGCCTCTTTCAATATCTGCATTTAGGGTTTCAAGGTCAAACTTCACCAAATTGGGATTTTTTTCCTGAAGTTCCTTAAGATAATTAGCAAACCTACGGAGGCTTTGATTGGATTTTATAGCTTCTTCTGAAGGATTTTCATCCACCTTTAGAGCCCCGTTGTAAAAATTGTAGGGTATTGATAAACCTTTTGAATCCTTAATGATTCCGTATTCCCCGAAGAGTAAAATTTTTGAGTAGAATAAAGGTCCTTTCATACGGTATATTATATAGCAATAAAAGAAAACGGAAAAATAAACTGGATCTTCCTCTTCAATTATATTGATTTAAGCATTAGCTAATTTAGGCAAAAATTTTCATTCAGGGAGTTTATTTACAATTTGCAATAAAGCCGCTGGACTTTTAGTTTCGCCTTTAATACCGGGATAAACCGGTGATTTTTACGAGGGAAAAGGAACTTAGGGTTCTTTAATAAATCTACCTGGCAATGTTAACACCCGGCATTTTAATTTAGTTCAATCTTTGAGCGCCTTTTCCTACACGGTCGCAAAGATACTGTTCATTTTCGCAATACGCAACTAACTCATTCTTAATGAATTCAAAAATTATGCCCTTGTCCTTTTCGGGATAAAGTACGTGCACATTTGCCCCGGCATCAAGGGTAAAGCATACCGGCAACCCGGTAGATTCCCTGAATTCCCAAATTTTGTTGATGATTTCAAGCGTGTTAGGCTTCATAAGAATAAAATAAGGCCTGCTGCTCATCATCATGGAATGCAGGGTTAACGCCTCACTTTCAACGATCTCGATAAAAGCCTTGAGATCTCCGGTTTTAAAGATATCTTCCAAAAGATCGAGGTTTGAATGGGCCTGGGCAAAACGGGCTTCAGCGAAGGGATGCCCATGCATTAAATTGTGTCCTACACTGCTGCTCACCTGTTTAGTACCTTTATCTACGAGCAGGATGGTATCCTGGAAACTTTTAAATACAGGGTGAACTTCCCCGGGATATTTCACGCCAAAAAGGTCGCTGCTTTGTTCAATATTTTTATGCTCCCCCCACACAACAAGGTCTCCATCTATGCTTCTACACGCACTGCCGGAGCCCAGTCTTGCCAGGAATGAGGCTTTTCTCTTAAAGTGATCATCGGTCAATTCAGGATTCAGTTCTTTTTCAAGGCTCATTACACAAAGCGCCAGGGCACTCATCCCACTGGCTGAAGATGCTATCCCGCTGCTATGCGGAAAAGAATTTTCTGTGCTTATAACAAAATGGTAATCTGTCAAATAAGGGCAATACTTTTGGATCCTTTTAAAGAAAGTAGCAATCTTGGGTTTAAAGTCCTCCTTCTTTTTTCCTTCAAAGTACAGTTCAAAATCTGCATCCCGGCCGGCAATCTCCTTTTTGGAATACTCCAGCGTTGTGGTGGTCCTGCTGGTGTCCAGGGTAAAACTTACCGAAGGATTTGCGGGTATCTGGTCCTCTTTTTTCCCCCAATACTTTACAAGTGCAATATTGCTGGGAGCCTGCCAGGTTATCTTCCCGTGTGATGATTCGC
>CAXAZV010000214.1:0-5385 GCA_963973375.1 uncultured Antarcticibacterium sp.
ATCTCTTTGGGGAAATGGTATTGTAATATTATTCAATCTAAATTTATCATCAATTTTAAATCGCAATTCACTTTTTATTTTTGGATCTACAAAGCTGTCGCTCACAAAAAAGTGAATGCTGAAAACCAAAGCCGAATCACCAAAATCCTCAAAAAGCACAAATGGCTCCGGTTTTTTGACCAGCCCGGTTTGTTCTTTTGCACATTCCAATAAAATTGCTTTCACCCTTTCAGTATCACTTCCATAAGCTACACCTACAGTCACAAATTCACGGGTAGTCTTGTGATTTTGAGTATAGTTAAGGATCACTTCACTTATAAACTTATGGTTTGGGATGACCATTACCTTATCATCCCTGGTAAGCACACGGGTAGTACGCAATCTAATATCTATCACCCTGCCTACCTTGCCATTCATTTCTATAATATCCCCCACTCGCAGGGTCTTATCAGTAATAATAAAAACCCCGCCTATAACATCCTGGAACAGCTCCTGTAAAGCTAAACCTAAACCTACAAAAAGTGCTGCAGAGGCTGTTAAAAGTATGGTAATATCTATACCTGCCGAGCTTAAGGTGAGAATGATCACAACCAGGTATATGATGTATCTTAAGAACTTAAAGACACTAATAAACTTCATTTTATCATTCTCTTCCAACTTTCTTGTGAAAAACATCCTGATACCGCGAAGAACGATGTTAGTAATAAAGAAAACAATGATCAAAAGCAGGATCAACCCAACCGTTACCTTGATTGACTTATCCGGGCTTTGCCAAATAATTATATCAAAAAAATCCCTGAGATTTCCCCAGATATCTCTTTCAATAAACTCTTTTACTTCTTCTCCCTGCATAGATTAGTATTTAAGCCATTTATAGAGTTCTTTATAGGTGGGTTTTTTCCCATACATAAGGATTCCAACCCTGTATATCTTTGCTGCCAGCCATAGAACCAGCCCATTGGTGATGATTAAGAGCAGAACGGAAATCAATATCTCCCACCAGGGCACCCCAAACGGAATACGCATGAGCATAACAATTGGGGATGTTAACGGGATCATTGAAAAGATCGTGGAAACCGTTCCATGTGGATTCTCAATTACCGAAAAGAAACCAACATAGATTCCAAGCATCAACGGCAGAATAATGGGAAACATGAATTGCTGTGTATCGGTTTCAGAGTCTACAGCCGCTCCAATAGCGGCATAAATTGCTGAATACAAAAAGTATCCTCCTATAAAATAGACCAAAAACGCAATTATTAGGGTAAACATAGGAAGGTTATAAATATCTGTAAGCAATTGCTGCATCTCATTGCTTGCCATATCTTCAATACCTTGGCTGGCTTCAGCAGAAGGTGCAACCATATCCAGGCCGGTTAAAGTGGATGCAACAAACATTAACAAGGTTCCCAGCACTACCCAGATTGTGAATTGTGTAATTCCTGCCAGGGAAGTACCCAGGATCTTACCCAGCATAAGTTGTATAGGTTTCACACTGGATACAATGATCTCAATAATACGGTTGGTTTTTTCCTCTATCACACTGCGCATGACCATATTCCCATAAATAATAATGAACATCATGAGTAAATAACCCGCGGCCCCTCCAAATATCATTTTTATATAACCCGACATTCTTGAAGTGCGCTGGCCTTCAAAATTCTGGATCTGGATGTTGACTTGTGTTTCTGCCGATTCTATTTGAGAAACATCTACTCCCCTGGCAATAAGCTCGCGCGTGGTGAGTTTTTCAGTAATAATGCGTTCCATTTGCTGCAGGGTCCCAAATCCCGGAGTCTCTTTTCCAAAGAACTCAATGGACCCGGCGAGCCTGGCATTATTTTCTATTTCAGGAATATATAACAAGCCATGATAATCCTTTTCTTTAACCAGTTCCTTTGCCTGGTCCAGGGTCACGAAGGAAAGGTCCATATAGGTGATGTGTTCGGTATTTTGAAATTCTCCTTCAAAAACACCGCTTTGATCATTTATGGCTATAATTTTTTCTTCACTGTTATTAAGCATGCTCAGGTATGCGATCAAAAAAAACATTCCTACAAGAATAAGCGGGCTAAGAAATGTCATTATAATAAATGTCTTATTTCTTACCCTTGCCGTGTATTCCCGTTTTATGATGAGTTTTAAATTACGCATTTTGAGTCACGGTTTTAATAAAGATATCATTTACTGAAGGGATCACCTCAACGAAATGATTTACCTGCGCTTTAGTGATCAAATAATGAAGCAGTTCATTGGGAGAAGCATCGGCCGGGATCTGTAATTGTAATTTAAGATCCTGATTCAAACTTTTAAAAGTCGCTTTTTCCACAATGAATTTTGCCGAAAGTTCTTCCAAAAGTGCAGCTTCATTTGCAGTGGTAAGTCCTACCTCAAAAGTATTTGATTTGTAAAGTCTTTTTATATCGGCCACCTTTCCATCAAGGAGTTTATTGGATTCATGTATGAGGGCGATATGTTCGCATAATTCTTCCACGCTTTCCATACGATGGGTAGAAAAGAGAATGGTAGCTCCTTCATCTCTCAACTGAAGGATCTCATTCTTGATAAGATCGGCATTCACGGGATCAAACCCGGTAAAGGGTTCATCAAATATCAGCAATACCGGCTTATGTAGCACGGTGATCACAAATTGCACTTTTTGCGCCATCCCTTTTGATAGCTCCTGTATCTTTTTATCCCACCAGTGAGTGATCTCTAGTTTTTTAAACCAATACTCCAGTCTTTCTTTTGCCTCAGCCTTGGTTAATCCTTTAAGCCTTGCCAAATACAGTGCCTGCTCCCCTACTTTCATGGATTTATACAAACCTCTTTCCTCGGGTAAATAGCCTATAAATCCAACATCATTTGAATGAAGAGGTTTTCCCCTAAAATAAACAGTGCCGGTATCCGGCAGGGTTATTTGATTTATGATCCTTAAAAATGTGGTTTTTCCTGCGCCATTGGGTCCCAGGAGGCCATATATGCTCTGTTCAGGAATTGCCAGGGAAATATCATTGAGTGCAGTAAAATCGCCAAATTGTTTACAAATGTTCTCTGCCACCAGGAGATTACCCATACTTAAAGTTTATTGGTAGTAAATATATTGAAATAGGCTTACACACCCTTTTATTTAAGAGGATTTTATAAATAATACAAGCAAATGTGGGAGGATTTAAAGCAAAAACCCACCCTTAAACTTAATTAAGGATGGGAAAAAAATTGCTATGAAAAAGAAAAATTATCACTAAAGCTTTAGTGATACTCAAATATATAAAAATTATCTTAAAACCCTTGTTTTTTAAGAAAACATATCTTTTACTTTTTCAAAAAACGATTTATCACTTAGTTCGGGATTAGGCTGAAAATTTTCATCGGTGGCCATTTTTTCAAAGAAGTCCCGTTGTTCACGGTTCAACACTTTAGGGGTCCACACATTCACGTGTACCAGCAGGTCACCTTTTCCATATCCATTCAAATTGGAGATTCCTTTCCCACGTAGACGAAGGATCTTACCAGATTGTACTCCTTCATCAATTTTAATTCGCACCTTCCCAGATACCGTATCAATTTCTCTGGAAGCTCCAAGAACCGCTTCAGAATAACTTATATAAAGATCATAATGTAAATTATCTCCTTCACGCTGCAAGGTTGGATGGTCTTTTTCTTCAATAGCCACAAGCAAATCTCCCGGCACTCCATTTCCCGGAGCGTCGTTTCCTTTTCCTGTAACCTTTAACTGCATTCCATCTTCAACCCCGGCCGGGATCTTGATAGAAACGGTTTCTTCTTTTGAAATAAGTCCCTGTGCATCTGCTTCTGCAGGCTTTTGATCAATTATTTGCCCGGCACCGCCGCAGGCATTACAGGGAGATGCAGTTTGCATACGCCCTAAAATTGTATTGGTAATACGGGTTACCTGGCCGGTCCCGTTACAGGTGGTACAACTCTTATAGGTTGTCCCGGGGGCCTGTATTTTCCTTTTAACTTTTATTTTCTTTTCGGTTCCGTTTGCGATTTCTTCAAGGGTAAGGCTCACGCGTATTCTAAGGTTACTGCCCTTAACACGTCTCTGTCCTCCACCGAAACCACCTCCAAAACCGGAAAAGCCGCCACCGAAGCCACCGCCAAAGATATCACCAAACTGGCTGAAGATATCATCCATATTCATTCCTCCACCTGCACCAAAACCGCCTTCAAAGGCCTGGTGGCCAAAACGGTCATATTTGGCACGCTTATCTTCATTGCTAAGAATTTCGTAGGCTTCTGCAGCTTTTTTAAACATCTCTTCGGCATGATTATCTCCCGGATTCTTATCGGGGTGAAATTCAATAGCCTTTTTGCGATATGCTTTTTTAATCTCTGCCACAGAGGCATTCTTACTTATTCCCAGTATTTCGTAATAATCCTGTTTCATTATGTGTATTTGTGATTTTTAAAAAGTGACTATTTACCTGTCACTACCTTAGGAAACCGAATGATCCTGTCCCCAAGTTTGTATCCGCGCTCTACCACATCAACTATCTTGCCTTTTAATTTTTCTGAAGGCGCAGGCACCTGAGTAATAGCCTCATGGGAATCTGCATCAAAAGAATCGCCGGCCTTCACTTCCATGGCCTCCAATCCTTTATTCTTCAATGTTTCCCTAAATTTATTGTGAATTAGCTCCACTCCCTTTAAAAGATTTTTATCCTTTGCTTTTTGAATTTCATTCATGGCTCTGTCAAAATCATCCAAAACCGGCAACATAGCAGTCATCACTTCTTGATTGGCAGTCTTGAAAAGTTCCAGCCGCTCCTTGGAGGTGCGTCTTTTATAATTTTCAAATTCAGCAAATAACCTTAAAAATTTATCCTTTTCCTTATCAAGATCAGCTTTTAGCTGTTCGTTTTCAGAAACTGATTGTTCCTCTTCTTCCTGCTCATCTGCTATCTGGTCAACTCCTTCATCTATAAATTCCTCTGCCGGATTCCCGTCAAATTCCTGATGAATATTTTCTTTGATATTTTCTATATCCTCACCGGATGTATTTTCTCTTTCCTTGCTCATGGATTAACAAATTTGTTTGGTTCTCAAAAGTCAAATTTACTGCCAATTTTTTAAAAATGTCAAAATGTCACAACTCTAACTTTAATACAATTTTAGGATTTGTCTTCCATTCTTAGAGTAGTTTTGCACCTTATTAAAAATTAAACATTTTAAAATGAAAAGATCAATTCTGAATATTTTTATGGTAACTGCAATTACTATTGCAACTATAGGATGTAAAAATGATAATCGTGAAGCTCAAACTGGGGAAGCCCTGGATGTTGCTGCTGCCAATATGGATGCTGTTGAGTTCAAAGTAGATGCCAATTCTTCTGTTATTGAATGGCAGGGTGAAAAACC
>CAXAZV010000215.1:0-5256 GCA_963973375.1 uncultured Antarcticibacterium sp.
CACGGCATAACATTGGTTTTAAGGTGTTGGATCATCTTGCCGAAAAGGAAAACATCTCTTTTACCCCCGAAAAACTGGGCGATATTGCGACTTTTAAATTTAAAGGCCGCACTTTTATTCTGCTTAAACCTTCAACATTTATGAACCTGAGCGGGAAGGCGGTTAATTACTGGCTTACCAAAGAAAAGATCCCACTGGAAAACCTGTTGGTTGTTACAGATGATCTAAACCTTGGTTTCGGGACCATACGTGTAAAAACCAAAGGCAGCGATGGCGGTCATAACGGACTTAAAGACATACAGGCCCATTTAAACACCACCACCTACAACCGTTTCAGGTTTGGTATAAGCGATGAGTTTTCCAAAGGACGGCAGGTAGATTACGTGCTGGGAGAATGGAATGAAGAGGAAGAAAAACAACTGCTGGAACGCCTGGACAAGTCGGCCGAAATTATTAAATCCTTCGGCACAGCCGGTATTACAAACACAATGAATACTTTTAACGGTAAATAAGATCTCTCTTGAAAGAACATAAAGGAGCCAATGCTTTTAAAAGCGACCATCATACGGTAATAACCATAGGGACTTTTGACGGGGTTCATGCCGGGCATCAAAAGATAATTGAACGCCTTGTTGCTACTGCAAAGGTGAGCCAACTGGAATCGGCTATTCTTACATTTTTTCCACATCCTCGTATGGTGCTTCAGGAAGACAGTGATATTAAACTTATAAATACCATCGAGGAGCGAAAACAACTCCTTGAGAAATCTGGGGTTGACCATTTAATAATTCATCCATTTACCCATCAATTCTCCCGATTAACCGCACTGGAATTTGTGAGGGACATCCTGGTGAACAAGCTTAAGGCTAAAAAGGTAATTATAGGTTATGATCACCGCTTTGGCCGGAACCGCACTGCCGATATTGATACCCTCAAGGATTTTGGAGTTCAGTTTGGATTTGAGGTAGAAGAGATAAGTCAACAGGAAGTGGAGGAAGTAGCAGTAAGTTCTACCAAAATAAGAAAAGCATTACTTGATGGCCGGGTAGAGAAAGCCAATAATTACCTGCAACACCCCTTTACCCTTACCGGAACTATCGTTCCCGGAAGAGGGCTGGGCAAGGATTTTGGATATCCTACAGCCAATTTAAAGATTGAAGAAGATTATAAGCTTATTCCTAAAATTGGGGTATATGTGGTGCGAGCCATGATAGATGATATTCCGTATTTTGGAATGATGAGCATAGGAACAAATCCTACGGTAGGCGGCAAAGAAATGAGCATTGAGACCTATTTCTTTTTGCTAAACAAGGATCTTTACGGTAAAAAGCTGCAAATAGAATTGCTTACGCGCATAAGAGATGAGAAAAAATTTGATTCGGTAGATGCGCTTAAGATTGCCATGAAACAGGATGAAGCTTTTTCTGAAAGATATATAAGGGATAATTATGCTGAATAGGTGGCTTTTTACGCAAATAGATAACAGCGCCCTCGTGGTGTTTCGTATTTTATTTGGGTTACTGCTCGCCATAGAAGCATTTGGGGCAATTTCAACAGGCTGGATTCGCCGAACCTTAATGGAGCCTCAGGAAACCTTTAATTTTATAGGTTTTGATTTTCTGCAACCCCTCCCCGGAGATGGTATGCTCTATTATTATGGTGTTATGGGGCTTTTTGGGGTTCTCGTAATGCTTGGTTTTAAATACAGAATAAGCATAATTGCCTATGCTATAATGTGGAGTGGGGTATACCTGATGCAAAAATCCTCCTATAATAACCACTATTACTTATTAATGCTTTTGTGCATTATGATGTCCTTTTTACCGGCGCATCGCAATGCCTCAATTGACGCCTGGAGAAATCCATCCTTAAGGGCTATTTCAATGCCCCGCTGGGTGTGGGTTGCCATTGTATTACAACTGGTGATTGTGTATACCTATGCGGCCATCGCCAAGATCTACCCAGATTGGTTTAACACAACTTTCCCTGCACTTCTAATGAGTGCCAAAAAAGATTATTGGCTGGTGGGCGATTTCCTTCAGCAAACCTGGGTACATTATACAATTGCCTGGTATGGGTTCCTATTTGATCTCCTGGTTATTCCCCTTTTACTGTGGAGAAGAACCAGATGGCTTGTTTTTATTGCAGCCATATTTTTTCACCTGTTCAATAGTTTCATATTTCACATTGGTATTTTTCCTTATCTGGCACTGGCCTTTACAATCTTCTTTTTCCCCAGGCGAAGTGTGAACAAATTATTCCTGAGAGGTAAAAAAGCTTATTATGACGCCAATGAAATAATCATCCCATCCTATAAAAAACCATTTCTTATCCTTTTTGCAGGTTGGTTTCTTGTACAGGCTTTGTTGCCAATACGGCATCACTTTTTTGAGGATAATGTGCTCTGGACAGAGGAAGGCCACAGGTTAAGCTGGAGAATGATGCTACGCAGTAAAGGTGGGAACACTGTTTTCAAGGTGGTTGAAAAGGGAACCACAGATACCATTTATGTGAGGAAAGAAGATTATTTAAGCAGGAAGCAACAGGGTGCTATAAACTCTAAACCAGATATGATCTGGCAGTTTTCCCAACGTTTAAAACGGGAATATAAAAAAGAAGGAAAAGATGTACAGGTATATGTAGATGCCAGTGTAAGGGTTAACGGAAGGCCGGCTCAAAAGTTCATAGATCCAAAAGTAGATCTCGCCAATGAAAAATGGCAGCATTTTAAACATCATGACTGGATTTTACCTTCCAATTTAGACTGATATTTTTACCGGCTTTTGCTACATTTGTTGCTTACTAAAAATTGACCGGCAAAATGTTACAGGTAAGCAATATTAAGGCGCGTAAGGAGGCTTATATTAAGGCTCTCAAAAAACGAAATTTTGATGCTGAAGATCTTCTTGAGGAGATTTTACAGCTTGATGAAAAGCGGCGCTCCACCCAATCACAACTTGATGATACTCTTGCCGAAGCAAATCAACTATCCAAAGAAATTGGCTTGTTGTTCAAGACCGGCGAACACCTGAAAGCCGGAGAGCTAAAGGAAAGATCGGCCGGGCTTAAGGAAACTTCCAAAGGTTTTTCAGAAGAATTGAATAACACAGTTGCCAGGCTTGAAGAGTTGCTGTATACTATTCCCAATATTCCCCATGAATCTGTTCCCGCAGGAACTTCAGAAGAAGATAATGTGGAAATTTTTAAGGCTGGCGAGATCCCTGTACTAGCCCAGGGTTCCCTGCCGCACTGGGAACTGGCAAAGAAATATGATATTATAGACTTTGAACTTGGAAACAAGATCACCGGTGCAGGTTTTCCTGTATATAAAGGAAAAGGAGCCAGGTTGCAACGGGCTCTTATTACTTATTTCCTCGATAAAGCTGCTGCAGCGGGCTATACCGAATACCAGTTACCTCTATTGGTAAATGAGGCTTCGGGCTTTGGAACCGGCCAGTTGCCGGATAAGGAAGGACAGATGTACCACGTAACAGAGGATGACCTGTATCTTATACCTACTGCAGAGGTGCCAATGACAAACCTTTTCAGGGACCGTATGTTAAATGAAAATGAGCTTCCCATAACCTGTACCGGGTATACTCCCTGTTTTAGAAGGGAAGCGGGATCTTACGGTGCGCATGTACGTGGATTAAACCGTCTTCACCAATTTGATAAGGTGGAGTTGGTACGCCTTGAGAAACCGGAAAATTCCTTTGAGGCGCTGGAAGGAATGGTAGCGCATGTAAAAGACCTGCTCAATGACCTCAAACTTCCATACAGGATCCTGAGATTGTGCGGGGGAGACCTTGGTTTTACTTCGGCTCTTACCTATGATTTTGAGGTGTTCTCAACAGCCCAGGACCGTTGGTTGGAGATAAGTTCGGTTTCCAATTTTGAAACCTTTCAGGCAACCCGTCTTAAACTGAGATACAAAGATAAAGACGGCAATAAACAATTACTGCATACCCTTAATGGAAGTGCCCTGGCTTTGCCAAGAGTACTTGCAGGAATCCTGGAAAATTACCAGACTCCTGATGGTATCCTGGTACCGGAAGTGCTTGTGCCTTATGCCGGATTTGAAATAATTGATTAAGAATTTTTAAATTTTCCTAACAAACCTCACAGGTTTCCAAAACCTGTGAGGTTTGTTATTCCTATCACTTCCGGTGATTTTGACCCTATAGATTAACAACATTATAGATTTATCACCCCACGCATTTTGTTATCTTTACAAAATGCGTTTTTTAATTTCCATAATTGCTTGTTTACTAGTTAGTTTCGGTGTGTTTGCACAAACAGATCAACTGGCCCGCAATTACCTGGACCAGGGCGAATATGAAAAGGCCTTGAAAACTTACCAGGATCTGGTCAGGGAAAATCCGGGAAATTCTACTTATTTCTACGGGATGATCTCTGCCTACCAGCAACTTGAAGATTTCACCACCGCTGAAACTTTGTTGCTTGAGAGAAAAGAAAGGTCTCCAAATAATCCTATACTGCAAATTGAGTTGGGGTATAACGCATCCTTACAACGGCAGGAAGAGAAAGCAGCGCAATTTTATGAAGAAGCCCTGGCAGAACTGCAGGAAAGACCCAATTATACCTATTCTGTAGCGCGAAGTTTTGAAAAATACAGTTTGCTGGATCTGGCGGCACGTGCCTATCAAATGGGGATGGAGTTAAATCCAGACTCGAAATTTGACCTGCCACTGGCGCGTATCTTTGGGGAACAGGGAAAGCTGGAGGAAATGTTCACCTCCTACCTGGATCTTATTGAAAAGGAACCTGAAATAAGTTATAATCTCATTAGGGAATTTGACAGGTATATCCTTGAAGATCCTGAAAATCCAGCCAATATAGCTTTAAGAAAATTAATATTACAGCGCCTTCAGAAGAATCCGGGGATCATTTACAACGAATTACTCGCCTGGCTGTTTGTTCAGCAAAAGGAATATGCCAAAGCCTTTGCCCAGGAAAAAGCGATCTACCTGAGGAATGACAAGGACCTTCAAAGGATCATTCAGCTTACGGTGAATGCAAAATCCAATGGAGACCTGGAAGCGGCAAAGGAGATTGTGAGTTATATAATTGCGGAAACCTCTTCCCCCAACATCTTGTTGCAGGCATATCAATTGTTGCTGGATATGAAGATAGCCACTTCAGGAGCGAAGGAGTACCCGGGAATAAAAAAGGATTATGAGGGCTTGTTAACCCGTTTTGGAAGCGGGCCTGAAACAATTAGGATACAGCTGGATT
>CAXAZV010000216.1:0-5221 GCA_963973375.1 uncultured Antarcticibacterium sp.
CCCCAATTCATTTGACTGGAATGATACTTCATGGAAAGAAATACCTCTGGAGGAGATGATTATTTATGAGCTTCACGTGGGAACCTTTACCTCACAAGGCACATTTGAAGGAGTAATTTCTAAACTTGATCACCTGCTTGAACTTGGAATTAATACGATAGAAATTTTACCCGTTACTCAATTTCCTGGATCCCGAAACTGGGGATATGACGGTGCATATCCCTTTGCAGTGCAGGAAAGTTATGGGGGTCGTGAGGGTTTAAAGAAAATGATAGACACCTGTCACCAACGGGGCATCGCAGTTTTACTGGATGCAGTTTATAATCATTTAGGCCCTGAAGGGAATTACCTTTCTCAATTTGGACCATACTTTACAGAAAAGTACAATACCCCCTGGGGTAGTGCGATTAATTTTGACGATAAATATTCAGATGAAGTAAGAAATTTTTTTATAGAAAGTGCTTTAATGTGGCAGGAAGAATTTCATTTTGACGGGTTACGCCTGGATGCGATTCATGAGATAATTGACAGGGGAGCAAGGCATTTTTTAAAAGAATTGAGCCTGAATGTTGATGAATTTGAAAAACAAACGGGAAGGAAATTTATTTTAATTGCCGAAAGTGATCTAAATGATACAAAGATTATTAATCCATATGAAAAAGGTGGTTTTGGATTGGAAGGGCAGTGGGTAGACGATTTTCACCATTCTATACATAGCATTTTGACCGGTGAAATTGAAGGATATTATAAAGATTACGGCGCTATAGCCCACCTGGCAAAATCTTTTAAACAGGCTTTCGTATATGATGGAATTTATTCAAAATTTAGAAAAAGAACGGTAGGTAATAGACCTTCGGGATTAGATCCTTCCAAATTCGTTATAAGTATTCAGAATCATGATCAGGTGGGCAACCGCTTGTTGGGTGACAGATTAACCAGAATGGTTTCTACGGAACAACTAAAACTTGCAGCAGGAGTTATGCTTGTTTCTCCATATATTCCCATGTTATTTATGGGTGAGGAATTTGCTGAAGACCGCCCCTTCCAATATTTTGTAAGCCATGGAGATCAAGATCTTGTAAAAGCGGTAAGGGAAGGTAGAAAACGTGAATTTGAATATTTTTATGACAAGGGAGATGGAGAATTTTTGGACCCTCAGGATGAAGAAACATTTAAAGCTTCTTGGATAAACTGGGATTTTCAGGAAGATCGAAATAAAATCACAATATTCAATTTCTATAAAAAACTCATAAGCCTTAAACAATCCGGGGCTTTTAAAGCTTTCCGCAGTAAGGAAAAACAAATAGAATTTTCAGAAAAAGAAAAGTATATAAAAATAATGGCCAAAGAAGGCCAAAATCTCTTTGCAGTGTTTAACTTTAAGGGAGAGATGCTGGAAACTGAAATTCCAGGCGGCAATTTTGATTGGAAACTAGTTATTTCTTCTGCAGGCAAAGAATGGGGTGGCCCCGCAAATTTCCCCCCAACTTTTAATTCTAAAGATGTTTTAAAAATTCCCCCTCACTCCATGCTGGTTCTAACCAGAAAATTGTATTAATATATAATGAAAGAAGATGAAAGAGGATAACAAAAAACATGTTTGTATACATGGCCATTTTTATCAACCTCCACGTGAGAATCCCTGGCTTAACAAAGTGGAGATACAGGATTCTGCTTATCCCTATCATGACTGGAATCACCGCATCAATGCCGAATGTTATATAAGAAATACCTCTTCCCGTATCTGGAATCACGATCAAAAAATTGAAGCTATAATGAATAATTACGGCTGGATGAGCTTTAACGTAGGGCCAACCCTCCTGGCTTGGATGGAAACGGAAACACCTGAAACCTATAATGCGATTCTTGAAGCCGATAAAGAAAGTCGCGAGCGGTTCTCTGGCCATGGCTCTGCAATTGCCCAGGCATTTAATCATTTAATAATGCCCTTGTCAAATGATAAAGACCAGGAAACCCAGGTCATATGGGGAATAGAAGATTTCAGGTCACGTTTCCAGCGGGAACCCGAAGGAATGTGGGTGGGCGAAACTGCTGTAAATACTTCTACCCTGGAAATGATGGCAAAGCATGGAATTAAGTTTACTATTCTTTCTCCTTATCAAGCTAAGCAGGTGAGAAAAATAGGGGGTGAAGAATGGGAAGATGCAACAGATGCCAAGGTTGACACCACCCGGGCTTATGTATGCAATCTTCCTTCTGGAAATAAAATAAATTTGTTCTTTTATAATGGCCCGGCATCACAGGCAGTTGCATTTGAAGGACTGCTTAATGACGGGGTACGCTTTGCCGATAAACTCCAGGGGCAATTTAATGAAGAGAACCAGGTACAACTTGTAAATATAGCAACAGATGGAGAGAGTTACGGCCACCACCATAATCTTGGAGAAATGGCGCTTTCTTATTGCCTCAATTATATCGAGCAGCGGGAAGATGCCAATCTCACTATTTATGGGGAATTTCTTGAAAAATTCCCTCCTGAATATGAAGCAGAGATTCTTGAGAATACGTCTTGGAGTTGTTCTCATGGCGTTGAGAGATGGAAAAGTAATTGTGGTTGCAATACGGGTGCAAATGAAGGCTGGGACCAAAAGTGGAGAAAACCCCTGCGGGATATGTTTGACTGGATTAGGGATGATCTTATTATATTATATGAAAAAGAAATTCGAGCTTACACCCAAAATCCATGGGAGGCCCGTGATAAATATATAAGGGTGATCCTGGATCGCAGTGATCAAAACGTTGAAAGTTTTCTCAGTGAAAATTTTCGGGCTGATCTTTCTCATGATGATAAGGTTAAGCTGTTGAAATTAATGGAAATGCAATATCATGCAATGTTAATGTATACCAGTTGCGGGTGGTTCTTTGATGAGGTTACGGGTATTGAATCTATACAGGATATTTTTTATGCCAAAAGAGCTCTTCAATTGGCAGAGGAAATAAGTGGTTTGAGCTATGAAGAAGAATTCACCAAAAAACTGCAAAATATTCCAAGCAATATTCCTGAATATGGAACAGCCCTTACAGCTTACAATAAATTTGTAAAACCAATGGCCCTTGACATGATACGAATAGGGGCACATTATGCGGTGTCTTCCCTCTTTGAAGATTTCCCCGAAGAAGTGAGCCTTTATAACTTCTCAGCAAGTGTTAAGACCAAACATTTATATGAAGCAGGAAAACAAAAAGTAATAATTGGACGTACAGAGTTCCGTTCTAATATTACCTGGGAAACGGTAGATATCTCCTATGCTGTTTTACATATGGGAGATAACCACCTATTTGGGGGAGTGCGGGAATATATGGGGCCCGAAGCCTTTGAAGAAATGCATGAAAAGCTTTTAAAATTCTTTAAAAAAGGGAATATCTATGAGATCTTCAATACCCTTGATACAATTTTTGGTCACCATAATTATTCTTTCTGGCATTTATTCAGGGACGAACAGCGCAAGATCATGGAACTCGTGATGGATAATACCCTTAAAAATGTTGAAAACACAATGCTGCAAATCTACGAGAACAGTTATCCTCTCCTGCAAACTTTTCAGGAGATCAATATGGCAGTACCAAACCGCTTAAAAATGCCTGTTGATATGGCTGTAAATAATAAACTCATTAAGGAGCTGGAAAGGGAAGATTTTGATATTGATAGATTTACTTCCCTGTTAAATTCTGCTACCGAAATTAATGTATCGCTGGATGTGGTTACCTTAAGTTTTATTACAGATAATAAATTGAATCAATTAATGGGGAAATTCCGGGAAGATCCCGCAGATATAAACCGTGTAGTGGAAATTAATAAATTAATAAATTTAATAAAAGAGAGTCCCTTAAAACCCAATGAATGGGAGGCACAAAACATTGCCTTTGAGATCAAAGATGCAGTATATGTGGAATATCTTGAAAAAAGTAAAAATGGGGATAATGATTCCACTTCCTGGATTAATTCATTCAATCATCTTACAGATCAATTAAATATGGTGAGATAAATGAACCAACCAGACACAACATACCGGCTTCAGCTTTCACCTCAGTTTACTTTTAAAGATCTGGATAGAATACTGGATTACCTTGATGATCTTGGCATTTCCACAATTTATTCAGCGCCCTTTTTTAAGGCCAGTAAAGGTAGTAAGCACGGGTATGATATTATTGATCCTTTCACTATAAACCCTGATATAGGAACATTGCAGGAATTTAAAGCAATTGGGGAGCGAATGAAGAAGAAAGAAATGACCTGGATACAGGATGTAGTTCCAAACCATATGGCATTTGACCCTAAAAATCCCTGGGTTAAAGATATTTTTGAATTAGGGCCCCAATCCAGGTTTTATAATTATTTTGACATAGATTGGGGTTTTAAGGATCTAAATAAAGTATTTACTCCATTTTTGGGAAGCTCACAGCAAGAGGCCCTGGAAAGGAAAGAGCTAAAACTGGTATTAAATGATAAAGGCATTTTTATTGAATATTTTGACGATCAATATCCTGTAAATATTCATACATACCTTGTCATTCTCAGTAATGGAGGAGAGATTGATTGGCTTAAAAGATTCAGTTCGTTTGGTGAAAGTAGTGAACAATGGAACGTATTAAAAAACTCCTTTCTTGAAGATATTTTTAATAATGACAAATTACAGCAACATCTGGCAGCTGAAATCAAAGCAATAAATAATTCCAATAAAAGTCTGGGAGATATATTGGAACTCCAATATTTTGCCCTCACACACTGGCAAAAAACCGAAACCGAAATTAATTACAGACGTTTTTTTACAATAAACGGCCTTTTATGCCTTCGTATGGAAGATGCTGAGGTTTTTGATAACTATCACACCTTTATCAAAGAACTTTGTGATGAGGGTTATATACAGGGGCTAAGAATAGATCATATTGATGGACTTTTGGATCCGGAAATATATATACAAAGGCTTCGGGAAATGCTGGGAGAGAATTTTTACATCATAGTTGAAAAGATCCTGGAATTTGATGAAATCTTACCCCGGCACTGGCCAGTACAGGGTACCAGCGGGTATGATTTTCTTGCCCAGTCAAATCATTTATTCACTCAAGCAAAGGGACAAGAAGAATTTACGCTGGAGTATGAAAAAATCTCCCCCAAAGTAGTGAGTTATGACTCCCTGGTATATCAAAAAAAATTGTTCATTCTCAGGGAAAGAATGGGTGGGGAGCTTCATAATTTGTG
>CAXAZV010000217.1:0-5213 GCA_963973375.1 uncultured Antarcticibacterium sp.
GCGGACAAATGGAGACTATGAACACAAGAAATCTTCCTTTTTATGCAGGAACAGTTGCTGGAACAGGTATGGATAAGGAAGAAGCTTTAAAGCTTATCACCTCAAATACTGCTAAGATCCTTGGAATAGATGATATCGCAGGTTCCCTGGAACGCGGTAAAGATGCAACCCTCTTCATAAGTGAAGGCGATGCCCTGGATATGCGTGGTAATATCCTCACAAAAGCCTGGATACAAGGAAGGGAAGTAAGTCTTGACAGTCATCAAACCGAATTATACCAGCGCTATTCCCAAAAATTTAAGGCTCAAAAAGCCTCTAAGAAATAGGATAGATTTGATAAAATTCATAAGAAGAAGAAATTTAATTCTCTTATCTTTAAACCCCCAACTACTGGGGGTTTTTTAATTATAAAGTAATTAATTCTGGTATAATATCCATATGTATAAGCATATATCAAGTCTTCAAAACCCGGTAATAAAAAGGTTGTTTCAACTTCAGGAGAAGTCACGGGCTAGAAAAAAGGAAGGAGTTTTTATTGTGGAAGGTGTGAGGGAAATTCAGCTTGCAATTAAAGGAGGCTTCCGCCTTAAAGAACTTTATTTTTCTGAGGAACTTTTCCCGGAAATAAAGCTGAAGGACCTGGTTAAAGATCAGGAACATCTCGAGATTAGCTCTGTTTCGGCTGAAGTTTATAATAAAATAGCATATCGTGGCAGTACCGAAGGTTTACTTGCTGTGGTTATTACAAAAGACCTTGGTTTACAAAAATTGGAACTCCTGGATAAAAACCTCTTGATCCTGGTAGCCGAAGCTCCTGAGAAACCCGGAAATATAGGCGCTTTGTTAAGAACAGCCGATGCGGCCAAGGTGGATGCAATTCTTATAAGCAATCCAAAAACCGATATATTTAACCCTAATATAATAAGATCCAGCGTTGGTTGCGTATTCACGACCAAGATCGCTACAGGCACAACTGCAGAGATCATTGAATTTCTTCAGCATAAGAAGGTGTCAATATATGCCGCCGCTTTACAGGCTTCAAAAATTTACAGTGAAATTGATCTTACCACCTCTTCTGCTATCGTGGTTGGAACAGAGGCAACGGGCCTTAGCAAGGAATGGCTGGAAAATTCGACTCAAAACATCATAATCCCTATGCAGGGAGAAATTGATTCCATGAATGTATCTGTGGCCGCCGGAATTCTAATATTTGAAGCAAAGCGTCAACGTCAATTTAAATGATCAAATTACAGCTAACTATTATTTTCACAACACATTAACCCCGTAAATTTATCTACATCTTGAACCCCGAAACCCTCTTCTATATTATCGTTATCATTATCCTTATAGATTTTATAATAGATAAATTCCTGGACGCCCTTAATGCAAAACATTTTAATGATCCTATACCGGCAGATCTACAGGATGTATACGAGGATGCCGAATATCAAAAATCACAGCGATATAAAAAGGAACGATACAAATTTGGTTTGGTATCGTCCACATTCTCCCTATTCTTAATGTTGGGATTCCTTTTTTTTGACGGATTTGCCTGGGTTGATTCAATTGCAAGGAGTTTTTCAGAAAATGATATTGTTATTGCACTGATCTTTTTTGGAATAATAATGCTTGCCAGCGATATTCTCAGCCTGCCATTTTCCTGGTACAGCACTTTCGTAATTGAGGAAAAGTACGGTTTTAACAAAACCACCCCTAAAACTTTTATTCTGGACAAATTGAAATCCTGGGGGTTAATGATCCTGGTAGGAGGCGGCATCCTGGCACTTATAGTTTGGTTCTATCAATTTGCAGGAGATAATTTCTGGTGGTATGCCTGGGTATTGGTTACGGTAATTTCGGTATTTGTAAATATGTTTTATGCCAAATTGATCGTTCCGCTTTTTAATAAACAAAGCCCTTTGCCGGAAGGGTCCCTGAGATCCAAAATTGAGACCTATGCGGGAAAAGTAGGCTTCAAACTGGATAATATATTTGTAATTGATGGCTCAAAACGAAGCACCAAGGCAAATGCTTATTTTTCGGGCTTTGGAAAAGAAAAAAGGATCACGCTCTATGACACCCTAATAAATGATCTTGAAGAGGAAGAGATTGTAAGTGTGCTTGCCCATGAAGTAGGACATTATAAGAAAAAGCATGTGTTCATTAACCTGGCAGCAGCTATTATTACCACGGGGTTTACACTCTGGCTGCTTTCACTATTTATAGGAAATCCTTTATTTTCCCTGGCTCTGGGAGTTGAAGAACCCAGTTTCCATATTGGCCTTATCACCTTTGGGATCCTATACAGTCCTATTTCAGAGCTTACAGGCCTTGTGATGAATTTCCTCTCCCGGAAGTTTGAATATCAGGCAGATAATTATGCGAAAAACACCTATAATGGAGAGGCATTGATCTCGGGTCTTAAAAAACTTTCAAAGACGAGCCTGAGCAATCTTACGCCGCACAGAGCATATGTATTTGTCCACTACTCTCACCCTACCCTTTTACAGAGATATAAAAACATAAGAAAGTTAAGGTAGTTGTTAGTTTTCATTCATTATTGTAATTTTAAACCATGACTGAAGCTGCTATAGAAAAGGAAAATAAGAATATTGCCCGGCAGTATAAAGAGCTCCTGCGTATAAGTTACCGTTTCCTCACAGAGGATGACAAGAAGATGATACGAAGTGCTTTTGACATTGCTGTAGATGCTCATAAAGACCAGCGGCGAAAATCTGGTGAGGCTTATATTTTCCATCCCATTGCTGTTGCCAAAATCGTGGCTGCAGAGATTGGCCTTGATGCCACATCCATTGCGGCTGCTCTCCTGCATGACGTTGTTGAAGACACCAAATATACCCTGGAAGATATTGAACACATGTTTGGCAAGACCGTAAGAAAAATTGTTGACGGACTTACCAAGATATCCCATTTGAAAAAAAATGAGGACGTTTCCATGCAGGCTGAAAATTTCAGGAAAATGTTGCTTACCCTTAATGATGATATAAGAGTTATCATTATTAAGATTGCGGACAGGTTGCACAATATGCAAACCATGGAGTCTATGCGCCAGGATAAGCAGGAAAAAATTGCATCTGAAACATTATACATTTATGCCCCCCTGGCCCACAGGATTGGCCTTTATAGTATAAAAACCGAGTTGGAGGACCTGAGTTTAAAATATACGGAGCCCGAGGTTTACAATGATATTCTTACCAAAATAAGGGAAAGCAAGGAGGAGCAGGATGAATATATCAATGCTTTTACCAAGGTAATTAAAGATTCCCTGGACCAGGAAAGCCTGGATTATGAAATAAAAGGTCGGCCAAAATCTATATTTTCTATATGGAAAAAGATGAAGGTTCAAAACATCACCTTCGATGAGGTTTTTGATAAGTTTGCCGTAAGGATCATCTATAAAAGTGACCTTGCCAACGAAAAATTTCTGGCCTGGAAAATATATTCAATTGTTACAGATCATTTTAGACCTAATCCCATTAGATTACGTGACTGGATCTCCTCCCCGAAATCTACGGGATATGAGGCGCTGCATATCACCGTAATGGGGCCCAAAGGCCGCTGGGTGGAGGTACAAATACGCAGTGAGCGTATGAATGAAGTAGCAGAGAAAGGTTATGCCGCTCATTACAAATATAAGCATGGGCAGGAACAAGAGGAAAAGGATATGGAGGACTGGCTCAACCGCCTACAGGAAGCTCTGGAAAATTCAGAGACCAATGCCGTAGATTTTGTTGAACAGTTTAAACTTAACCTGTATGCCAAGGAGATCTTTGTGTTCACTCCTCAGGGTGACCTTAAATCTTTACCCAAAGGATCCACCCCTCTGGATTTTGCATTCAGCATACATACACAAATAGGTTATCACACCCGTGGTGCCAAGGTAAACAGCAAACTGGTGCCTTTGAGTTATGAATTGAAAAGCGGGGACCAGATAGAGATCATTACATCTGAAAATGCAAAACCAAATGTCAACTGGCTGGACTTCGCCACCACGGCACGGGCCAGGGCAAAAATAAAATCTTCCTTACGGGAGGAAAAAAAGGAAATTGCTGAAGAAGGAAAAGCAATTTTAGCCCGGAAATTAAAAGCCCAGAAATTGAGTTTTAATGAGAAAATGATCAACGAACTGGTGATCTATTTTAATCTTAAGACCAGCCTTGACCTATTCTACAGAGTAGGAATAGGAAAGATCGATAATAAGAAACTTAAGGAATTTACCGCTTCCAGGAGTAACGCTTTTGTAAGTTATATTAAGAGTAAAATAAGGAAACCTCATATTGCAGAGGATCTTGATAAAGAAGAGATCACCGTGAAGTATGACCAACTGGTTTTTGGCAAGGAAGAGGAGATCCTGGATTATAAACTTGCAAACTGTTGCAACCCTATTCCCGGTGACAGTGTATTTGGTTTTATTACAGTTAGTGAAGGTATCAAAGTGCATAAAAAGGACTGTCCAAATGCTATCCAGTTTCAAAGTAATTATGCATACAGGATCATCCAGGCCAAATGGATAGATTCTTCACAACAGGATTTCAAAGCTATTATAAAGCTCACGGGTATGGATAATCTTGGGCTTGTAAGTGAAATTACCAATCTGATCTCGAAGAGTATGAATGTTGACATGAGAAGTATTAATTTTGAAAGTTCAGAAGGTTTGTTCAGCGGAAAGATCACGGTGATAGTTAAAAACAATTCTATCCTCAATTCACTTATCCAGCACCTTAAAAAAATTAATGGAATTGATAAGGTCTCGAGAGAATAAACCAATACATTTGCAGGGAAGATAAATTATGAGCAAAAAAACAGCCACAAAAAACGATCAGGCAGTTGTAAAAAACGTCTTTACCAAATTTTTGGAGGAGAAGGGACACAGGAAAACTCCCGAACGTTTTGCCATACTTCAGGAGATCTATAATAATGAAGATCACTTTGATATAGAGTCCCTTTATATCAAAATGAAAAATAAAAAATACCGCGTTAGCCGGGCTACACTATACAATACCATAGAACTTCTTCTTGAATGCGGCCTAGTGCGCAGGCATCAGTTTGGCCAGAACCAGTCACAATATGAAAAATCTTATTTTGACCGCAATCATGATCACATTATCCTGACCGATACCGGGGAGGTAATTGAATTTTGCGATCCGAGGATCCAGAGCATCAGGCAAACCATTGAAGAAGTATTTAATATA
>CAXAZV010000218.1:0-5154 GCA_963973375.1 uncultured Antarcticibacterium sp.
TATTAATAAAAGATAATTTAACAGCGGCTGAAGGTAATTCTTTAAATATTTTTCATTTTTAACAACAATTTAGTAATGCCAAATTTGAGTATCTTGGCATCATAATCTCTTTCTTATGTCGCAGCCCATTTCACCGCAAATTCAGGAACTTTTAGAAATCAGGGATCTTCATCAACCTCCTAAAATTGATTTAGAGCGTTTTTTTCACTTAACCCATGATTTTTTATGTATAGCCGGCTACGATGGGTTTCTTAGAAAAACCAATCCTGCTTTTATTGAAATGATTGGCTATTCCCTGGAGGAATTACAATCCAGGCATGTGAATGAATTTATTTATTTTGAGGACAGGGAAAGAACTACCCGCTTACGGGAAAATATTAAGAATGACATCCCACTTATTAATTTTGAGAACAGGTATGTAACCAGCGATGGAAAGATTGTGTGGCTTTCATGGACCTCTGTACGGGAACCTGAAAACCAGCTTATATATGCTATTGCAAAAAACATTACTCATGTAAAAAAGCTGGAAGAGGAACGCAACCTACTCCTCATGGATCTTACCAGGCTTAATGCAGATCTAAAGCAATTTACCTATACCGCCTCTCACGATCTCCGTGCCCCTGTTAACAATCTAATTGCCCTGTTTGGATTATTGGACCTTACAAAAATAGAGGATGAAGAAACCCTTGAGTATCTTGAGTTGATGAAAACATCGGCTTTAAATATGAAAAAGAAGCTTAATACTTCAGTTGACGCGATAAGCCGGGAAGAAAAAATTAATGTACAGGTGGAAAAACTAAATTTAAGGGATTGCCTGGATGCCACCATTAATTCCATACAAACCCTTATTACAGATTCCGGGACCCGGTTCATAATTGATCTTAATGATCCCGCTGAAATAGAATTTAATCCCTTTTACCTTCAAAGTATTTTTCTCAACCTAATCTCCAATTCCATTAAATATGCAAGAACAGAGGAGCAACCCGTGATCTCTATTAATTCAAGGATGCAGGATGGGACTCCTTGCCTTACATTCTCAGATAACGGTAGTGGTTTTGATATGAAACGGGTTGAAGGTAAAATCTTTAAGCTACATCAAAGTTTTCACAACAATCACGACAGTAAGGGAATAGGATTGTACCTGGTGCAAAACCATATGCAAAGCCTGGGCGGAAGCATAACGGTAAGTAGCGAGGTAAAAAAAGGCACTACTTTTACACTCTTTTTTGGGAAACAACAGGAATAACACCCTGTAATAGTCTAACTAGCCGTTCACTTGCTTTTTTCAAATCTCATCAATCCGGGCTTCTTTCCTTATCTCTGTAGATTTTGTTTCTTCAGAAATTATTGGAAGTGAAATAAGAAAGGAGGCTCCTTCCTCATCATTATGCAATAGCTTAAGACTTCCATTATGGCCATGGGTAATAATATTGTAGCTAAGGCTTAATCCCAGACCTGTCCCTTCACCAGTGGGTTTGGTTGTAAAGAAAGGTTCAAATATCCTTTCCCTTATTTCTTCCGGAACTCCGGAACCATTATCGGTTACAGTAATATTAGCGAAATTCCCTGCTTTATGGCTGGAAATTCTTAACCGGGGTTCATATGAATTACCAAGCATCTTCTTTTTTGCCAGAACCGCATCAAGTGAATTTCCAATAATGTTAAGCAATACCTGGCCTATTTCCTGGCCTACAATTTTAAAACTTCCAATGGAGGTATCCAGGTCTTTTTCTATGATGGCATTAAATCCAGCGTACTGATTTCTTTTTCCGGAATAAGCTAGTTCTGTATATTTCTCAATTAGGTCATTTATGTCAAAAATCTCAAAGATTGGTTTTCCCCCACGTGCGTGTTGCATCATGGATCGCACAATGGCATCGGCTCTTTGGCCGTGTTCTTCTATTTTGGAGGTATTTTGTCTAAGATCCTGCATAATCTGGGTCATTTCCTCTTCATCGCCATTTTTGCGAGCCTCTTCCAATTCATCCACCAGATCTACAGATAGTTCAGCAAAATTATTAATGAAATTGAGCGGATTCTTGATCTCATGTGCAACCCCTGTTGCAAGCCGGCCAAGGGAAGCCATTTTTTCGGCCTGGATCAATTGCTTTTGGGTTGATTTAAGTTCATTATAAGCCACTTCAAGTTCCCGCACTTTCTCGAGCTCGACCGCTTTTTTTTCATTTTCAGCCTTTAAAACCAGCGCCTGGGATTCGGCGGCATTGGATCGGGCAATAGCAGTCTCTGCCTGTAACTCTGCCTCGCGAAGTCTTGCGTGGTCCCTTTCTCTTTTAATAAGACGGCGCCTCTGGAAACGATCTGTAAAATAAACTATACTTGCCAAAGCCACCAGATAAATTACAAATGCCCACCATTGCAGCCACCATACCGGTTGAACATGAAATTTATAACTCAATGGTTCAACGGCCTGGATACCGCTTTCATTGATGGCCATGACCTCCAGGATATATTCCCTGGGCCATAAATATGCCGGCAGGTTGGTGTATCTTAATCTTTTTACAGAAGAAAGAGGAGACCATGTATCATCATACCCCTTTAACCGGGTTTTATATTGAACCCCTGCGACATTTGCAAAGCTAAGTGCCGTATATTCAAAAATTGCTTCGTTGCGGCTGTCATTTTTATAAGAGATCTGAGCCGAAGTAAGCTGTAATTGGGGCGGAACCTTATTTGGTTGGTCCTTTCCGGGATCATAAATTGATAAACCATTGGAGGTTCCATAATATACCTTTCCCGATTTTTCTACTTTTACCGACCCGTACAACCAGACTTCATTATCAACAAGCCCCGATTGCCGGGTAATTACTTTTAACACCTTACCTGTTTCAGGTGAAACCTCTGCAAGTCCTTTATTGGTACCAACCCAAAAAGTGTTGGTAACCGGTGATAAGGCAAAACTCACTGCATTATCTGCCGGAAGACCTTTATCCCTATTAATATTGCCCAATATTTTGGCTGTTTCAGGATCCAGCATGAAAAGCCCCAGTTGGGTTCCTACCCATAACCTGTCTTTATGCCAAAGCAATTTTTCTATATGGTTTGTTGGGCTTCCCTTATCCAGAGACCACACCTGTTCAAAGACCTCGAGGTTAGATTCCGTTATTTCCTTCAGGTTTCCCAGATCAATGGGAATGTTACTGCGGTACAGCCCCCGGTCCAGAGTTCCCACCCAAAGTTTTCCCGAGTCATCAAGGGCTACAGATTTATAAAGAGTTGACGGTAATCCGTTTTTTGGCCCCAGTTCATAGATCTTTCCACCGCCATAGGCGTAAAGGCTTTTTAAACCCGGAAACCATAGACTTTCAGAATTAATATCCCGGGATGGATTTTTTATTTTTAAGGTTTCAGAAGCAATAAACGGCGGACTGTCCCAAATGGAAAACAGAAAGGCATCTTTACCAAAAATGTTTATTTCCCGCACATTATGGGCCTCATCTATAATAAGTCTTTTATCAAATACAATTACATTAAGTCCACGTGTGGTTGCAATCCAAATGCGTCCTTTTTCATCCCTTGACAGGCCATTAACCCAATCTCCAGTTAACCCATCTGCCTGGGTTATAAATTTGGAAGAACCATATTCATTAACACAAGTTGCGCCCCCTTCAGTTCCTACCCAAAAACGGCATGGGGACCCTGCAAATGTGGAAATAAGCACAGTATTTATCTTACCCGATGGCAGTACAGGCTTTTCCCCTGCAATGGACCTGGCGGAATAATTTTCAAAAGCATTAAAGTTATATCGTAATTTGGAAACCCCACCAGATTGGGCAATCCATACATTGCCTTCCAGGTCCTCCAGTATATGAAATACATTGTCACTTAAAAGCCCATTGGACCGGGAATAGGAACCGGTAATATCACCGGTTTTAAGGTCAATGCGGGTAATTCCAGATTCCCCGTTGCTCGCAAGGATAGAGCCATCTCTAAGGGAGGTTATTGCCGTTACATTGGAAGGTTGCCCTCCCAAAATAACTTCAGGAGAAGATTTTTTTGACCCAAAATGAAGAATCTCACCGTTCTGCCGGTAAGCCCAGATACCACCCAGTTCATCTTCATAAATAGAGTTGAAATTTATGGGCTCATCTCCAATAACACTGCCATAGAAAACCTGCATCTTACCTTGGTTGAATTCTGCCAGCAATCCTCCCTCAAGCCCTACAAGCATAGAACCTTCCCTGCTTAATTTTAAAGAATTAACTGCGAGAACGCCCCGGGAATTCACGGCAGTAGAAAGCGTATCACTAGTGATCTTACCTTCTTTATTGATATGATATCTTATGATCCCTTTATCGGCCAGCCCGGTCCAGATGCGCCCTTGGCCGTCTACCGCCAATTGTTGATTGCGGCTCACGGCACCACGGGTGAGAAGGGTGCCTTTAAACATAGGAGTGAACTTCACCTTTCTACCTTCTGTATAAGAGTGTAAAGGTTCTTCTGAAACCACCAGGCCGGCACCCGATGAAACCCACAGGTAGCCTTCGCCGTCTTCTACCATTTGCCAAACACCCAAATCGCGCAGGCCATGGCTTTGATCATAGAGTTCCATTTTTGAACCGTCATAACGCACCAGCCCCGAGGTGAATACCGTAAACCAAATATATCCCATCCTGTCCTGGTACATATGAGTTACCAGGGCAGAGGGCAATGCATTCACTTCACTATCACTCGTAAAGTGCGTAAGCGGAAGCTCCTGAGCCCCCGCTTTGCACCATCCGGATAATAGGATAATAATGGGTATATAATACCTCCAATTCATTTATTACCGGTATTTATTTTTAATCCAACAAAGCTTTAAATTCCTCCCGATCCGTTAAAAGAAGTTAGCAATTTAGTATCGGTACTTCTAAGAGCTTTAGTTTCATAATTTATAGAAGATGTTGCCGTTTCACCGGAACAATTTCCTGATTCCCTGCAGGCAACCGCTTCGCCATAGATCAACAGAGCCTTGTTGAAGGCTTCATTTTGTTCGCCGTTAGCAAGCAGTGCTCCCCTTCCACTCATAATATTGAGCTCTGCTGTTAAAAGCTGCTGCAAAAATTCATCAAGTGGTGTTTTAATAGGCCTGGAAAGTATAGTTAGAGCATTGGTTTCTTTATCTGTACCAAATTGAAAAGGTTCATCCGGTTCATC
>CAXAZV010000219.1:0-5077 GCA_963973375.1 uncultured Antarcticibacterium sp.
TAGGCACGATCGTGCACTGGGCCAGGCTGTTTGCAAAACAAAACAATAAGAAATTTATTAGACAGGATACCTGCGGAAATAACTTGAAATTAATATCCCATTATAGAAATGCCGGCTTTAATTTTCTTGGAATCAAAAAGCTCAAAAATTCAAAAGGCCTACCCACTCATTATGAGAATGCAAATGTTTGCTATTTTGAAATAGAGGTGGAGTAAGAGCACAACAACAAGAACCAGGAAACAAGATACAAGATCCAGGCGACAAGAATTCGCCTAAATTTTCATTTTCTTTCTCCACTCCCGCCTCTAAAAAGATTCGGGCAAGCTCCACTTTTAACCCTTGATTATTTAATTAAAATAAGATCCTCCTGTGGTGCTGTAAGATATTCTGCTCCATCTTTAGTGATCACAACCATTTCCTCTACAGAAATTGTTTTCATATCGCCGGTAGCTAATTTCCAGGAATGAAAACCGTCAAAAGCAAAGGTCATCCCTTCCTTTAGCAGTTTGTTGGAATCTGGCCTTACGTGGGTTGCCTGGCTGCCTCCAAGGTTAGGGCCTACATCATGTGCCACATAACCCACCGGGTGACCGGTGCTCCACATTACATAGGCAGAGCCTGCTTCCTCCATTAGCTTGCGTTGTGCCCTGTCTACATCCACCCCTTTAACTCCCGGCCGCATTGCCTGCATAGCTCCCCGGTTTCCCTTTTTGGCACTTTCCCAGTATTGTAGTATATCTTTTGGTGCCGTGGTTTCACCTTCTTTAAGCACATATGCAAAACGCTGAATATCTGTTACCCAGCGGTCATGAACCTTGATGCCAAAATCGGTTTGAATTACGTCGCCGCGCTGTATGATCTTATTGGTTGCATGAGAATGCCCACGGTCTTTACCGGAATTTACATTAGGATTCTGGTCTGGATGCCAGCCGTCTTTTACTCCCTGCTCTGCCATTTTATTTTTTAAAAATCTGGCGACATCCGCATCTGTAGTCTCACCGGGAATCACACTGCTGTATGCTTCTTGCTGCCAGGCTGCAGTAAGGGCCGCTGCTTTTTTCATTATTTCCACCTCTTCGGGAAGTTTTATGGAAAGCCAATTGTACACCACCTCTTCTGATGACACCAGACGCACAGCACTTCCCTTAAGGAGTTCTTCAATGTCCAATCGCTGAGTATAGGATAGTCCGTCTGCCAGGCTGTTTTCTTTTGATGAATTTACAGCAAGGATATTCAGGTTGTTTTCTTTTAAAAAATTCACAGCTTCCTCAATGGCAGATTTCCCTCTCTCAACCGGGATTACCCGGTCGTGAATTTCCATTTCAGCGAGTGCTGTTGCCTCCCCCTCCGGGGAGAAGACAATGGAGCTTACTTCTCCCTTGGATTGATAGAATAGGAAAGCGGCTGTCCCGCCCGCATTTTCTCCTCCTATATGATCGGCCAGGGGATCGTTATTATTCTCACGGCACACGATCATCCAGGCATCTACCCCTGGCTCTTTCAAGGCATCAGGTAAAAGATCCCTAATGCGTTTGTTTCTTATTTCGGGCCAGGGATTCTCATCCCTGGCAATTTCAGGCTCCGGGTTGCCGGCTTCAGCTTTTGTGGTTATCTCACAGGAGACCAGAAAAAATGGGATAAGGACAAGCAGATATTTATACATAATAGGTTTCATTGGTTTGAAACCTTCCGAAGATATTAAAATTTATCATCCGCTCAGAAGTAAGACACAACAACCTTAATTATTAGATTAATTTTCTAGAACTTTAAAATCCCTGTCAAATTTTGAGAATATTTATTCAAAATTTTTCCTTTTTCAAAAGCTTTAATTTTCTGAATCTTATTTATTTTAGAATCAAAGTATAATTCAACAAAAAAACGATCTACAGCATAAAGTATCACTTGATTATTATCCTGGGCCCGCGTTTCTAAATAATCTCCAATGGTAAAGATTGCATCAAATTGTTTTTCTCTGGGAAGGGTTGAAAATTCTTTCAGGGTAACTTTTAAAGACATCGCACTCCTATTTTAAATTCATACTACTTTAGGCAAAAAAATGAGGACAGGTTTTACCTGTCCTCATATAAATTTTAGAAACTTTAAAAAGTGGGGGTGCTTAAACATTTCTAAATATTTTCTTAAAGATGTTAAAAATTATAAATTCACAGGTTTTTTTTAACCTTTGTTTTGTGAGAAATTAACAATTTTTTATGAAGTGAACCTTGATTAAATAATTTGAATTGCAATTATGGATAAAAAAGTTATATTTTCAAATCCATTACACGTTCGAATTATATCAAAAAAGCTGCTATTTTAAGATTTAATTAACAAAGATTTAATGGCAGATCTCTTCAAGCTTCTTGTTTTAAAACTTAACCCCCACATCTGCATGCAGATAGATCAGGCTTTAAATGCGCAAGTAATTTAAGTCTCATAAAAATTAGGTTGATTAATTGTCTAAATTTAGTCAACTAACCAAAAATTAACAGCAATGTTTAAAAAAATCCTGATTATTCTTCTGGTCCTAATTGCAATTCCTCTTGTAGTTGCACTTTTTTTACCAAAAGACTATTCCGTAGAGCGGGAAATCATTATCAATAAACCCAAACAGGAAGTTTTTGAATATGTGAAATACCTCAAAAACCAGGATAATTACAGCAAATGGGCAAGTATGGATCCAAATATGAAAAAAACCTATAAAGGGACAGATGGAACTGTTGGTTTTGTTTCTGCCTGGGAAAGCGAAAATGATGATGTAGGAAGCGGAGAACAGGAAATCCTAAAAATTGAAGAGGGAGAAAGAATTGATTTCGAGCTCCGGTTTATAGAACCTTTTGAATCAACCTCGCCTGCATTTATGACTACTGAAAGTGTTGCTGAAAATCAAACCAAAGTTACCTGGGGTTTTAGCGGACATATGAATTACCCCATGAATTTAATGATGCTATTTATGGACTTTGAGAAAATGATTGGTGATGATCTTGAATCGGGATTGAGCAATCTAAAATCTGAATTGGAGAACTAATGCTGAACAAATACAAAATCGAAATTAAGTGGGCATTTATTTTCATAGCTGTAAGCTTGCTTTGGATGCTCCTGGAAAAATTGAGTGGTTTGCACAGCACCCATATTGACAAACATTATTATCTCACAAATTTGTTCGCAATTCCCGCAGTCTGGATTTTTGTACTGGCCTTGCAGGACAAAAAGAAGAATTTTTACAATGGACTAATGAACTTCAAACAAGGATTTATTTCAGGTTTAATTATTACATTAATTGTAGCAATTTTTAGTCCTGTAACGCAGTGGATAATAACATATATCATAAGCCCTGAATATTTCCCGAATGTCATTGAGCATTCATTAGAGACCGGATATCACGAGACCCGTGAGGAAGCTGAAGCTTTTTTTAGCTATAAAAATTTTGCGCTGCAAAGTACCATTGGAGCAATGGTGATGGGCATAGTAACTTCATTAATTGTGTCCTTATTTGTAAGGACCAAAACTAAAAACCAGCCAGTATGAAACCTATAATTATTTCACAGCTTTTTGATAGCAGCATTACTGAAGTATGGAATGCATTGTCAAACAAGGAGGCACTTAAAACCTGGTATTTTCCGGTGCAAAATTTTACGTTTGAAGTGGGTAAAACATTTTCATTTTATGAAAGCGAACACAGTCAAAATTTCCTCCATAAATGTGAATTCCTTAGGATTGAACCACAGAAAATTATTGAACACACCTGGGCCTATCCCGACTATTCCAATGGGATTTCGGTTTTAAAATGGGAGATATCTCCGGAAGGCAACAAAACCAAAGTGCAGATCACGCATTCGGGAACAGAAAATTTAGCAGATGCAGGTCCGGATTTTAAGAGGTCCAATTTTGAAAAGGGTTGGAATGCAATTTTAAAAACGCAGCTGAGGAATTATTTATACGGCATAAAAAAATTAGTATTTGAAGTAAATATAAAAGCCTCCCGGGAAAAAGTTTGGGAAAAACTTTGGGACAAAGAGTCCTATACGCTCTGGACCAAACCTTTCACTGAAGGTTCTTATTATGAAGGGGAGTTAAAAGAGGGCAACAGAGTGCATTTATTGTCGCCCACAGGGGAAGGAATGTACAGCGATATTGAAATTTTACAGGAAAATGAATTGCTCATTTTTAAGCACATTGGAATGCTAAAAGACAAAAAGGAACTGCCTTTGGATGAGGAAACCAAAAGATGGACAGGTTGTTTTGAAAGCTACCGGTTGAAACAAAATGATGATTCAACGTTAGTAATTGTGGAAGTTGATACCATTGAAAACTATGTTGATTGGATGAATAAATCCTTTCCAGTGGCTCTACAGGAACTTAAAAAAATCTCGGAGATTTAACAATTTATAGACAGCAGTAAACTTTTCACATGGATAACGGTTGGAAAATTTTATTCCGGGCAACCTTAATTTAAATACTTACTAAAATTGTAATCAGAGATTAACTGGGAAGAATAAAATACATTCCCTATTCAGGATTGATCGTACCGGTAGATTTCAAGAAGTTTATCTGATTTTTATTTAAAAACTTCTTGTCCAAAATTCTATCCCCCATTATTGCTTGGATTTGTTTGCCATATGGGTCATCATTCCATCAAACTCGGTTTTGAATTTTTCCAGGTCTATCTGGTTTCCCTGAAGGATCATACTCCAGTGCCTTGTTTGAGCCCCCTGCGCCACCGCTTCCTTAATTTCCTCGTCTGTGGCACCAAATGCTTTTGCAGAAGCCGTGTGAAAATAAATACAATAGTTACAAGGAATTTGGGATGCTACCGCAAGTTGCAACAACTCCCTGTATTTTGGGGGAATGGTGCTGTTAGGTCCATTTAATTGTTTAAAGGAACCCCAGGCTCCTGCTAAGGCCGCTTTAGGGTAAGAAGCAAACATGGCTGGAAAAGTACCAAATTCTGTTTCAATTTCTTTCTTTGCTTTCTCATAATCATTTGTGTCCTGTGCACATAATGTGAATGAAAAAAATAGAAAAGGAATCACCAAAAGAATCCTTTTCAATGGATTAGTCTCTTTCATGATCAAGATTA
>CAXAZV010000220.1:0-5076 GCA_963973375.1 uncultured Antarcticibacterium sp.
CTGTGCACTAAGAGCTGCCCTTACATCACCCACGGTGGCGCCATAAGATGCCAATTTTACAGGATCTATCCAAAGCCTCATGGCATACCTGCGTTGCCCCCAGATGGAAACACTACTTACACCCGGGATGGTTTGCAGGCGTGGTGCAATAACATTTTCAGCATAATCACTTAACTCCAGCACATTCTTCTCCTTGCTTTGAACCGTCATTGCAATGATTGGTTGAGAATCGGCATCGGCTTTGGAAACTACCGGAGGGGCATCAATATCCTGCGGAAGACGTCGTACAGCCTGGGAAACCTTATCCCTAACATCGTTTGCGGCGGCCTCAAGATCTTTATCAAGATTAAATTCTATATTAATATTACTCGAACCCTGGCTGGAGGTGGAACTTATATTTCTAATTCCGTCAATAGAGTTGATCTCTTTTTCAAGTGGTTCTGTGATCTGGGATTCTATAATATCTGGATTCGCACCGGTATAACTTGTCCTTACCGAGATAATGGCCGGGTCTATAGAAGGAAATTCCCGAACGCCCAGGTAGGTGAAACCTATCACTCCAAAGAGTACTATTGCAATATTCATTACAATAGTAAGAACCGGACGTTTTATACTTAATTTGGGTAAACTCATTACAACTTGGTATTAACGAGAGGTTGACGTAAATCAATATTAAGAGGAGTGCCATTTCTAAGCACCATAATTCCCGAGGTAAGAATGGTATCGCCGGCTTTTAAACCCGAAATTACCCTAATAGAACTCTCTGTTCTCGCTCCCGTTTCTACAATTATTTCTTTGGCTTTGCCATTTTCTGAAATAAAGATCTTTTTACCGTTTTGAATTGGAATAAGTGATTCTGTTGGAACCATTAATGCTTCTTCGACTACAGAAAGAGGTAACATAACATTTGCAAAAATCCCGGGTATTAACTTCCCATCTTTATTATCTGCAATTGCACGCATCTTTAATGTACGGGTAGATACATCTACTCCAGGCTCGGTGGCATAAATTGTTGCTGCATGTTCCTCGCGCGAATTGGAAGTTGTAAATGTAATTTTATCATTTACCCTTACCTGTGAGGCGTATTTTTCAGGAATTGAAAATGTAATCTTTAATTTATCGGTATTTACCAGGCTTGCAATAGGAGTTGCAGGTGTAACATAAGTTCCCTGAGACACATATCTCAAACCAATTACTCCAGAAAAGGGAGCTCGTACTGTGGCTTTTGCCAGTTGAGCGCGAATAAGCTGTGATTCTGCTTTTGAAGATTGAAAATCGGCCTGGGCCATATCATATTCTTCCTGGCTTATGGCTTCTTTTTCAAGGAGAAGTCTGGCCCTACGTTCATTTTCAGATGCTAGGGTCTGGGAGGTTTGTACCTTGGCGAGTTGGGCTCTCATTTCCTGATCATTAACCCTGAAAAGGATTTGCCCCTTGGATACTTTACTACCTTCAGAAAAATTTATATTCTCAATAATCCCGGAAACCTCGCTGCGCAATTCTATTTGTTCATTGGCTTCAAGAGAACCTGAAAGAGAAAGGTTATCCTCGAACGCCACCGGTACCAGTACCTGGCCTTCCACTTTCACCGCAGGAGGAGGACCGCCCGCCTGATTGCTTTGAGTTTTATCTTTGTTATCAATAATTCTGTAACCTATTAAAGCTACCAATCCTACACCTATAAGTGTAAAAATAATATATCTTAATTTCATATGTAATGTGAATGAACAGGAAAAAACTCCAAACCTCTATTTTTTTAGACTGTTTACAGGCAATTAGGTTTAAAGCAAATTAAACATTTAACGTTTGTTTCTTCAAAAATAGGGCAATGCTTTAGCCAGGGTTACTTTAGGCCATCACTTTATAGGACGCTCATGCCATATCAAACTTACAAATATAGACCCTTTCCAGAGAAGGAAATTTAAGAAGCCGGTTACATTATGTTATGAAGGTAACTTTGTTTGGGGGCAAAAAATAAAAGAAAGATTAGGGTTAATTCTTGATTCCAGTAAAGAAAAGTTTAAAATAATAATAAAACAACCTCAAGTTTTTTAATAAAGGAATGAATGATTTGTATCCTCCCTCCCCGTTTCGGGTGCGTTGTCTTTTCCTTCAGGGGAATTTTTTCCGAATTGGGTTAAAATAGAATTCACAACATTCTGAGTTCCGCCATCCAGATCTTTAATACATTCTTTAAAATTCCCAATCCTAATTTTTCGGAATTGTGTATTTTGGGATATAAAGCTTTTTTCGTCGTTGTCTTCTTCTATTAGATCAGTATTGACATATTTCTCAAAAATTGTTATTATGTTGTTATGCCTTGGATCATCTTTAATTATATCATAAAGCTCTCGAATCTTTTCCTCTTCCCCCTCGAGGACCTCAAAAAAATTTCCGTCAGAATATACCAATAATCCCTTTACACCATACTCATTATTTCGAACTTCAGTTTGATCCAGAAGTTCAACTAGCTCACTAGGTTCTATGATATAACTGGCAGAGCTTACATAACTTATGGCGTAATGCATGAGTGTAAAGTTTGTATGATTTTTTTTTAAATTTAAAAAATTTTGCTTAAAAAATATAAATTTTTTATTGCAATTTTAATCATTTCACATTTTTCTTAAAAATAATTAAAATTTTTTTCCACAATATTCTAATTACTTTAACCTATAAATCCTGGAATTATCAACTCAATAGTTAATAATATGTTAATAATCAATAAGTTGTCCATTTCTATGTATCTTTTTTCTAATTTAGAAATGTAAAAATTAGTGCTACTCCCTATATCCCTTTGCACAGAATCCCCATAAAATTTTTACGGATTACCATCCCCACAGATTAAATTTTTTTAAGGACAACCCAAATGAACTATGTAATTAAATCGCAGAGAGACGGCTGGTATTTTAAAGAGTTCCAGGGATCCTCCGGTGCTGCGGTTTTTGGAAAGGTCCAGGATGCTAAATTATATGATTGTAAATATGATGCACTTAAAGATATGCTAATAATGGGCCAGTATGGGCAGCGTGTTGTGGCTCTCACCAAATTGTGTGGTAAAAGTATAAAGGAGAGGAAATCTTCAACAGGTTCACAAATAAATAAGTTGAATTAACGATCAATCTCTAATAAGATCTTAGATTATAAATATAATTGGGGGATAAATAAAAATCCAGTTTAAATTGGACGGATCTAAATTCCTGCATTCATGCAGCAGTTTAAATCCCATACATTTACATAAGGATTATTATTTTCCGCACAAGCAGGAAACTCAGGTTTCCTGCTTTTTTTTATGTAAGAATTGTACTAAGAATCCCGGTTTAAAAGTTTTAACTTGTACCTGATAATAAGTATGATAAACCCCCATGAAAAATAACCAGGCTTTTATATTATTTCTTTGGTTATCAATTTTGAGCACCGGAATAATATCCTGTAAAAAAGAAGGTAGGGAAATTACTTCCGGAGACCGGATATTTGCCAGAATTGATTCTTTAATTGTTCAAAAAGATTTTTTTTCTGCTCGTGAAGAGTACAAGCAAAACCGAAAAAGCCTTTCTACATTTCAACTTTTAAGTACGGGAGTCTTTCTGGACAATGCTTTTAACCGACCTAATATTTCTGCAGGAAAAGCTGAAAAAATATTTCGTGATCATCGCCTTGAATTAAGCGATACGCTGGCAATGAGAATTAAAAGTATCGCCCTGAATAATTACATAAGGCTTTATGAGTATAAAAAAGCCAAAGAAACTACAGTGGATCTTCTCACGAATTTTGAGAAAGTGATGACAGCTCAAAAAATTAAAGATCATCAAAATATGCTGCTCATTTGGAAAGCCTTACAAGACCAACCCAAGCAAGAGGTGCGTATTCCCCGGGAAGTAAATCTTGCCATTATTCGTGATCTTGCCGGCTTAAAAACACTAGAAATTAAAAAAGGATCCCTTACTGAAAATTTCATTTTTGACACTGGAGCCAATTTTTCAACCATAACCGAAAGCACTGCATCTAAATTTGGCCTGAAAATTCTTGAAGGTACTTTTGAAGTAAAAAGTATTACAGGCGATAAAGTTCTATCCCGCGTGGCGATAGCCCCGGAAATTAAGCTCGGGACCATTAGCATTAAGAATGCCGTCTTTTTGATTTTCCCTGATGAGGCCCTGGCCTTTCCTCAAATAGAATATCAAATATCCGGGATTTTAGGTTTTCCTGTGATAGAAGCATTAAATGAAATTCAAATTACCACAGATGACCGGTTTATAGTTCCAAAAACCCCTTCCAGATCATTAGAGTTAAATATGGCTTTAGATTTTCTCACCCCGCTAATCTACCTTAAAGATCGCACTGGCAAGGGAATTTACACTTTTGATACAGGAGCCGATAAAACCATGCTTTACAGCACATATTTTGAGAGGTTCTTAACTGAAGACACCTCATCCAGGCAAGAAGTGGTGCACCGCTTTGGTGGGGCAGGTGGCGTAACTTTAAAGAAAGGGTATTACACAACTTTCTTTCCCGAAGTTCATGGACATCCCATTCAGCTGGATTCTGTTACCGTTTTTTCAGAAAAATTAGATCCCGAAAATCTATACCTGGGAAACATAGGCCAGGATTTTATTACGAAATTCAGTAAAATGACCATAAATTTTGACCAGATGTTTGTGAGATTTGACTGATGTTAAATTCAAAAAAACCGGTTATTCCGGCTTTCCATCCTGTAGTTTGCTATTTGGTAATATGTTTAGGGCAGGGATTTAAAATACCTGTTTTTACGTAAGGAGGTATCCATATAACACACGAAGAAACAGTAAAATAACAGATTAAGACCCTCGTCTGTTAATTCCTGTTTCTTCGCAAAAAAAATACCGAAGCCTCCCAAAATAAAAATCAAAGGGGGATCTCCAGTAGCTGATTGCCAATATTCTGTAAAAAGACAATGGAAGGATCCAATGCAAAAACTATTTCAAATATTGGTACTTAAAGTTAATAATTTTTTTAATAAAATCATATATAATTAATTAAAAAAACAAAACTTTTTATACCCTACCCTCCTGATTACCAATTATTGAAGCAGATAAAATT
>CAXAZV010000221.1:0-5072 GCA_963973375.1 uncultured Antarcticibacterium sp.
AGAAATTAGAATGCGTGCCTTTTCCAGATTGTAAAAAAATACTCCGGCAAGTGCTAGGATAAACCAGGCATTATATTGAAAATGCAGGTAAAAGTATATGGATAGTTTATACCAGATGGAGGTGTTTCCCAGGGTTGCCATTACCCCGCCTATGGCCCATGGGCCTATACTGGATATTACCAGATAAATAAGGGACACCCTTATGCACCGGTATGAATTTTTGGCTTTGTAATGCACCGGGATTTTTTTGAGAAAAAACCATGCTAGAAAATAAGACGCTATTAAAAAAAGGGTTGAAAAAGTGATAGATAAGAAAGCATACCCCTGGAAAGGAAAAGTTACCAGCATTCCCAGCACCGTGATATTTGTAAACCAGAAGATGCGTAGGTAGGTTTTAGATAGACCAACCTCTGTATAATACATTTTGTATATAAGAGTAACAATTCCTATATACACCCAGCCTAAAAGAGCAATATGTGAATGCGCATGAACAATGAACCGAAAATTCGCACCAATGGGGGTCACAAAAAATAATCGAAGCAGTATCCCCAATAATCCAGCCAGTAAAAAATATCCCAGGGCGATATTGGTGTGCTGTTTTAACTTTACCATTTGATAAAAATAAGAAAAGAGGCCGATTTGAAACATGTTAAGTGTAAAAACAAAACAATTATTCCTTTCGGCCTCTTGACAAACAGTATTTTGGTTCTATTTCCTGTTAAATCGTTTTATTGCTGTCTTAATTCTTTTTCCAGTTGAAGGGTTTTAGGGAAAAGGATATTATTTTCCAGGTGAATGTGTTGATGAAGATCCTGCTCAAATTCATCTAATTTGGCATAAAATGCCCGGTAAGTATTACAGGCTCCGGCCGGGGGCGTGTATTGAATGCTTAATTTAGAAATCCTTCTCAATAATTCGCCGGCTTCTTCATGCTCGGCTTCCATCATTTTAATGGGGTTATCTACGGTTCCAAAATGCGTTTCGGGCAATTCACTTCCTTCATTTTTGGCTTTAACCAGTTTTTTTACAAAAGGGAAAAGAATCAACTCTTCCTTTTTCATATGTGCGCTTAATTCTCCCGCCACTTCTATTAACAAATCCTCGATCTCATGTAATTCATGGTAATGATGACCGTGTACTCTCTTTACTTTATCCCCGTACTGTAATAAAAGCGGAATACTTTCAGCCACATAAGCGTGGTGTATATTGATAATATGATCTGTGAGGAAATCAATAGGCCAGCTGTTATAATTATGTCCTCCGGTTACGGCATTTTCTATATGAAGTAGATCGTTTTCCAGGTCTTTTAAGTTCACACCTTCTTTTTCACAGGCTTTTTTGACCGTAATACCACCACCACAGCAAAAATCTATTCCGTATTTTTTAAATACATGGGCGGTTTTAATGTTTTCTGTAACCAGCTCGGCTACTGTTCTTGTTTCCAGACTATTCATATCAAATTCGTTTTAATTAATATTTAGTATTGAATAGAACAAAATTCAATAAAACACATGACCCGGTTTATGAGTTGGCTCATAATTGTACCGGCCTCCTCCAATTTTTTCAGAAACTATTATAATCAAACGGCCCGGGACAATTGTCACCGGGCAGTAATGGGGTAGGGTTTGCGATTTTCTATCAATCGTGCAAGATCAATAGTGGTAATTTTCTTATAAATGGAATTTGATGATTGTTATGATTTTTTAAAAGCTTCTGGCAGAGATTGAGGTTTTTGGCAGCCATTACAATCATATCCACATTTTTATTGGCCCTGAAAAGAACCTTTGGATCTGAATCTTTGATAGAATAAAATGTTTGTATTTCAGGAATCTCTGGAGCAAGGGAATTTTTCAAATTTTCCCTGTTTAACAATTGATCTTCTGTGGGTTCCTTGTCTGTTGTATACAACTCCAGGATCCTTACAGAAGTTTTTGATAAATTGGCAAAGGATTTTAAGCTGTCCAGCATTTTGGCGCTGTATCGTATTTTATAGTCTGTAGGAAAAAGGATTTCCTGGTGGGGTTTAAAAACAGCGTTTTCGGAAATTGCCAGGGCGGGACATTTTACCTTCATTATAACATCTGATGTGTTCTTGCCCAGAATGATCTCTTTTAGATTAGATGCCCCCTTTGTGCCCATTAGGATGAGATCAATATTTTTCTCAGCAACTATTTCCCTAACTGCCTCAATGAGGTAATTAACTTTATAGGAAATTTGAAAATGATGTTCGGGGTTTTTCTTTATTTCATTAATCCAGGACATGAGATCCTCAAACTGCTCCTGAATATTTTCTGGAATTATTTGATGACCATTGGCTAATTTTTCCTGGGTTACGGGAGAAACGTGTAAGAAATGAAAAGAACAGGGAATCCTCTCAAAAAACTGCAGGGCGTAGGCTGCGGCATTTCGGGAGTTCTCTGAAAAATCTGTGGGCAACAGGATATTCATTTTTTATCATCTCTTATACAAGGCAAAAGTACCTGTAAAGGCAGGGTCAAAAAATGATTATGATCAGTTATTGAATGATTCGAAAATGCAGTGGCTAATTAAGAATTTAAGGATTAATTCTTTGGACGGGATACTGTAATTTAGATTCCCAAAATCCCGGGTTAATAGAGAAAAGTTGCAACAAAAGAGCGGGGGAAAAATCATTTAAATTTTTCCCCCGCTTATTATTTTTTAGGATGCTTTATTTTTATCTAGCTTATTTTTTTAAGAGCTTCAACATCCAGAAGTTTAATGTTTCTTCCTTCAATTTCAAGTAATCCTTCTTTTTTGAATTCAGACAGGGTTCGTATAAGCGTTTCAGAAGCCATTCCTGCTACGCTGGCAAGATCACTTCTGGAGATCCTGATACTTTGCGTAGGGTGTCTTCTTATATTCTGAGAAAAAAGTAAAATGGTGCGTGCTGTTTTCTTTCTAACAGAGCCGTAGGCCATTTCCAGCAATTGCTCTTTGATCCCTGTAATATTATCGCCCATAACATCTATAAGGTCCAGGGTAATTTTATTGTTCTTGGAAAGAATTTCCTTTAATTCATCCTTGGAAACGGCATATACCCGGGTGTCTTCCATTGCGGTTGCATATTCTTCATAGGAAGCGGGCCTGTTAAAAGAGGTGTTTCCAAAAAAGTCCCCCTCCTTATAAATGGAGGTAATGAGTTCTTTCCCGTATTGATCCATTTTGTGGCTTTTAACTACCCCCCGGTCTATGAAATAGAAATGAAACCCCTGCTTGCCTTCTTCATAAATGGTTTCTCCGGCTTTGTAGTTTTGTTGCTCGTATTTTTTTACAAGTTCCCGTAATTCATTCAGGGTGCTTATCTGGTTTGCAGAACTGCTTTCTTTGTCCTGAATATTTTTTAGAATGGCCACTTTTGCAAGCCTGCTCTCAATAGCGCTTAATAATTCTTCTTCCTCAAAAGGTTTTGTAAGGTAATCATCGGCACCAAGGTCCATGCCCCGACGTATGTCTTTATGTTCGGTTTTGGCTGAAAGAAAAATGAAGGGGATGTGTCTTGTTTCGGGATCTTCGGCAAGGGCGTGTAATACTCCGTAACCATCCAGCTCCGGCATCATAATATCACATATGATAATATCCGGCAACTCCTGTTTGGCCAGGGAAACTCCTATTCTTCCATTGGATCCAGTGATAACATTATAGTTTGACAGTTCTAATAATTCTGCGGTATTTTCCCTTACCACCGTATCGTCTTCTATAAAAAGTATCTTTTTCATATTAATTTCAATCTTTTATAAGAGGCAGCTCAACAAAAAAGCTGGTACCTTCCTTATCCTTGCTTTTAAAATATATTTTTCCGCCTAAATTTTCAAGATGCACTTTGGCAATATTAAGTCCTATTCCCGTACCCTGATTAAGCAGTGCATTTTCAGCTCTAAAATACCGTTCAAATATATGCTTTTGATCTTTTTCAGGAATACCAATTCCTTCATCCTTGATAATAAAATGAATTTTATCGTTTTCAAGTTTTATATCAAAGTTAATGAGGGTGTCTTCCGGTGAATATTTAATGGCATTGTTCAATAAATTGGAAAGAACCAATTCCAGGATCTTTTCATCCTGCCGCAAAATTATATGATCAATATTCTGTGGGTATTCAATCTCCTGGCCGCTTTTAAGAGTAACATTGGCGTTATACACTACCTCATTCACCACTTTACTAAGCTCAAAGGTGGTGTACTTATAATTTACTTTGCCTGATTCCAGTCTTTCAATAGAAAGAAAATCGTTGAGTATATTATCCAGGTAATGAACTTTGCTCTTTATTGTATTAAAATGTTTTTCCCTTTTATCCTGCTGGTCTTCCAGTCGGTACTTACCGGCGAGTACTACAGAGGTAAGGATGCCGCTTAAAGGCGTTTTAAATTCATGGGATACCAGGGAAAGGAATTTGGTTTTAAGTTCATTAAGTTCCTTCTCCTTTTGAAGGGCAGCTTTAATTCGGTTTTCAGCCTCTTTTCTTTTCTTAATTTCCAGCTCCAGGTTAAGATTCAGGTTTTTAAGTTTGGAGATGCTTTCTTCAAGCTCCTGGGTACGTACCTGGATCTTTCCCTCCAACTCATTGTTTAGTTCCTTGATTTGGCGTTGGGTTTCTTTTCTAATACTAATGTCAATGATTAAAGACATTACAAAAGTTTCACCTTCCACTTCAAATGGATTCAGTCCTGCCTCCACCGGGAATTGCTCGCCGTTCTTTTTTACCCCGTAGAGTTCGCGGCCATGGCCCATCTGGCGTTTTTCTGAATGATCTAAAAAGCCCTTAAAATGTTTGGGATGGTTATCTCTATAGCGGGTTGGGATTAAAATGTTCAGGGGTTTATTGAGAAGCTCCCCTTTGGAGTATCCAAACATTTGATCGGCAGCAATATTACTTGCAACAATAATTTGACGCGTATCAACTACAATAATTCCTTCTGAAGCCGCTTCAAAAAGCACGTTAAATAAATTTTCTCCTTTCTCAAACATGGACTGCTAATAACTGAATTAAATTTTACCGAGCGAAGTTACAAAACCTATAACAAAACGATTTTATTACTTGCGGGCGTTAATTT
>CAXAZV010000222.1:0-5058 GCA_963973375.1 uncultured Antarcticibacterium sp.
TTTACAATATGTTTTTTTTCAACTTCGGTCTGGCTGTTATAGAATAAAGTTGCCTGACTAAAGAAATCTAAAAAGCTCTGGCTTCGGGTTCTAATCTTATTGGCATCAATTTTCTCATGATGTGATACAAAGCCACCCTCTGTCATTTTTGCCTGGAAAGGACATCCCCCTCCCAATGAATTTGGGTGATAATTTGTTTTCCCCACATTTATTTCCTGCCGCATATGACCATCCCGCTGATTGTTATGTGATTTGGCAATTGGTCTATTTATAGGAATTTCATGAAAATTTGGACCTCCCAGTCTTATAAGTTGTGTATCTGTATAAGAAAACAACCTGCCTTGTAATAACGGGTCGTTTGAAAAATCTATTCCCGGCACCACATGACCGGGATGAAATGCCACCTGTTCGGTTTCTGCAAAGAAATTATCTGGATTACGGTTAAGCACCATTTTTCCAATAAGTTGAACGGGTACAAGTTCTTCGGGTATTAATTTGGTAGGATCTAATATATCAAACTCATATTTATGCTCATCTTCTTCAGGAATCAATTGCACCCCCAGTTCCCATTCAGGATAATTACCATTTTCTATGGCCTCCCATAGATCTTGTCTGTGAAAATCGGGGTTCTTCCCGGAAATTTTTTGGGCCTCATCCCACAACAAACCGTGAACTCCCAATTTTGGTTTCCAATGAAATTTCACAAAAGTTGATTTACCCTCCTCATTTATAAACCTAAAAGTATGCACCCCAAAGCCTTCCATCATCCTCAAGCTTCTGGGGATCGCCCTGTCTGATGTAACCCACAACAACGTATGCATAGATTCGGGCATCAGGGAAGCAAAATCCCAAAAGGTATCGTGGGCGGCAGATGCCTGTGGCATTTCATTATCCTGTTCAGGTTTTATAGCATGAACCAGATCCGGGAATTTCATAGCATCCTGAATAAAAAACACAGGCATGTTATTTCCCACAAGATCATAGTTTCCCTCTTCGGTATAGAATTTTACTGCAAACCCTCTTACATCTCTAACAACATCAGATGAACCCCGAAATCCCACAACGGTTGAAAACCTTGCAAATACAGGTGTTTTTTTTCCGGGATTTTGAAGAAATCCCGCTTTTGTAACGTCTTTCATAGACTCATAAACCTCAAAGTATCCATGTGCCCCAGATCCTCGTGGATGCACAATCCTTTCCGGAATACGCTCATGGTCAAAATGAGTCATTTTCTCCCTGAAAATAAAGTCTTCTAAGAGAGATGGTCCTCTTTCTCCTGCAGATAAAGTATTTTGATTGTCATTAATTTTAACTCCTTGATTGGTGGTTAAAAATTCATCTGTTCCATCCTTACGGTTCTTTTCGAGATCTTTTAATTTATCATTGTTTGTCCCGCCTTTTTTCTTTTCATTTTTCATATTTTATAAAAATTATCGTGGTTCTTATAAAATTCTCAAATAAATTGATAACTATAAATTTGGCGCTGTTAAATAAATCCTATAATTCTGAATGGTGCAGAAAGGCAATTTCCTTTTATTTTTTAAAAAGGAAATAACAAGATTTATAAATAAGGGTAACAAGCAAATGGGGGCAAATGTTGAAAATACGAAAGATTAAGCTTTGATTTTTACCATACTCTCCGCCCATCTCTTGGCATCTTCAAGATCTTCAAAAAATGTGAAGGAACCGTCAAAAACAAGTTGCTCAAGTGTAGCTTTTTCTTTCATTCCAGAATCTGAAGAAACCACCGCAATTCCACGGATTTTTTTAATAAGTTTTAGGGTATAAACATTAAGGTCCAGACTGTAATTATTTTTACGGTGAGAGATAATAGTAAATTCCTTTCCCTTGAAATGGTCAAAAATAAGTTTTAGGGTTTCATTCACTACTTCGTGTGTAATAACAGAGTCTTCGTGTGCTTCTGCAACAACAAAAGAATCGAAAAAAATTAAATTATAATGAGCTGTTCTTTTTGTTGTCATCCTTAATATGAATTAATAAGTAAAAATACTTCAAAACTACCATAATATTAATAAAATGTTAATAACGGGATAAAAAACCTTAAAAACGTTAAAAAATTTAAGAATGACCTTTTAGACTCCCCCCAAATCAAATAGGTTTGAGCTTCTCTTCGTTAAATCTATCCAAAAATTATATTTTAAGATTTGTTATATTTTACCTTCATATTCTTAAACCCGGTGCCCCTTTAAATTATAGGATTATCGCCTAATTTATAGTTAGTTTATGGAAAAAATTACCAATGGAAAAAAAATCCTGATCATAGGAACAATGTTCATAGTAGGGTCCTATTTTTTATTTCTAAGCCTGGTTAAGGCCCAGGGATTTTTAGCCCCCCTTTTAATGGCTATAGTGCTTGCTTTACTTATGATTCCTCTTTCAAATAAACTTGAAAAATCTTTTTTGAACCGCGGATTTTCTTCCCTTGCCAGCACTTTAATGCTTTTTGTTATTTCTTTGGGAGTTTTTGCGCTATTATCATTTCAAATTAAAAACTTTGTAGATGATTGGGAACTTATAAAAGATAAAATGCACCCTAAAATAGAACAGGCAGAGAATTTTATTTATGATCATACAGCATTATCCAAAGAAAATTTTGAAACCTATAAAGAGAATAATGACCTTTCTTCAATGGGTGGTAGTAGCAGTGCCGGGCAAAAGGCTTTTAGTTTTATGACTTCTGTACTTAGTTTTTTAAGCAGTTATCTTCTGGTTTTTATTTATATTTTTTTTCTGCTAAATTATCGTAAGAAGTTTAAGAATTTCTTTCTAAAACTCGCTCCCGATGATAAGCAAAACGAAACAAATAAAATAATCAATAAAACAGCTACCCTTGTACAACAGTACCTTGTAGGGAAATCTTTTCTTATAATTTTACTTACAGTTTTATACAGTATTGGCCTGGGGGCTTCGGGAGTTGATAATTTTATACTTATCTCCTTTATTGGTGCTTTTCTTTCCTTAATTCCATTTATTGGAAATATTATAGGTTTTGGTCTTGCCCTCGTTTTTGGCTATCTTACTACAGGCGATTTGAGTGTTCTAATTGGAATAATAATCACCTTCGTTGTTGTTCAGTTTATTGAGAGTTATATCCTGGAGCCCTATGTAGTAGGAGATAAGGTTAATCTTCACCCTTTTTTAGTGATCTTATCCATAATTTTAGGAAATATGGTTTGGGGTATTATAGGAATGATCCTCGCTATTCCGGTTTTGGGTATTCTAAACATAATTTTTAACCATGTGCCTTCATTAAAACCCTTTGGTTATCTGCTAAGTATAGATAAAAAGAAAGATAATTCTTAAGCTTTACTTCCATCCCAATGTTTCTAAATAGTTAAGAAAATAATAACCTTAAATTACTCTAAGGTTTCCTACATTTATTCTGCATTATTTTGCTCCGGAATTTTAAACTTTTATTATATCAAACATAATTTAATGAATATTAGAGAATTTTTCGTGGCATCCTTTTTTCTTCTTTTTTCAGTTTCCCTGATAGCCCAGCAGGATACTTTGGTGCCTCAAAAAGTAAGTCCCAAATGGTTTGAAACTATTTCTATAGGAGGCTATGTTCAGGCGAGGTATAACAGGTTATTGGAAACCAATCCCCAATTGAGTTGTGAACAGTGTGACGGCAGTTGGGGAGAAGGTAATAGTTTTTCATTACGTAGGGTAAGGATAAAATTTGCGGGAGACCTTGGAGATTATGTTTCCTTTTATATTCAACCAGATTTTGCAAGTTCTGGAGGTCAGCATCTGGGTCAATTACGCGATGCTTATTTTGATGTGAGTCTTGATAAAACCGGTGAATACAGGTTCCGGTTTGGTCAAAGCAAAGTCCCTTATGGTTTTGAGAATATGCAATCCAGCCAAAACAGGATTCCACTGGATAGGAATGATGCATTGAATAGCTCCATAAGAAATGAACGGGAACTGGGAGTATTTTTTTATTGGACACCCAAGATAATTCAGGAAAGGTTCTCCATGTTGAATAAATTGGGCTTAAAGGGTTCCGGGGATTATGGGGTATTTGGTTTTGGAGTATTTAACGGGCAAACCGGGAATTCACCTGAACTCAATGATGAGGTGCATGTAGTGGCGCGTCTTTCCTATCCCTTCCTTATGGGCTCACAAATAATTGAGCCCGGAATACAGGCTTATACCGGTCAATATCAAATGCCTGCAGGGAATATAAGCAAGGGTACCATCGTAAATGATGATCTTAATTACCTGGATCAACGCGTAGCGGCAAGTTTTATATTATATCCACAACCATTTGGAATTCAGGCCGAATATAACATAGGTAGGGGCCCTGAATTTAATAAGGAAACAAATACCATTGAAGTCACTCCACTGCATGGAGGATATGCCACTCTTACCTATCGAACCCAATTAGGAAACCAAATTCTTTTTCCCTTTACCCGTTTCCATTACTATGATGGGGGTAAAAAATTTGAGAGGGATGCCAGAAGCTATGAGGTAAGGGAATTGGAAATAGGAGTTGAATGGCAACCCGTTAAAGCCTTTGAACTTGTAGCTATGTATACAATTTCATCCAGAAGATTTGAAGATTTTATAATGAGGGATAACTTACAGGAAGGAAGTTTGCTGCGTTTACAGGCGCAGGTAAATTTTTAAAAACCCCGGAGTTTTAAATATCCATTTAATTAAAAATTTTAAAGAGGAAATTAGGTTGGCCTGGCCACACTAATTTCCTCTTTATATTTATATTGTGCTATGAACAAAAGGATAAAAGAGCAGCTGCAAGGTTTTTTGAATACTCCACCCCTTGGTGATAAAGCAATTTTTTATGGTTTTACTCAATTTCAGTTTCCCGGGATACAGGAAACCGAATACTTATCTCCTGCAATTGAAATCCCAGAACTTGACTCTAATTTCGTGTTGGGAAAACGAATGGAAATCTTTTTTGACCATTTGCTCAAACATTCAGAAAAATATGAAGTCATTGCAAAAAATCTACAGATATTTAAAGAAAAAATAACCCTGGGAGAACTTGATTTTCTTGTAAAAGATCGCATA
>CAXAZV010000223.1:0-5027 GCA_963973375.1 uncultured Antarcticibacterium sp.
GCAAAAGAGACTGCCTTCGGCAAGAAATACGGTTTTGAAGAGATCCTGGAATCTGAAGATATTCCGGCAGCTTTTGCCGGCCGGGTTCCCTATTTTGATTATAATAAAATCAACGAAGAATGGTGGTCCAAAATGCACGAGGGACAGGATAATGTTACCTGGCCAGGCAAACCTCCCTATTTTGCATTAAGCTCCGGTACTACCGGAAAAACCAGTAAACGTATTCCTGTTACTGAAGATATGGTGGAAGCCATAAGACAAACCGGAATTAAACAAGTAGGAGCCTTGACCAATTTTGACCTGGAATCAGATTTTTTTGAAAAGGAGATCATGATGCTTGGAAGTTCTACAGATCTAAAGGAAGAGGGTGACCATGAAGAAGGGGAGATAAGCGGAATTTCGGCCAGCAATATTCCTTCCTGGTTTAGGGGTTATTATAAGCCCGGCGAAGAGATTGCCCAAATTGGCGATTGGGATGAACGTGTTAAGAGAATAGCTGAAAATGCCAAAAACTGGGATATTGGAGCTTTATCCGGAATTCCATCCTGGATAGAATTGATGTTGAAAGAGGTGATCTCTTACCACAAAGTTTCCAATATTCACGAGATATGGCCTAACCTTCAGGTGTACACCTCTGGCGGGGTGGCTTTTGAACCCTATGAAAAAAGTTTTAATGCTTTACTCGCACATCCCCTAACCGTAATTGATACCTATTTGGCCTCAGAGGGGTTTTTAGCTTACCAACAAAGGCCTGATACAACTTCTATGAAACTGGTACTTGATAATGGGATCTATTTTGAATTTGTTCCGTTTAGGGCTGAATATGTGAATGAAGATGGTTCAATAACAGAGAATGCCCCGGTAATTCCAATTTCCCGGGTAAAGCAGGATGAGGAGTATATTCTTTTAATAAGTACAGTGTCCGGAACCTGGAGATATCTTATAGGAGATACCATAAAATTTACCGATGTTGAACGCCACGAGATTAGGATCACCGGAAGGACCAAGTTTTTTTTGAATGTTGTGGGCTCACAACTTTCTGTGAATAAAATGTCTGATGCCTTAAAAGAGCTGGAGGAGAAATTTGATATAAAGATCCCGGAATTCACTGTAGCCGCCGTGCGTATAGACAATGAATTCTATCATTCCTGGTATTTGGGATCTGATGCTACCTTGCCTGGGGAAGAACTTGCCGCTGCACTGGATGAATCTTTATCCAATGCCAATAAAAATTACAGGGTTGCCAGATCAAAAGCTCTTAAAGGAGTTAAGGTGAAAACCATTGATCCCAATCTTTTTCACGAATGGAATGCTTTAAATAAGAAAAAAGGAGGGCAGGTAAAAATGGAAAAGGTAATGAATGAGGAAAAATTTGCAGAGTGGGAAGCCTTTATAAAAGACCAGAAGGGAACTACCGCTTAGGTTATTCCAATTCTTCCACAAGTTCCATGATCTCCTCTGGAGAGAGGTAAAGTCTTTTAATCCGGGCTTTATAAACTTCAGAAAGGTGTGCGTGACTAAGGATAAAATCCTTTGTGGCAAGTATGTATTCTCCCATCCCGTGGTTTACGGCATGTGTGTCTGCAGCTCTCTCGGCTTCTCTTATATGTTTGTGGGAAATTAGATATCTCACTCCAAATATTAAAAGATTGAATCCGCTGCGGTCCCGGTAATCCATAATATGCCCAAGCTCGTGGCCTATCCATCCAATAAGAACATCTGTAGGGAGTTCATTAACACCAAACTCCTCTCCTTCAATCTTTAATTTATCGCTTATCATAATAAAATAGGAACGATTCGTCCTATTTTGCAAGATCCCGGAGAATTTTGGTTGTGCCTGCATAAAGGATTTTTTAATATCCTTTTTAAATTTGAATTCTATAGGAGTTTCCAAAAGTTCTGGATAATGGGAAAGGGCAATTCTAACTTCGTTTTCTATAGAAGCAGGAATAGTTTTATTGGTAAAGACCAGGCTGTCGTGATTATTCATAGAAAAAGGAAAACTGTATAAGCAGGGTTGTGCACATAAAGCAACCACAAAAAATATAAAAACATATCTCTTGTAATTTACATGTACGGTATTGCTATAAGCTGAATTAATTTTTTTTATAAATATACAGTGCTCAAACGGGAATAAAAAATGAGTTGAGAGGAAGACAAAAAAAAAGCCTTACACAAAGTGTAAGGCTAAAACTTTCATAAGTATAGTAACTATATCAACTAAGCCTAAGCTTGTTTCACGTTTACTGCATTTAATCCTTTTCTTCCTTCTTCAAGATCAAACGTTACTTCGTCGTTCTCTCTAATTTCATCAACAAGACCATTAGCATGTACAAAATATTCTTTGTTTGACTCTTCGTCTGTGATAAATCCAAATCCTTTAGTGTCGTTAAAGAATTTGACAGTTCCTCTATTCATTATATATAAATTTAATTTGAGCAAAGATACACTAATTATTTAATTTATAAAATAAAAAAGGAAAATTTAAAATATTTTCAACAAAACCTTCAGATATCAAAAAATTTTAATTTTCGTTAACAAAATATTTCAAATATTTTTCGGGATTATTTTGTTTGAAATTCAACAGGGCTTACTATGAAGTGCTCAAATAAAATTATTTTTTTAATTAGAATACATAGGAAGTCAAGGCCGGATAAAAACGGTATAATAAATGATTTATCTTTGGTATAATCAATTATACCTCCCATTGAAAAAGAATTACTCCAATAAAACGATCCTGCTTGCTTCCCTTTTTTTTATGACGGGAATGTTGCTGTCCTGTGATGGGTCTTCGGGAAAAAATACATCTCCTAAATCTATTAATACAGACTCCATTCATCAAGCTGAGGAGGAAAAGGTTGAGCCCGTTCCGGAACCCCTTATTATTAAATATCAACTCGATTCCATAACAAGTGTTCAACACCGTGACAGTGTTTTCGGCCTTTTTTCAGAAAAAGAGGAGCGGAATATATTGTTGTTGAACCGAATTGAAAAATCTAGAGTGAAAGCGGGTACCAGATTAGTAGTCCCGGATACTTTATTTGAGGATTTTTTAAAATATAGCCCTTTCCCTGAAAACCTTGCCTATTTGGATTCAATCCCTAAAACCGTTTTAATAGCCCAGCGAATACAGGCATTTGCTCTATATGAAAAAGGTCTTTTAATTCATTGGGGTCCTGTAAGTTCTGGAAAACAATCTACTCCCACGCCAAATGGACTTAATTACGCCAATTTTAAATCCAAAAGAAAAGTGAGCACAGTTGATCCTGATTGGATCATGCCTTATTATTTTAATTTCATGAATTATTATGGGGTGGGGGTACATCAATATTTATTGCCTGGGTACCCGGCCAGTCATGCTTGTGTAAGGCTTGATATGGATGATGCAATGTTTATTTTTGATTGGGCAGTTCCCTGGAAACTGGATTCACGCGGAAAATATTTAGTAAAGAACGGTACACCTTTTATGGTATTTGGAGAATATGATTTCAAAGCCCAGGTACCTTGGTTAGACCTTGCAAATAATCCGGATGCCAATAAAATAAACGCTTCTGAGCTCGAAACGATCAAGAAGTATGTAAAGGACTATATGGCAGATGACAAGAACTTTGAAAAGGAGGAAATTGAAAAGGAGGAAAATTCCCTGGGTGTGTAATAATTTAATTTCTGTAAATTAGATCATCAAATTACAGACTATGAAATCATTCCAATTTAATTCTTCCGGTTTATTTGTTTTAATTTTCTTCTTAGTCTCACAGGTGGTTTTATCTCAGGAGACTGAAGTGATGATAAGAGCGCAGTCTAAAGACGCGAAATTCATAGGAACATCTATTGGCGGGGCCATGATAATTGTAAAAGATGAGTCAACCGGTAAGATATTGGCGCAGGGGTTAACCCGGGGTAGTACCGGAGATACCGAAATTATTATGAATACTCCTCAAACCCGTGGAACAAGAATAAGCGATGAGAATACGGCAGGATTTTTGGCCAAACTCGATATTAAAGAGCCGGTTTTTGTTACTATTGAGGCGTATGGGCCGGTAAATAAAAAACAGGCAGCTGTAAAAACCACTATGCAGCAATGGATTCTTCCCGGGAAACATATTAAGGGGGAGGGGATCATTCTCGAAATTCCCGGTTTTGTGGTAGATATACTTTCTCCTCAAACTCATGAAAGTATCGAGGCTAATTCCAACATTGAAATCACTGCCAATGTAGTTATGATGTGCGGATGCCCGGTAACCGAAAATGGCCTGTGGGATGCCAATAAATATGAAGTGAAGGCATTGGTTTCTAAAGAAGGCAGGGAGCCCGCAACCACAAACCTTAAGGTGCAGGAAAAACCGAGCACTTTTAAAGGAACTATTAATTTAGAGCCTGGAAATTACGAGATCACTGTGTTTGCCTTTGATCCCGAAACCGGTAACACCGGTGTAGATAAGACTAATATCATAATCCGGTAGAACCTTTATTCTCTCAGAAATTTGAAGCAGATAAAACTGCGCTTACAAGGCCTAAACTTTGTAGGGTGCGTAATACCCCATTTTCATTATTATCAAATTCTGTAACGTGCGTACTTACTTTTATGATCTCAGGATGCGCATTTTTCATAGCATAGCTCATACCTGCATTTTGGATCATTTCAAGGTCATTCAGGTAATCTCCAAAAACCAGGGTTTCTTCGGGTTTAATGCCCAGATCTTGTTGTACAGCCTTGATTGCATTTCCCTTATTTGCGGTAATGTTGGTAATATCAATAAAAACCCTTGAAGCTATGGCTACCTTGAAATCTTTTTCATATTCCTTGAAACTTTCATAACTGTTATTCTCAACTCCTTTTCGGTCACAAATAGTGACTTTTAAGATAGAGTCATTTATTTTGGTAAGGTCATCTACATATTCCAGCCGTTCATAGTATTGTTTGATTTCTGAAATAAACAGTTCATCCTTGGTTTCTACATAGGCAGACCCCTTGCAGCACAATACCAATTGAACATCCTCAATTTCCCTTCCTAATTCTATGAATT
>CAXAZV010000224.1:0-5026 GCA_963973375.1 uncultured Antarcticibacterium sp.
CTTAGCTCCTGTATCTTTGTTTTTGTTGGCATCTTGTGGCTCTTATCAATATTCCGGTTATGAAGATGGAATATACGGAGAGGCAAATCGTGGTTACGAGCGCCAAAATCAAAATGCAACCCAAGAAAGCAACAGTGGTTATTATCAAAATTTATTTGCGGAAGAAGCAGCTCTTTATGGAGAGGTTCTTTCCGAAAGTACCATATTTACGGATGTTGATTCCTATTCTTCTACAGGAAACTATCAACCCGGTGACAATCAAACAAATTATATAGGCGGGCAGGCGCCCTGGGGCAATGACCCAGATTCGTATGCCATCAATATTTATAACAATGGCCTTTATGGCGGTTTTTACAATCCTTATTGGGGAGGCGGACTATATGCCTTTGATCCTTTTTGGGGACCCGGATTTTTTGGCCCTTCCTGGCATTATCCAGGATTTTATGGCCCAGGTATCTATGGCCCATACTGGAGAAGCGGTTGGAATGTAGGATTTGGTATTGGCCACCACTATGGCTACGGAATGGGATTTGGCGGATTTTACGGAAATCCTTTCTGGTATAATCCTTATACCCATTATACCCACAGGTACAATAACTTCAGGCAGAACGTGGCTTATAACACGGGAAGAAGAGACGCAGCCTCATCTTATATGAACGGCCGAAATAATTCCGCTGTAAGAAATGCGAGTGTTCTTGACTCAAGAAACAGGACATCCAGTTACTCCCGAAGCATAAGGAACCTGAGAAGTTCAAATGATGATTATGGGCTTACAAGAAGATCTGTTGACAGAACTTATGATCCAAGAAGGAATTCAGATTATAATACCAACCGTTCCATGCAAACGAGAAGAACCTCTAATGATACTTATTCAAGGTCCCAGATGCCTTCCAGGAATTCCGGTACTGTAAGAAGTTCAACCCCAACGCGTAGTTCAGGTACGGTCCGTAGCTCTTCAGGAAGCACCACGAGATCCTCTTCGGGATCAGGAACTTCTTCCAGAGGTAGAGGAAATTAAAAATCTATATTGAATTATCTATGAAAAAGCTATTAATAACAGTCATAGCCGTTTTGGCTATGACTTTTTCTCAGGCACAGGATATTACCGATGCGGTAAGATATTCCGGTGAAAATTTGAGTGGTACCGCTAGATTTAGAGCTATGGGCGGCGCTTTTGGCGCTTTGGGAGGTGACCTCTCTGCCATTAGCATAAACCCGGCAGGATCGGCAATATTTAACACCAGTTATGCTACGGTATCGCTCAATTATAACCAAAGAAAAAATGAAACCGGATATTTTAACGGGCTCACTTCAAATAAAAATTCTGATGTAAACCTTGACCAGGCCGGGGCCGTGCTTCTTTTCAACAGCACCAATCCTGAAAATAAATGGGCAAAATTTACTCTGGGTGTAAATTACAGTCAAACCAATAATTTCATTGATACCTGGGAAGCCCGCGGTATAAGCTCAAATTCAATAGACCAATATTTCCTGGGATATGCAGATGGGATTCCTTTGGAACTACTTGAAACTATTGATAATGAGACCATCGCCGATCTTTATACTTTTCTTGGTGAAAATGAAGGGTTTGGTGCACAACAGGCATTTTTGGGTTACCAGGGATACATAATCAACCCCGAATCTACTTCGCTGGATAATACAAGATATAATTCTGCAATTGCGCCGGGAAGCTTCAATCAGCAATTCGCCTATGCTGCAACCGGATTGAATGGAAAAATAGCATTTAATTTCGCTTCAGAATTTAATAATTTTATATCCTTTGGAGCCAATTTAAACGCTCATTTTTTGAATTATGACCGGTCAACCCGCTTCATTGAAACCAATTCCAATACGGGAAGTGAAACAAATGAAGTGATATTTTCAAATAATTTAAGTACTACAGGAGACGGTTTCTCATTCCAGTTGGGAAGTATTGCCAAGTTAAATGAAAATTTCAGGCTGGGACTTTCTTATGAAACTCCTGTATGGTTTACCATCAATGAAAGAACTTCTCAAAGACTTGAATCCTTTAGTACAGAAGCCAATGCAAGAGATGTGGTTAATCCTGATGTTGTAAACATTTACCCCGATTATAAATTAAAAACCCCCGGAAAACTTACAGGAAGCCTTGCCGTACTTTTTGGCACCCAAGGCTTAATTAGTTTTGATTATTCATACCGTGATCATTCAAATACCGAGTTAAGTCCAACAGGTGATCCTGAATTTATGTTTCAGAACAACCTGATGGCCGAGAATTTAAAATCGGCTTCTACCTATAGAGTTGGTGGAGAATATAGAATAGAGAACTGGAGTTTGCGCGGTGGTTATCGTTTTGAGGAGAGCCCTTATAAAAATGAATTAACCATTGGAGATCTAACCGGTTATTCTGCAGGGCTTGGGTATAACTTTGGTAACATAAAACTGGATGTAGCCTATGATAATGCTTCCAGAACAGATAATCCTCAACTCTACCAGGTTGGCTTAACAAATACCGCAGGAATTGATCGCGATTTTTCCAGTGTGATCCTTTCCCTGAGTTTTGGAATTTAGTGGATTAATATAAAGAAATTTTGCCGGACTTTCTTGTCCCCCTTGCCTTCCAGCGTTTGTTGGATGGTGAACAGAGAAAGCCCGGCTTTATCGTTTTAGCGTAAAGTGCCCTTTGAATTGTTGCCCACCTTCTGCTGAAGAATCCCTGTAGTCTACAACAAACCAATAATCGGCTGCCGGCATAGGCCTGTTATTAAAACTCCCATCCCATCCCGCACTACCGGGTTTTATTTGTTTTATCAATTTCCCGTAACGGTCATAGATACTAACATTTGTAACAGAGACCCCATCACCACCTATTATATTCCAGGTATCGTTATAACCATCATTATTAGGAGTAAAAAATCTAGGATATCCTATCAACCTAAACGGTGCTGAGGTCGCACTACCACAACCATTTATTTCCCTGGCAGTAATCCTGTGCGTTCCACCCGGCACCCTGGAGAAAGTATTATCAGACTGCCATAGACCATTATTGAGACTGTATTCATAAACTCCGGGATTACCAATAGCACCAATTGCATTGGCGGTTACCCTATACCCGCCGTCTTCAAAATCATTCCCTGAAATTTCTACGTTTACCCCTCTTGGTGGGGAAAAAGCCTGAATTTCAGTAGTGAAAGTGGTCGCGCAACCGGTTTCTACATTGGTAACTACCAAAGATATTATTCTTTGAGAAGGAAACTGATCTAAATTAAGAACCGGGTTTTGAATCCCATCTCCATCGGGATCATTTGGCTCGCTCCAGTTATAGGTATAGCCGGGGCCAAGATCCCGGCCAAGTGAAATTCGGGAAACTAAATTTGCGTTTAGATCTATACACACCGGTGAAATCTCTTTCCAGTCCAGGGCAGGAATTTCTGCAATTTCAAGCGGAACAGTAACAAGAGAAGATTCACACCCACTAAAGTCGTCAATTAGTATTGCTAACACAGATTGGACATCACCTGAAAAATTTTCCGGATCCTGGATTGGTGTGTCATTTTGATATGCAGCTTCATTTAGAAAGAAATTAACCGTGAATGATCCTGCCTGTGAACCAATTATTTCAGAATTAGCCCGGGTAAGATCAAATATTACATCCCCATTACCTTTACAGCCAATGATCGCTGCGGGAGAATTTGCCTGCGGAATATCAAAAAATTCAATTAAAACCTGATCACTTTCTTCACTTCCGAAGAAATCACTCTTTACGGTGACCTCATAATTCCCGGTTTCGCTTACAGTAAGTGTAGGTCCCGTTTCCCCCGGCAGGGTCTCAAAATTACCCGTAGCATCATTAAAAACTGCCCAGGAATATTCAGTTGCCTGTGAATTGGTAGCATTAAGCACCACGGGATCACTCCCACAAACCTTCTGGTCTGGTCCCAGTGCACTTCCAACTATTGAACAATCTGTTGATCCTCCACTGTTGGTATTAACTTGTTGCAAGCTTATATATCCAGGGAGTTCATCATAATTGGTAATAAGAACAATATAGATATCGTCTACCCGGGCATTTGGAATATTCATACGTTCTATTGCATCCACTTCATAACTGCAGTCAACAATCTTTGCAGCGCTTAACGAAGTTGCACTGCAATATTCATCATTTGAATCAAATGGCCCCCATACTATAAAATCAACATCAATGAGCGTACCTGAACCATCGGGATTTTCACTTTGAATAATATCAAAAACAAGAGGTCCCGCCTCCCCCACTTTTAAGAAATACCAGGCAGGATAAGGTTGGGTTACAAGGCATCCATAAGACGGGCCAGATTCAGCACTGGGCCGGCCACCGCTTTGCGGATTCGAATTTGGAAAAACCAATTGTGAATCTCCCGCACAAAAAGGCTGTATAGTAGAGCACCTGTCCCCTTGAGAGAAAGACTTGTTTACACCCAATAATGCAAAGGCGAATACAATTAACAGGCTATACTGAAATTTCATATTAAAAGTGAGCTTCATGCAAATTAAGCAATTTACCCTTACCTTGAAACAGGCTCCCTTAATCTTTGCCCAGAAGTAGCTGAAAATACTTATCTTTGCAAGCGATTTAAACATATTACGACTACTATAGAAAAAGTGCTATGAAGATAGACCATTTAGAAAATGAAACTGAAGAGATGGGCGATGCCCACGCTTTTAGCAGCGCCGAAAATCCATTAAGAGAAGACGCTTTTAATTTAAGCGATACAGATAAAATTGCCCTTATAACTGAAGATGTTAAACACATTCTTGAGACCCTGGGAATGGATCTTAATGATGACAGTTTGAAAGGCACTCCGCTACGGGTTGCCAAAATGTTTGTGAAGGAGATATTTTCAGGTCTTGATCCACAACGCAAACCAAAAGCTTCAACCTTCGAGAATAAGTATAAATATGGCGAAATGCTGGTAGAAAAAAACATCACTGTTTATTCTACATGTGAACACCATTTACTTCCTATTGTAGGAAAAGCACACGTAGCTTATATTTCTAAAGGTACAGTAAT
>CAXAZV010000225.1:0-5001 GCA_963973375.1 uncultured Antarcticibacterium sp.
TGGTTCTTTTACCGTTGGTGAAAGCGGAGGTGCTATTTATGAGATCCTGTATCAAAAACAACAGAATGACAGGGAGAAATGGAATATGATAAATTCATCTTTTATAACTACCCTGCCCGATACCTGGGCAATATCCAAGAAATTTGTAATGCTGGCCATTAACAGGTGGAATGATGAATATGAGCGGGTACTCCTTGGAGGCCTTACCTGTGATAGTGACGATTATTATAATTCTGAACAAAACACCAATGCTATTTACCTGCCTAAATACAGGAAGGACAAGCCACTTTACATTGGCTTCTTTAATACCGGTGCTTACCAGGAAACAATTGGAGGTTTTGGCGGGTTACAGCATTGTCTTATCCCTCAACCAAAACAAATCTTAATAGATAAGGATGAGAACGGGAAACTTACAACCACCCTTTTCAGCGAGCAGCAAACTTCAGAGGACCTGTTGAAGATATTAGGTTACAGCCCAAACACTTAATTAAAAAAAATTTATAACTTTAAGCCACATATTTTTTAATCAAAACATTTTAAAATCTAGTAATGAGCAAAAAGAATTACGCCGGGATACCAGACAAGTATGCACGTATAGACGAAGCAAAAGTGGTATTGATCACAGTTCCTTATGACGGAACCAGCTCCTGGCAAAAAGGCGCAGACAAAGGCCCTGATGCTTTCCTTGAAGCATCGGCAAACATGGAGCTCTTTGACATTGAAACCCGCACCGAAGTTTACAAAAAAGGAATTTATCTGGCACCTCCGGTTACAGAGAATTCTTCTCCTGAAAAAATGGTTGAAGCGGTTCACAAAACCACAAAAAACTACATTAAACAAGAGAAATTTGTAACAATTTTTGGAGGGGAACATTCAGTATCAATAGGTACCATTCGTGCTTTTAATGAATCTTTTGAAGACCTTACCGTAGTTCAAATAGATGCCCATGCAGATCTTAGACCTGAATATGAGGGTTCTAAATGTAACCATGCCTGTGCAGTTTATGAAGCCAGCAAGACGACCAACCTTATCCAGGTAGGTATTCGCTCTATGGACATTTCAGAAATGGATCATATGGATGAAAATCAAGTGTATTTTGCTCACAACCTTTATGAGGATTGGATGGATGATGCTATTGGCCAAATGACGCCAAATGTTTTCATCACTATAGATCTTGATGCTTTTGATCCATCTATCATGCCATCTACCGGAACTCCGGAACCGGGCGGACTTTTCTGGTATGAGACTCTGGAATTCCTGAAATTAATGTTTAAAAAGAAAAATGTGGTAGGATTTGACATAGTTGAACTATGTCCTAATGAGAATGAGAAGTCATCTGACTTTCTTGCCGCGAAATTATATTACAAAATGTTGAGCTATAAGTTCAAATATTTAAATCATAACCCAGACGAAGACGAAGATGAGTAAAGGAGCGATTTCCCAATTTATTGAAAAATACTATTTACACTTTAATGCCGCTGCCCTTGTAGATGCTGCCAAAGGATACGAAAAGCAATTACAGGACGGTTCAAAAATGCTTGTTTCCCTTGCGGGAGCAATGAGTACTGCAGAGCTTGGAAAGATCTTTGGCGAGATAATACGCCAGGATAAAGTCCAGATCATTTCCTGTACAGGTGCAAACCTTGAGGAAGATGTGATGAACCTTGTTGCGCATTCCCATTATAAAAGAGTTCCAAATTACAGAGACCTTACCCCGCAGGATGAGTGGGACCTTCTTGAAAAAGGCCTCAACCGCGTAACTGATACATGTATTCCAGAAGAAGAAGCTTTTAGAAGAATACAGGAGCATATCGTAAAGATCTGGAAAGATGCTGAGGCTGCAGGAGAACGTTATTTCCCGCATGAATTCATGTACAAATTATTACTTTCCGGCGCGCTGGAAGAATATTATGAAATAGACCTGAAGGATTCCTGGATGTATGCCGCTGCTGAAAAAAACCTTCCAATGGTAGTACCGGGATGGGAAGACAGCACCATGGGGAACATCTTTGCTTCCTATGTACTTAAAGGAGAACTAAAGGCCAGCACCATGAAATCCGGGATTGAATATATGACATTCCTGGCAGACTGGTACACAGATAACAGCCAGAATGGAATTGGATTCTTCCAGATAGGTGGAGGAATTGCGGGAGATTTCCCAATTTGTGTGGTACCAATGTTATACCAGGATATGGAGAGAACAGATACTCCTTTCTGGAGTTATTTCTGCCAGATATCTGACTCAACTACCAGTTACGGATCATATTCCGGGGCGGTGCCAAATGAGAAGATCACCTGGGGAAAACTGGACATTAACACTCCAAAATATATAATTGAAAGCGATGCGACCATAGTTGCACCCCTTGTTTTTGCATATCTTCTTGATATGTAATTCTTATAATTTAAATCTAAAAGGACTGTAATAATCACAGTCCTTTTTTTATTATTAATTTCGTCATCTCAAAAGATTTCATTCTAGCCCCCTCTTAGTTATATGAGCAACTGGCTTATTTATAGCATAGGTTTTCTGGCCCAGCTCTTTTTTGCAGGAAGATTAATCACCCAGTGGTTGCTGTCTGAAAGATCCAAAAAAGTGGAAACCCCTGCACTGTTCTGGAAACTTAGCCTTATGGGTTCCATTCTTATGTTCATGTATGGCTACTTTAGAGAGGATGTAGCAATTATGCTGGGGCAGGTTATTATCTATATAGTTTATATAAGAAACCTTCAGCTCCAGAATAAATGGACGGGGGAAAATTCTTTTCTAAAATTTATTTACATTGGAGTTCCGCTAATAATAGGGTCTTACCTCATTTTTATTTCCAAACTCGATCTTAATTACCTGGTGAGCAGTGAAAATATAGCTTCCTGGTTAATCTGGTTTGGGATCCTTGGACAGGTTGTGTTTAATACCAGGTTTTTTTATCAGTGGTTATATTCTGAAAAAAAGAAGGAATCTACATTGCCTTTTGGTTTCTGGGTCTTAAGCCTTGCCGGCGCACTACTTATCCTCACCTACGGCCTGTTGAGAAATGACCCCGTGTTGATCGCCTCCCACTGTTTTGGGGGCATAGTATACATCAGAAATATATTCCTGTTGAAAAACAACACCAATTAATTAAGGGGGTATTAAATAGAGTCGACAACAACTTCCCACTTTTGTCGATTGACAGAGATCTCCCGGACAAACCACAGCAGCACTACCACATATTCCATTGCGACCAGCCATAAATTCTCCTGAAATTCAGGATGGGAATAAGCAAAATAACTCAGCATTACCAAAAAGGACCAGATAAGCACAAACCTGTAGCGTGTAAAAATTGTGAGTAATAGCGGAGTGATCAAATACCAGGGATGAACGGTCGTTGCGAGAAAAAAATATACTGATATGCCAAGAAGCATTCCTGTTATAAGCCGCTCTGTTGAGTTGTTTTTTCTGAAGAAGGAAATCCCCAGCAAAATTGCCACAACTACCAAGGGTAGCACTTTCCCGGCCGTTTCAATGATATTATAGCCTTTTACCTGAAAGCCCATCCATCTTACCAGGTAATAAATACTGGCATTAAATTCAAATTTCTGAAACCAAAGCGCTATACTGGATCCAAAACTGCTGAAAAATGAAGGCGATAGAAAAGGCAGGAAACCAAGGATTACTGTAAAACCCACTATCAAATAATATCCCAATAGTTTTTTAAAATCTGTTGATTGTGTTCCCTTCCCATCTTTTCTAAAATAGCTAATAAGCAAGGGTAAAAACAGAAGGGGAATTATTTTCAGCAAAACTGATGCAGCAAAAAGAATTGCACTTAAGATCCATTTTTTATTATGCAGCAGGTAAAGAGACCAAACCAGGAAAAATACCATAACCCCCTCAAAATGGAGGTTTCCTGTAAGTTCTATGATCACAAGCGGGTTTAAAATATACCAGAAGATCCTGTGGCCGGGAAGACCAAGTTTTTCTAGTAATTTTTTTCCGAAGTAGAGCACCCCAACATCTGCAGCTATAATTATCAACCTCATCACCATAACAGGTCCCAGTAAACCTTTCCCTGTGAAGAGGGCAGCCAGGGCAAAGATCAATTGGTTAAGAGGCGGGTAATTGGTATAATTCCCGGCACTCAACGCGCCCATTCCATTGTGCAACTCAGCAGCCTGAGAGATCGGCGCTGTTCCAAGTTCAATAAGTTCCTGCGGTAAATACAAATAAGGATTCCAACCGGCTAAAAGCATCTTTCCATCCCATATAAACCTATAAAAATCCTGGGAAAGCACCGGAAGTGAACCAATAAAGACCAACCGGAAGAGAAGGGCTGCGCCTGCGAGGAACCAAAAATTTGTTTTTTCGAGCTGAATAAGTTTCCAGCTCACAAAAAATAACCCGGCATACAGGGTGATTAATTTAAAGAAATCTTCTCTCTCCAGGTTGTATCCAAAAGAACCGTAGAAAAGAAGTCCGGTAATAACCAGCAGCAAAGGGAATTTGTGAAGCCGGAGAAAATTACCCATTTTGAATATCTTTGAATTAATCGACAATATTCATTTTCTTCAGCAGGAAAGAAGCGTTCATATTCTGGCAAATTCCTTCTTTGAATTTATAATCGAAATGTAGTTCGTCATTAATGATCTCGGCATCAAAATAATGATTTTCCACCTGTGGCAGTTCTTCTGAAACTTCGCAAAGGCTAAGATCGTGGGTTGCAATGATACCGGTAGACTTTGATTTTACAAGTTTTTGAATGAACTTTCGCGAGCCGATTGCCTTATCTGTACTATTAGTACCCTTCAGGATCTCGTCAAGGATGATAAAGTACTTATCTGTCTTGATGGATTCAACAATATATTGAAGGCGCTTTAATTCAGAAAAGAAATAGGAGGCGTCATCTGTTAGCGAATCTGTAGTTCGCATACTGGTAATAAGTTTTATTGGAAAATATTCGCAGGAAGAAGCGCAAACCGGTAAACCTACATTGGACATTACAATTTGAAGGGAAACGGTGCGTA
>CAXAZV010000226.1:0-4988 GCA_963973375.1 uncultured Antarcticibacterium sp.
TAAAATCTATTGCCTATTGCATAAAGTTACTTTTTAAATTAATAACCTAACCTACAGGTATCCCCTAAAATACCTTTAAAAGTAACTATTATGGAAAAAAATCTGGCAACTGATGCTTCGCTAGTACGTGCGTATTTACAGGGAAATGAACATTCACTTTCTACTTTGATCACCCGGCACCAGAGCCGAATCTACAGTTTTATTTACTCCAAAGTTTTTGATAAAGATGTTGCTGAAGATATTTTTCAGGACACCTTTATTAAGGTAATTAATACTCTTAAACGTGGTAAATATAATGAAGAAGGAAAATTTCTCCCCTGGGTTATGAGAATTGCACATAACCTTATTATTGATCATTTCAGGAAAAACAAAAGAATGCCCATGTTTGAGAATAAAGGGGATTTTAATATTTTTTCTGTTTTGTGTGATGGAGATCTTAACATTGAAAAGCAAATTATAAAAGACCAGATTGAATGTGATGTGCAGGAACTTATTAAAGAATTGCCAGAAGATCAACTGGAAGTGCTTACCATGCGTATTTATAAAGATATGAGCTTTAAGGAGATATCTGAGAACACTGGAGTAAGCATTAATACTGCCTTAGGCCGTATGAGATATGCATTAATAAATTTGCGCAAAATAATAGAGAAACATAACCTAATTTTAACAAATTAAGTTACAATATCACCCCCCGGATTGCGTTATTTTAAAAACGAATCATAAATTAATCCGATGGGGAAACTTTACACTAAATCTTCTTTAGAAGGTAAATTATTAAATTTGAATCCTAAAAAAGAAACACTTCAGTTTCTTTTGAATTATTCAAAAGCGCTGCATGTGTCAAAACACAGGGAAATGCAATTTGAGACAATTCTCAATTAGAATTAAAAAGACTCCGCAATTACAGAGTCTTTTTAATTATGGGTTATTTTGATTTGGCACTCTTTCCGGGTTTCTGTTTTTTGAGATATTCCTTTATCACACTTTTTCTACCAATGGTTTTGGTAATGATGTCTTTATCAAGATCCCAACCACGGGCAGGAGAATATTGCCTTCCATACCATATTATTTGAAGATGCAGGCGGTTCCAAAGATCTTTTGGAAAGATCTTTTTTGCATCCTTTTCAGTTTGAACCACATTTTTCCCATTGGTAAAACCCCAGCGGTACATGAGGCGGTGAATATGGGTATCAACGGGAAAAGATGGAATGTCAAACGCCTGGGCCATCACTACACTCGCTGTTTTATGACCCACCGCCGGTAAAGTTTCAAGAGCATCAATATCTACAGGAACTTCCCCATTGTATTTTTCTATTAGAATTTTTGACAAGCCATGAATTCCTTTGGCTTTCATAGGTGACAATCCTACCGGTCTAATTATTTCCCTAATTTCTTCAACCGTTAGTTTCACCATATCATATGGGTTATCTGCTTTACTAAATAAAATTGGAGTGATCTTATTTACGCCTACATCTGTGCTTTGTGCTGAAAGTAGTACTGCGATCAATAAGGTATAAGGATCTTTATGGTCAAGCGGAATAAGAGCGTTGGGATAAATATCCTGAAGGCTGTCAATCACAAACTGAACCTTTTCTTTTTTATTCATAATGCGTACATTTAAAGCAAAAATAGGAAATATGACAACATTAAAAGCAGGGGATAAGGCCCCCGATTTTCAGGCAGAAGACCAGGATGGTAATATTGTAAAATTATCAGATTTTAACGGAAAGAAATTGGTGCTGTTCTTTTATCCAAAAGCCAGTACTCCCGGTTGTACCGCACAGGCCTGTAATCTCAGGGATAACTGGAGTTCATTTGAGAAAAAAGGATATGAGATAATAGGAGTGAGTGCCGATTCAAAAAAGAGGCAACAAAACTTTAAGGATAAATACAAGTTACCGTTCCCTTTGCTGGCAGATGAGGACAGGGCAGTTATCAATTCCTTTGGGGTTTGGGGACCTAAAAAGTTTATGGGGAAAGAGTATGACGGGATACACCGAACTACTTTCATAATAGATGAAAATGGGAAAATTGAGGAAGTAATTGGAAAGGTGGATACAAAAGAACACACTGCACAAATACTTTAAAACCTTAAAAAGATAAAAGAGTTAAGAGCTAAAAGGTAAATTCAATTATTAATTAATTTTATTCTGAAAAGTTCACTCTTTGAATGGTTGCGGTAGTTTCGCAATTTTCAATTTGCAGTTCTATCTTTTTGGAATTGGTATCACCTGCTACAAAATAGATGTTACAGGGATCGTTGTTTGTATTGCTTTTTCTGAAATTTACCTTGCCATTTTCCAGAATTTCTGAAACATTGCTGGTGTCAATATTATTGAATTGAAAAAAACGGTAGGCTTCATCAGAAAAAACACGATCCTTTATCCTTATATTTTTCAGGGTTCTCGCATTTGGGGAATAATCGCAGGAGGTTCTTTTGCCGCTTAAAAAAAACATCAGGATCACAATTCCCATTATAAGTCCAAGCGAGTAGTAAGCAAATCTATGTAGTAATCTCATTATATTTTATGTAGAGGCTGCGCCCATTTAAAAGGGGGGAGACTTTATTCTTTTAATTTATGGGTTTCTTTAAAAAATCAACAAATTAATATCCCTGTAAGAAAGGTCAAACCAGTCGGCAATAGATTTGTTGGTTAAAATCCCGTGGTAAAAGTACAACCCATTTCTCAAACCTTTGTCAAATCTAAGCGTGTTTTCTATTCCGCCTTCCTCTGCGATGTGCAGGAGATAGGGAGTGAAAATGTTACTTATAGAAATAGAGGAGGTTCGGGCATATCTGGAAGGAATATTGGGTACACAATAATGTATAACCCCATGTTTGGTGAAAATAGGCTTATCATGCGTGGTTATCTCGCTGGTTTCTATACAACCGCCCATATCAATACTTACATCTATGATCACGGCTCCGGGTTTCATGGTTTGTACCATATCATCGGTCACCAAAACCGGGGACCTGTCCTTACCACGCACAGCTCCAATAAGAACATCACAGCGTTTCAAGGATTTTCCAAGCGTCTTAGGCTGAATGGTAGATGTATAAAGCGTCCGGCCTACGTTTGTTTGGATATTTCTAAGACGGGTGAGCGAACTGTCGAACACCTTTACATTAGCCCCCAGGCCAACCGAACTTCGGGCTGCAAACTCGCCCACAGTACCTGCTCCCAGGATCACAACTTCAATTGGTGGCACCCCGCTTATATTCCCGAACATTAATCCGTTTCCGGCTGTGTTGTTGCTCATGATCTCAGATGCTATAAGCACAGAGGCTGTTCCTGCAATTTCACTTAACGCGCGTACAGCAGGGTAAGTGCCGTCATCATCTCGAATAAACTCAAATGCAAGTGCGGTAATCCTTTTGGTTGCAAGTTTTTGAAAATACTCCTTGCATTGGGTCTTTAATTGTAAAGCGGAAATTAAGGTGGTTTGCGGATTGATCATATCCAGTTCCTCCATAGAGGGTGGTTCCATTTTAAGGATGGTAGGGCAGGAGAAGACTTTTTTGGTGTCACTTGTAATCTCGGCCCCCGCATTTGAATAATCGCGATCACTGAACCTTGCCCATTTCCCGGCACCGGCTTCTATCATGATCCTGTGGCCATGTGCAGTAATGGCTGCAACAGCATCTGGAGATAAACAAACTCTTTTTTCCTGGTAAGCGGTTTCTTTTGGGATACCTATAAACAGCTGCCCTTTGTTTTTATAAATTTCAAGGGTTTCTTCCTGGGGCAGGAGTTGTTCTTTGGTAAATGGGGATGATTGGCCGGTCATGCTGATTGGTTGTTAACAAACTAAATTACAACATTTTTTCTCCATTCATAATACATAAATATATAAATGAGTCTATGTCACCATTTTTTGGAAATGTGGAATTACCTTATTTCAACTTTTGGGTTGAGGGAACTTAAAGTTTGCGGTAATAGTCTTCTGAAGGTTCATTGGCATAGGCAAGATCTTCCTGGCGAAACTGGGCAAGTTCAATTTCATCTTTTGAGGAGAGACCGGTGGAAAATACAGTTACATCGGTTTCATTGAGTTCGCTTAGATCTATTCCGTATATTCGGTCAAAGATTTGTGTACGTACTAAATATACAATAACAAGAATTATTAAGAAGAAAGGTGCTAGGTATATTAATTGGTCGGTATCCATTGGGTTAACTTCTTGGTAAAAATCTTCATATACTGTACTGAGGATTTGATAAGTATACATCGAAATTGGAATTAAAATAGCGTGATACCACCAATGCTTACAAGTAAAAAACCAAATTAAAAGTAACATAAAAGGAACAATTTTACCTAAATATGTCCAGGCAGCAACTAATACACTTTGATAATATTTGCTTTCATATGTAAAAAAAGAATTTTCCCAAACGGGTCCGTCTGGAAAAATTTCATATAGGTAAAAAATATAAGGTGAAAATGCTATTAAAAAAGCAATAATACTACCCGTTAGTAGGTACCCGGATCGCAGACCGGTCGATTGCTTGTTTCTCAATTTTTGTGTCATTCTCGTTAGTTGTAGTTGAAGTTACAAAAAAAGTTGCTCCAAAGATTGCTGCGGCGAATAAAATAGCTTTAATTTTCATAATGTATAGGGTTTAAAATATGATTGTTTCGTTTGATTTCTGAAACAAACCTATACAAATATAAAATGCTAATTCTTACTACTTTAATCGTACCTTTGCACGCTTTTTCAGGGCATAAAATGGCCGTATTTAATGGAGTTTTACTTTCCAAAAATAAGCTTAAAATCATCAATTTTCGTTGAAAAACGAAAAAATTTAAAACCCACCTTTCACATAGGCAAAAAATGTACTATTTTTCTTACAATTACTTTCACGCCTCCTTTAGGAAGCTTTTTTAACTCTTTAACAAAACTTTAACTTTCTGAGTCCGTTTTCTTCCACGGAAACTTCCAGTTTTTGCACGTCCTGATCTAAAAGTTTTTCAATTTTTTGAGGCCACTCTAT
>CAXAZV010000227.1:0-4985 GCA_963973375.1 uncultured Antarcticibacterium sp.
AATCAAATAGAGCGGGCCGCACCCGGGTTCAAAGAATGTATCCTGGCCAGATCTACCATGAACACTGTTCAATTGGAAGCCTGGAATCCAAATCTTGTAGGCGGGGATATAAACGGAGGCAGGCAGGATATCACCCAGCTTTTTACCCGGCCAATTATAAGTATTTCACCTTATTCCACACCAGATGAAGGCGTATATATTTGTTCTTCTTCTACCCCACCTGGAGGCGGTGTTCATGGAATGTGTGGCTACAATGCAGCCCGAAAAGTTTTAAAAGACCATTTTAAAGATTTTAGCAACTAATAAAAAAGACATCATGAGATATGCGATTTGCTATGTGAGCACTGCCAACGCCGATTTAGAAAAACCCGAGGTTCAAAACCTCCTTAATTATACATCCAATTTTAATAACGCCCATGATATAAGAGGGGTTTTATTATATTCTGAAGGGAATTTCTTTCAGATCCTGGAAGGGGATAAAAAGTTTGTGCTGGAGCTATTTGATCAAATTCAAAAAGATACCAGACACCAAAATATTATACAGGTACTGGGGAAAGATTTAAAACAGGGTGCTTTTGACGGTTTTAAGGCAGAGATAGTTTCTGAAACTAGTAAATATGACTATGAGTTGGTAAAAGAATATATGGAACAGGTGGAAGGTCTTGATCATCAAACCCAACAAACGGTTAAAAGGATCCTGGAAGTTTTTATTGAGACCCGATAATAGTTTTATTCTTCTTATTTTTGCGCTGAAAATAAACTTGTATGTCTACCAAACTTATTGCCCCATCCATTCTAGCTGCCGATTTTGCCAACCTGCAACGCGATATTGAAATGATCAATAATTCTGAAGCAGATTGGTTTCATATTGACATTATGGACGGGGTCTTTGTACCCAACATCTCCTTTGGAATGCCCGTTTTGCAGGCTATCAGTAAACATGCTACCAAGACTATAGATGTTCATTTAATGATAGTAGATCCGGACAGGTACATAAAAGAATTTGCAAACCTTGGAGCGAATATCCTAACAGTACATTACGAAGCCTGCACACATTTACACCGCAGTCTACAGGCTATTAAAGCTGAAGGAATGAAAGCGGGGGTAGCTATAAATCCGCATACCAACGTAAAACTATTGAAGGATCTTATTCAGGATATAGACCTGGTATGTGTGATGAGCGTGAACCCCGGGTACGGTGGGCAAAGCTTTATTGAAGCCACTTATGATAAGGTACGACAGTTAAAAAAGATGATCGAGAAGAAGGGAGCAAAAACTTTGATCGAGATCGATGGCGGGGTAACCGATAAAAATGCTGCCGAACTTGTAAAGGCAGGTGCCAATGTACTTGTTGCCGGAAGTTATGTATTCAAGGCCGCAGATCAACCTGAAACTATAAAAGGACTTAAAAAACTTGCCAACTCCAACTAAGCAATACGACCTTATAATTATTGGTGGCGGCCCCATAGGGATCGCCTGTGGGCTGGAAGCTCAAAAAAATAATCTTGACTATCTTATCCTGGAAAAGGGTTGCCTGGTAAATTCCCTTTACCATTATCCGGTAAATATGACCTTTTTCTCAACTTCAGATAAGCTGGAGCTGGACAATATCCCTTTCATAAGTAACAATCCGAAACCGCGAAAGGCTGAAGCGCTGGAATATTACCGTCGCATTGCCACTTCCAATGAACTTAACATTAATCTATTTGAAAAGGTTCTTTCGGTTGAAACCCTTAAGGAAAGCGGGCATTCTGTAACCACCACCCAGGGAGTTTATACCTCTAATAATGTGGTGATTGCAACCGGCTTTTATGACATCCCCAATTATTTAAACATTCCGGGAGAAGACTTACCCAAGGTGGCTCATTATTATAATGATCCGCATTACTACGCAAAGCAGAAGGTAGTAGTAGTGGGTGCCAGCAATTCGGCAGTAGATGCCGCTCTGGAAATTTATCGCAAAGGTGGAGAAGTGACTATGATCGTGAGAAGCCCGGAAATTGGCGAACGTGTGAAGTACTGGGTTCGGCCTGATATTGTAAATCGCATTGAAGAAGGTAGCGTAAAAGCATTTTTCAACGCATCCTTGAAAGAGATAAAAGAAAAGGAAGTTATTTTAAATACTCCGGATGGTGAAATAAAGCTGCAAAATGATTTTGTTTTGCTTTTAACGGGTTACCGCCCAAATTTCGCTTTTTTGAAATCGATAGGTATAGAACTTTCTGAAGATGACCTGTTGAAACCACAATATGATCCTGAAAGTATGGAAAGCAATATTCCGGGAATTTATTTGGCCGGGGTAATTTGTGGGGGAATGGAAACCCACAAGTGGTTTATTGAAAATTCCCGGATACACGCCGAGATAATAATAAAAGATATACTCTCCAAATAGTAAGGTTTTGAAAAAATAAAAATGGATCTAAAACCGCGGTTTTAAGATCCATTTTAAAGGTAGGGCAGAAATTAATTTTTCTGTATTATATTATATAAGAACCACTTCAGCTTCCTGATTCATTTTACTTTTGTTAAGCAAATTTCCATAAAAAGTCATATCGTTAATTCCTTCTTTAAAAGACCGGTCCAGCCATTTTTTATTGGAATTTAACTTATATTTATATACCGTTATCTGCGGATAGAATTCGTCCTCTTTTGAATTGTCCTCTATTCCAATTTCAATAGTTTGGGTTGATTTATTATAACAAACAAATTTCGCAAGAAAATTATATTTGATAAGGTCAATAAAATCCGGAGACAGTTCCTCACATTTCTTACACTCTTCTAAATAACTATCCACCAATTTTTTCATGGAGGCTTTAATTTCGGCTTGCTTGTAGTAGGTTGTCATATAGGAATTTGGTTTTCTAATCTTAGATTAATACGGTGTAAATTTAATGGAACAAATAAAATTTCAATTTTTTTTAATTCTTGTTTAACTCTAATTCCTAATAAAATCAAAAATTGACAGCAAAAACGGCAATAGATTAGAGAACCCACAATCTAAATTTAATTTTCCTCCTATAAATAACAAAAGCTCCGGTTTCCGGAGCTTTTGCATTAAGATTGGTAAGTTAGTTATTCAATGATTATTTGTTTGTCATAGGAATTTCCACGATCTGTACTTAATTTTAGGATATACACTCCGCTCATTAGGTTTTTGCGCAGGAATTCCACTTCATACTGTTGGCTTGCTTTCACGTTTCCTGAGAACAATCTGTCTACCTCGCGACCGTTAAAGTCATACACTCTAAGCACCACTGCTGCATCTTCCAGAAGGCTGAATCTCACCCTTGCATCTGTTCTCACAGGGTTTGGTGCCACAGCCATACTCTCCAGGATCTCAGCAACCAATGCTTCCTCACTCACAGCTAAAGTTGGTTTTTCATTTGTTTCAGCAGTTTTGTTGTTTGGTTTAGGTTTATGAATCACAATGGAACCGCCGCCGATAATGGAAGCATCATCCCCACTTTCTGATTTACCTTTCTGATTATCGTAAATTGGGTCATTTTGTAAACCATCTGCCCAAACTTTTATTCTGAATTTATCTTCAGATCCATTACCCGTCAAAGCACCATCTATTGCAACAACACGGAAGTTAAAGTTCCCGGTTCCATTCACGGTACCGCGACCGGTATAAGTTGCCTTGGCACCCGAAATAACCAGTTCCATATTAGTATGTGAGGTACTTGAAAAGTGGAAGTCTCCTGCTTTGAACTGGAAATTGGTGTTACCGTCAACCTCAGTCATATTATTTTTGCCGGTTTTATACTTGGCATTAAATCCAAAGTTTGCCTTTCCAACTATACCTGATGCCATAGCATCTGCAGGGGAATCAATCCATCCACCGCCGGTTACAAATCCGCCATTGGGATCGTATACGGGAAGGAAAACAACTTCAGATTGAGAGCATCCGCCTGCCTGGGCAGTTACTGCGTATAAATTCGCACTTAATCTACCAAGATTGAATGTTGCTATACCATTTACAGAGGTTGCTGTTGGTGAACCAAAACCTACCACATTTAAAGTGACAAGAACTCCATTAAGCGGCGTTGTCCCATCTTTTACTCCAATCGTAATATTTACATCTTCATTGATGCTTCTTGGCATTTGAGCATTGGTAACATCTAGAGTCACAGCGTCTACTGTTAACTCTCCAGAGACATAAGTAATGTTATAATTACTCAACCCTGTACCAACTGCTGCTGATATATTGATCACGTAAGGTGAACCTGCTGCGCTTGCGGATGCAACTGCACCAGTGGATATTATTGTAGCTGAACTTATAGCATCTCCATCTACCAAACCTACCTGGGTAAATTCTAAACCATTGAAAACTATGGTCTGACCACAGAATTTGGAATCAGTGGTTGCGGTGATGGTTAATGCTTTCTGTCCAATTGCATTATCAACTGTTCCGCTGGTTGCAGCGTAGTTGGTATTTCCTGCAAAACTCCAAGGAGCTGCAGTATAAGTTCCTGCATCTGTTTGCGTAGTCCCGCTTACATCCATTAATCCTGTTAAGTCTACCGGTGAAGATTCTACTCCAACCGCTGTAAATGTAGAAGTATGAGCTAAACCATCATAAGTAACACTGTAAGGATTAACAGTGATAGCTGCTGCGGCTTGACGGATGTTGTTGTCAACTGTACCGCTTATAGCTTTATAGTTTCCGTTTCCGGTAAAGTTCCAGGCATCTCCATTGTAAGTCCCTGCATTAATATGAGTTGTTCCACTTACATTCATCAAAGAAGTAAGATCTACAGGAGTGGATTCAACACCAACAGCTGTGAAGGATGAAGTATGAGACCCTCCATTGTATACTACATCGTATGGAGTAACTGAGATTTCTGCATCTGCTTTGTTGATCTCGATCCCTACAGATCCTGATTCGTCTTCGTAGTTTCCGGTCTCATCAGTAAAGGTCCAGTTGGCAGTGCCGCCCGGTACATTCGTAAAGCTTGCGCCAAGATCCAATCCGGCTAAAGTTT
>CAXAZV010000228.1:0-4982 GCA_963973375.1 uncultured Antarcticibacterium sp.
CTGGTTCTAACATTCAAACTATGACAAGCGTTCTTGATGATTCCAGTGCGGGCTATATTACCCGGGATCAACAAGGAACAGCTAATAGTTATAATTACAATTACTGGTCATCTCCAGTCTCTCTTCAGGGGGCACCCAATAATTCCACTTATTCTATAGGCAAAGTAATGCTTGATGGAACAAATAGGAATACTCCTGGAGCTCTTTCTTTCCATGATTGGCATGAATTTGCAGATGGTTCTTATTCCAATCCACGTAAAATTAGCAATTACTGGTTGTTTAAATTCAGGGGTACTGCAAATGTTTACAGTGAATGGAAACACGTAGGTAGCACCGGAACCCTAAACGCCGGTGAAGGATATACAATGAAAGGCACCTCTGGAAATGCCCAGATTACAGATGCTCAAAATTATGTTTTCAAAGGCAAACCAAATAACGGAACGATAAAACTTAACATTGGAGTTCATCAAAATTACCTTTTGGGTAATCCCTACCCCTCTTCTATAGATGTTACAGACTTTATCCTGGATAATTTAAAGGATGTCGCGGGGGGGCGAAATACTCAAAATGTATTTAATGGAGCCGTTTATTTTTGGGATCATTTTGCAGGAGGCAATACGCATATCTTAAAGGAATATATAGGTGGTTATGCAACACGAAATCTTTTAGACGGTGTCCCTGCTATTTCTAATGATCAAAGAGTAAACGCCAATGATCAAAAAGGCAATAAGATTCCGGGCAGGTACATTCCTGTGGCTCAGGGCTTTTTTATAAATACATCTTATGATGCAAATGTTCCCGGTACGCCGGTGGTTTCTGGTGGGGATGTATTATTTAAAAACAGTCAACGTTCCTTTACAAGAGAAAGTGTTGCCAACTCTCAATTCATGCAACAAGAAGCAGCGCCTGAAAAATCTTCTGTAGATACAAGACCCAAGATAAGACTTGATTTTAAATCTCCTATGGGATATAACCGGCAGATACTTGTTGGTGTAGACTCCAACACTACCAATGGTTTTGACCTTGGTTATGATGCTCCTTTACATGACAATAATTTGGAGGACATGTTCTGGATGATTGATAGCACCCGTTTTGTTATACAGGGGGTTCCCGATTTTAATTTAACACGTGTCCTCAAATTAGGGGTGAAGATCAATAAGAAAACTCAATTCTCCATTAAAATTAATAATCTGGAAAATATTGATGAAGACCTCAATATTTATATAAAGGATAAAGAGGAAAAAACATACCACGATCTACGAAATAAGGAATTTAGGTTTATGTTGGATCCTGGTACGTTTACAGATAGATTTGAAATTGTTTTCCTAATTGAAAAGGAAACTGAAGAACCTCCCGTAACTGAAGAAGAAGAAGAAGAAGAAGAAGAAGAAGAAGAACAGGGTACAAATCCCGATACTTCGAAACCTGAACCTTCTCTACCTGATACTGGAAATGTAATTGGAAATCCTAACGTGTTTTATATGGATAACAGTAGAGAACTGGTTGTTAAAAATCCGGAGCAACAACTTATTACAAAAATCACTTTACACAGTATGTCCGGGCAAATAATTGAAGAGTATACAAACATTGGCACCCAAAAAGAGATAAAACTTCCTGTAAGGAGTTACAGTTCTTCAGTATATGTTGTGAAATTGTTTACAGAACAGGGTGTTATTCATAAAAAGATGATCATTAATAATTAGAATTGTTTATAAGCTGATTAAATTGAAAGGACCCGGGAAATTTGCCGGGTCCTTTTTTTATTATTCCATCTTTTTTAAAGAAGCCAGCGCCGGCCCTTCTATGACCTCGCCTGAAGGATCAAACCTGCTTCCGTGACAGGGGCAATCCCAACTTTCCTCTGCATTATTCCAGTGTACAATACACCCCAAATGGGTACACACAGCTGAAGTTATATTTATTTTTCCGGTGTTATCTTTATAAACCGCTACCTGGTGACCATCTTTATGAATTACCCGGGCCTGGCCGGCAGGTATATCTTTAATTTCCTTAAGGTCGGCAGTGAGCCAGCCTTTTAAAAATTCAAGGCCAACATCCAGATTTTCCTTTATGAATTCCTTTGAAGCCTTCAATGGCCGGTGTCTGGAAGCCTTATATAATCCCGCATATTTATTTTCAAATCCACTAATTTCATCTGTTAACAAGATCGCTGCTAAAGAGCCGTATACAAGGCCATCTGTAGCAAAACCCGTAGCGACATATTGTTTTGATTTAGAGTTTTTCTTACCTATATAAGGTAAAAGATCTGCCGGTTTATAATTTTGTCCACCCCATTGATGGGTAAATTCTTTAATACTGAAACGGGATTCAAGGAATTCTTTAATTTCCCGAATGTGCTGTTCATTATCTTCCGCCTGCCCCACTTTATGAGGTTTTCCAATACAAAGTAAATAGCTTTCGCCATTTCCGGTATAGGAACGTATGGAGAATTTTTGTGTATTATGGTATCCCCAATATATACCCTCGGGATAATTTGCCGGATCATTGAGTTTTGCAGCAACTCCATATTCCCGGTAAGGCCCTAAAACAGTATGATATTGAACTTCTACCCCTTTTGGAGTGTGGGTCGCATGGATCACATTTTTACACAAAACCCTTCCGGCGGTTGTGGTGAGTAAAACTTCATTTTCCCCTTCATCTATTTCAGTTACTTTGCTGTTTTCGTAAATAGTACAATTCTCCCCATGTACTTCCTTTGCAAGTCCCTGAATATAAAGAAGCGGATTAAATTGTGCCTGATCTTGTATTACCATACCCTTATCCAATTCAAAAGGGAATCCCGGGCCGGTGATCTCGGTAAAAGGCAAACCTACTTTTTCAGCAATTTTCACCTCATCCCTTATCTTATCTGTAAAGGCATCTTCAAACACATACATTGGCTGCTTTTTGTAATCGCAATCTATCTGAAACTCCTTAATATTTCTTTCAATAAGATTAAAAGCTGCTCCCCTTGATGAAAGCACCTCCCGCAAAACTTCAGTATTATATTTTTTGGCAATTGGTGACAGGAGTTGATCTGTGATCAAATATAAATTCCCAGTGCTGTGACTTGAGGTTCCTTTCCCAACTTCCCTGGCTTCAAGTACAGCTACTTTAAAACCAGATCTTTTAAGAAGCAGCGCAGTAGTAATACCCGTGATCCCTCCTCCTATTATTGCCACATCCACTTCAATAATTGTATTGAGTGAAGGGAATCCTGTTCTTTCAGAAAAGGAATTCCATAAAGATTTCGTAAACATAAAACTTGAATTTTTGGTTATACATAAAATTAAATTTTAAACACGCCAACCCCTTTTGCTTTAACTTTTTTAACTTGTTTCGGGCATTCTGTAACAATGATTTAACCTAATGAAGCAGCTTGAGAATATGCCATAAAAAAAGACTGTCCACTTTCGGGACAGTCTTCTATTGTTATTTAATGCAGGAATGTATTAGTTGATAGCCTGCTTGTTCAAACGGCCTTCAGCCATTTTATTCAGGTCAGTATCAGCTTTTTGTTCCTCATCAAGGGTTTTTTGAAGTTTTTTTGCAATATCCTTATGTCCAAGTTCCTTGGCATAACGCACTGCAGTACCATATGCAGAGATCTCGTAATGCTCTACTCTTTGCGCTTCGGCAATGATACCGGCATCCTTTACATCCTCGTCGGCTTTTTCCTTCAGGAAAGATTCTGCTTCTTCAATTAGACCTTTCATAGCCTTGCACTCTTCACCCGTTGGTTTAATTCCAAGTTTATCACAAACTTCTTTAAGGCGTTGTTTTTGCTCTTTGGTTTCTTCAAGGTGGTCTTCAATCGCTTTCTTCAATTTGGAATCACTTGCTTTTTTTGCCATTTTAGGCAAAGCCTTGATCAACTGAGATTCTGCACTATACAAGTCCTTTAACTGGTGTTCAAATAAATCACTTAAATTTTTCATTACTTTCTAATTTTTTTGGTTTAACCAAAGCTATTAAGCACGTGATGAAAATTGAGTTAAATGAATAATAAAGATTTGTTGTAATTATATTAAAGAGGCAACCTTTAATTTATCCCTTAAATTTCAAAGGAAGGTAAACCACCTTTTTAGTCTCATAAAATTCCTCTTCAAAGTAATCGCTCAAGGGAAAAATTTGTGCTGTTTTATAATTCTCCAGCTCCTCGGTCAAATCTCCTCCTTTGAGATAAAGGATCCCGTTCTTCAACTCGTGAGTGCTGGTTTTTGCAATTTTCCCCTTTACCCAGTGAACAAAAGTGGGCATAGCCGCGACAGCCCGGCTTATAATGAAATCATACTGTCCTTTTACTTCTTCCACCCGCGCATTGGTGGTTTTAACATTTTTAAGCTGAAGACCTTCGGCTACTTCCTGAACAACTTTTATTTTTTTTCCAATAGAATCTACCAGGTGAAATTTGGTTTCCGGAAAGAGGATCGCAAGCGGTATACCGGGAAATCCACCTCCCGTGCCGACATCAATAATTTGAGCCCCCGGATTAAACCTTTGAATTTTGGCTATCCCCAGGGAATGAAGCACATGCCTAAGGTAAAGCTCATCTATGTCTTTACGGGAAACAACATTGATCTTTAAATTCCAGTCCTTATATAATTCCTTAAGTGCTGCAAACTGTTCCCTCTGTTCCCCGGAAATTTCGGGGAAGTATTTTTCTATTAACTCCAATTATTCTATTTTAATACAAAAGTATTAAATTGGCACGTTAATTTCACTACAATTGAATACGGGCAAAATATAATGTTTTACCTTTGATAAATTGAATTTTACCCTATGCCTTTAAATCAAGACACCATACGCTTTTCCCGGATCGATTCCGCAAATTTCTTCAAAACATTAAATAAAAGGGTTAACGCCTATTTTAACGACAATAATATTTCGCGCAGTGGAAACTGGAAGCTTCACCTTAAAACGGTGTTGATGTTTACCCTTTTCCTCGCGCCTTATTTCCTTATTTTAACTCTTGACATCTC
>CAXAZV010000229.1:0-4961 GCA_963973375.1 uncultured Antarcticibacterium sp.
TGTAATTTCATAGCTGCAACTCCTCATTACCTTGAAAGCTGGGGAGATATCCAGTTAACCAAAAGAAATTTCACCCTTATGCAGCCAACCATCAAACCTTTGTTTGATACAAGGCAGTTTCAGGAGTGTTTGTTAAGATGGCGTGATAATGAAACTTCATATTATGATTATATAAGAGAAACCTGGGCATCCTCCTTGGGGGAAGGTTCCTGGAATGATGCTTTGCACGATGGTGCTTTTGAAGCCGATGCTCCTGCAGGGATCACTGCTTTAACAGGCGATGCTGCAGCTGTTCCTGCCGCAAGTGGTCTATCCCTTGAGGAAGGTGGTTTTGAACTGGAACTTTATACCTCTACAGGTTTAGGTGACGGCCAACAAGCCAACAACCCATGGTTGCAGGAATTTCCAGATCCTATTACAAGGGCATCCTGGGATAACTACCTTAAAGTTTCCAGAGCAGATGCCGAAGAACTTGGGCTTATCAATGAGCATGCTTCCAATGGTGGACTTAACGGAAGCTATGTAACACTTACTGTTGGAGAAACGGTATTGGAAAAAGTTCCTGTTTACATTCAGCCGGGCCAGGCACAGGGTACTGTTTCTTTAGCCCTTGGATACGGTAAAAGAGAAGGAATTCAGGAAGAGATGCAGGTAGGTGTGAATGCTTATACATTATATAAGAACTTCAGTTCATTCCAGAATGTAAAAATTGAAAAAACAGGTGGTATTCATGAATTTGCCTGTCTACAGCTTCATAAAACCCTAATGGGTAGAGGTGATATTATAAAGGAAACTACCCTTGAGATCTTTAATACGAAAGATGTTCATGAGTGGAATAAAATTCCTGAAGTTTCCCTTAACCATATGGAAACGCCAGTAACTTCGCCAGATGTTGACCTTTGGAGTGGTTTTGACCGTACTATTGGGCATCATTTCAATCTTTCAATAGATCTAAACGCATGTACCGGTTGTGGTGCCTGTGTTATTGCTTGTCACGCTGAAAACAATGTTCCTGTAGTTGGAAAACAAGAAGTGCGTAAATACCGTGATATGCACTGGTTGAGAATTGACCGTTATTATTCTTCAGAAGAAACTTTTACTGAAGATATTCAGAAGAAAGTAAACATGTCTGGTCTTGGAGATTCACTTTCTCAATTTGCCGAACTTGAAGTAACTGCCGATAATCCTCAGGTTGTATTCCAGCCTGTAATGTGTCAGCACTGTAATCACGCTCCTTGTGAGACCGTTTGTCCTGTGGCTGCAACTATGCACGGCCGCCAGGGTCAAAACCAGATGGTTTACAACCGTTGCGTGGGTACACGTTACTGCGCCAACAACTGTCCTTACAAAGTACGTAGGTTCAACTGGTTCAAATACAATAAAAATGATGAGTTTGACTATCATATGAACAATGACCTTGGACGTATGGTATTAAATCCTGATGTTACCGTGCGCTCACGTGGGGTAATGGAAAAATGTTCCTTCTGTATTCAGAAAACCCAAAAAACCATTCTTGATGCCAAGCGTGAAGGCCGGGCAATTGAAGATGGGGAATTCCAGACAGCCTGTTCACAGGCCTGTGATAAAGGTGCTATTGTCTTTGGTGATGTAAATGATAAAGAAAGTGTTGTTTACAGCTTAAAAGAGGATGAAAGGATGTATCACTTACTGGAATATATAGGAACCAAACCAAATGTGATGTATCAAACCAAGGTTAGAAATACGTCTGAAGCTTAATTATAATCAATTAAAGAATCAATTAATAAGGATATGTCTCATTACGAAGCACCTATACGAAAGCCTTTAGTTACCGGCTCCAAATCCTATCACGATGTGACTGTGGATGTGGCGGCTCCGGTAGAAGGAAAGGCCAATAAATCCTGGTGGATAGTTTTTTCCATCGCACTTATAGCTTTTCTTTGGGGTTTGGGTTGTATAATTTATACCGTTTCCACGGGAATTGGAACCTGGGGATTAAATAAAACCGTAGGCTGGGCCTGGGATATCACCAACTTTGTATGGTGGGTAGGTATTGGTCACGCGGGAACCCTTATTTCAGCGGTACTGTTATTATTCCGTCAAAAATGGAGAATGGCCATTAACAGGTCGGCAGAGGCAATGACAATTTTCTCTGTAATGCAGGCAGGTCTTTTCCCCATTATTCACATGGGTCGTCCATGGCTTGCATATTGGGTACTTCCTATTCCAAACCAGTTTGGATCCTTATGGGTAAACTTTAACTCTCCACTGCTTTGGGACGTATTTGCGATCTCTACGTATCTTTCTGTTTCCCTGGTTTTCTGGTGGACAGGTCTTTTGCCTGATTTCGCGATGATTCGTGACCGTGCGGTTAAGCCTTTTCAGAAAAGAATTTACGGTATCCTTAGTTTTGGATGGAGCGGTAGGGCAAAAGACTGGCAGCGTTTTGAAGAGGTTTCTCTTGTACTTGCAGGTCTTGCAACACCCCTTGTACTTTCTGTACACACCATTGTATCCTTTGACTTTGCTACATCGGTAATCCCGGGTTGGCATACCACGATCTTTCCTCCTTACTTTGTGGCAGGTGCGGTATTCTCCGGTTTTGCAATGGTAAACACTCTTTTGATAATAATGAGAAAGGTGTCAAACCTTGAAGATTATATTACCATACAGCATATAGAGTTGATGAACATAGTTATTATGATCACCGGTTCTATTGTTGGGGTAGCTTATATTACTGAACTTTTTGTAGCCTGGTATTCCGGTGTTGAATACGAGCAATACGCGTTCCTTAACAGGGCAACCGGACCATACTGGTGGGCGTATTGGGCAATGATGACCTGTAACGTTTTCTCGCCACAGTTTATGTGGTTCAAGAAATTACGTACCAGTATCATGTTCTCTTTCTTTATCTCTATAGTAGTAAACATAGGAATGTGGTTTGAGCGTTTTGTGATCATCGTAACTTCGCTTCACAGAGATTATTTACCATCTTCATGGACTATGTTCTCTCCAACTTTTGTAGATGTGGGAATATTTATAGGAACCATAGGATTCTTCTTTGTACTGTTTCTTCTTTATGCGCGTTCCTTCCCGGTAATTGCACAGGCAGAGGTAAAGACAATTTTGAAATCTTCTGGCGATAAGTACAAAGCTTTAAGAGCTGAACATGGAGACCACGTGAATCATTACTCTCCTGTAGTTAGAGAACCTGCTGCAAATACTGCCGATGGTCTTGTAGAGAAGGATGAGCCTTTTGAAGGTGATGCCCACGAACCAACTGTTAATGCAGATGCTTTGGTACAGCTGGACCTTTACAAGGACAGGTTGGATGAAATGCTGCGCAGGATAGGAACTTTTGATCCTGCTGTTCAAACGGCAGATGATCTTCAAAAAATTAAGGATATTGGACCTCTGCTTGAGCAGAGACTGCACCAGGTAGGTATTTATACTTATGATCAAATAAGTAATTTGACTGAGAGTGATCTTGAACTTCTTGATTTGGTTATAGAGGATTTCCAGTTAGAAGGAAGATATGACCAATGGATCACACGTGCTACCCAACTAAAAAATAAGAAATAATGGCATCTAAAGTTATACACGCTCTTTATACCGATGACGACTTGCTGTTACAGGCTGTAAGACAGGTTCGTGAAGCCCGTTATCATATTGGGGAAATATATACCCCATTCCCGGTGCATGGTTTGGATAAGGCTATGGGCCTTGAGCCAACCAGGCTTGCTATCACCTCTTTTATGTATGGGGTGGTTGGTTTCATAGTATCCATTGTAATGATGAATTATATTATGATCCAGGACTGGCCAATGGATATTGGTGGAAAACCAAGTTTTTCCTTCATTGAAAACATGCCGGCTTTTGTGCCTATTATGTTCGAATTAACGGTATTTTTTGCAGCTCACTTAATGGTGATCACTTTTTACCTTAGAAGTAAATTATGGCCTTTTAAGGCTGCTGAAAATCCTGATGTAAGGACCACAGATGACCATTTTTTAATGGAAATAGAGGTGTCTAACCATAATACAGAAGATCTTACAGATTTCCTTTACAAAACAGGAGCTTCTGAAATTGTATTAATTGATAACAAATAAACCCAATGAAAAGTTTATTTAATAAATATATACTGGTTCTGTTGGCATTGACAATGGTATCCTGTTTCAATGAATCCCGTCCCAACTATCAGTATTTTCCAAATATGTATGAGCCGGTACCTTATGAGCCATATGGAGAATACGAAATTTTCCCCGGTGGCCAGTCGGCAAGACTACCCGTGGAAGGAACAATACCAAGAGGATGGCAGCCTTATGAATACGAAAATAGTCCTGAAGGGTCTCAGGCTGCTAAGGCACAGTTAAAAAATCCGTTACCTTATACAGAGGAAAACCTGGCATCAGGAAAGGCTCTTTATACTATTTATTGTGCTACCTGTCATGGCGACAAGGGAGATGGACAGGGAGTTTTGGTACAACGTGAAAAGATCCTTGGTATTCCACGGTATGATGATGCAGGAAGAGATATTACTGAAGGAAGTGTTTATCACGTAATGTATTACGGGCTTAACGCTATGGGATCTTATGCTTCTCAAACTTCTATTGAAGAAAGATGGCTTATAGATCATTATGTAATGAAACTTAAGAGTGACCTGCAGGGAAATCCTGAAAGAGCCTTTGAAGCTGATACTTTGGAAAATGCCCAAAATCTTATCCCGGCTGTAAATGCCGAAGGAGATATGGTACCTGGTGATGAAACTTCAGCAGACGAAGAGCAGGAAAATCAAAACGAAGAATAACAGCATTTAGATATATTAAATATGTACACGCTATCCAGTAAATTAAAATTATTTTCTATTATCCTTATGGCTGTTGGTCTTATAGGATTAGCCATAGGATTTATTGCCGCCCCTTCTACTATTGAAGAGGTTAAAGAAATGGTAGCTTCTCAGGATGGCCATGGAGAAACCCATA
>CAXAZV010000230.1:0-4918 GCA_963973375.1 uncultured Antarcticibacterium sp.
CATCCTGTTGGAGGTATTTTGATCGCCTTTGGTTTACTTACCAGGTGGGCAGTGCTGTTACAAATCCCTATACTAATCGGTGCTATTTTAATAAATGTTTTGGGTGAAATGGTCCCCGCAAATTTATTGATCGCCGTAATTGTTTTGCTTATAAGCATTTTCTTTATATTCTATGGGTCCGGTAAATACAGTGCAGATTATATATTGAAAATGGGGTGTTGAACCCTTAAAACAAATTATAAGATTATTTCCCGGGAATGGGGATGATCTCCGTTTGTCTTCCGTTAACGTACCTAAATCCATTATCACCCCAAAAACCTGCTTCTTCCAGCATGATCCTTATATCCTTGTTCCATTCCGGGATCTCTACAGTGGTATTTAATTCAATGGCATAAACGGTATTCGGGTATAACTTATAATCTCCGGGACCGGGAACCCCTCCCTGCGAATCCCACATTCCAATGGTTGGTCCTGAAGAATGGCCGTAGGAACCCAGCGGGTGTGTATAAATGGATGGTCTTAATCCTTCTGACTTAGCCTCTGTAAGGCTGGCTAGTAAAATTTGATTCCCTGTATTCCCTGTCTCGAAATTTTCGGTTAGAATATCCTGTAAACGGTTCCCTTTTGAAAAGGCATCTTTTAGAAATTCCGGCACTTCCTGTTCTCCTTCTTTTAAAACATAGGCATGCTGCTGGCAGTCTGTATTTAGACGCAAATAAGTAATTCCAAAATCGCAATGAAGCAAATCTCCCGGTTGAATGATCGTATTTCCATAACCCCCTGAAAATGCTTCAATATGATCTTTTAGTTCCTCTTCATCCCGCTGTATATCAACACTTGGATGAAACCAGGTTTCAAGGCCCATATCTGTTACTTTTTGTCGCATCCACCAAACCACATCCTCACTTGTAGTTTGCCCGGGCGTGATCACCTTTTCACTGAAGGCTTCAGCAATGATAGAATGGGTGATAGCGACCAGTTCTTTATACAGTTCCATTTCTTTTTTAGTACGGGTCTCTATCCAGCTTACGGCCAGATCCTCAGCCGAGACAACTCTATCCCGGTAATTTTCTGGCAGAACGTTCAAAAATTCCTCATGATCTGTTTTAACGATACCATCTTCTATATTAAAATGCAAGGAGTAATTAAGTCCAATCTTTTTAGGATCCCTTTTTGAAATTACATCTACAAGGGCCTGCCACTGATCCGGCTGCGATTCAGGATCCCAGGCAGAAGTGATATTTTCACCTATATTATACCTTGCTACTGCCAATCGTTCCAGCGTATCATTGGCCGTATCGCGGTAAAAAACCATTATAGTTCGTCTGCGTGCATTTAGCCAGGTTGCTGGTAACATAGTGCGCATAACCGGGTCCTCATTATATTCCCTGGAGATAAGCACCCACATATCAATTCCCGCCCGGTCCATTAAGCCCGGAAGTAAATTTTCGAACCTGTCGGCAAGTATTTCGTCTACGACCTTTGCCCTGTCTTTTTCCTGAAGGATTTGGGAATGAGCTGTAATACCGGTAAATAAGAGGAAAAATAAGTATTTGATCATAGGAAATTTTAAAATTATTTGTTCCTGCTTTTCACAGTGTTTTCCCTATGGATCTTCCCATTTGGAGTTTCTTCAAATTTTTGGACAAGGTATATCTTTTTAGGCCTCTCGTACTTTTCAAGAGATTTTAATGCTTTTATTTCGGCCTCCAATTCCTCGAGGAGTTCTTCCGAGAAATCTGCCTCCACAAAAAGCACCAGTTTTTCGCCAAGGGAGTCATCCGGGAGGCCTGTAACAAAAAAGCGACGGAAAATTACCTTGTTAAGCTTCCACTCAATTTGTTCAGGAAATAATTTAATCCCTCCGGAATTTATTACATTATCAAACCTGCCCTTCCAAAGGAACTTTTTATAGGTAAGAATTTCAACAATATCATTTGTTACAATAGTATCTGCAGCAATTTTATGCGCTTTTATTACAAGACAACCCCTTTCATCTGTGGAGATATGAATATCTGGCAATACCTTAAATGGCAGCGGTTTATTTTTTTTCTTTTCAGGATTAAGTCTTTTAGCGGCAATGTGTGAAACAGTCTCTGTCATTCCAAAAGTTTCATAAACTTTGGTATTAAGACCCTGCACTCTTTTTTGAAGATGAGAGGAAACAGCTCCCCCTCCTACGATCAATTTTTTTATAAGATGCAATCTTCCCAACGAATTATCCAGCTGAAATGGCGTCATGGCACAAAAATCATAAGTTTTGAAAACCTGATCCAAAGGGTTGGAAGTTGGAGGAACAAGATCGAGTTCCCAGCCAAGTACCATTGCTCTCACCAGCATCATCTTGCCGGCAATATAGTTGGCAGGAAGACACATTAGAGCGGTTGATCCGGGTGGGAGTTCAAAGAATTTCCCGGTGGCCAGTGCAGAGTTGACCATATGCTCTTTCCTGATCTTTATATTTTTTGCTGCCCCGGTTGAGCCGGAGGTTTTTACTTCAAGAAATGCGGAAGGCTTCACCCAATCAAGAATAAAATCCCCAATTAAACCTTCATAGGGTTCCTCTTCTTTAATGTAATTATAGGCCACTTTTCGAAGATCGGAAAGCGTGTAATAAACTTTGTTAAGTTTAAAATCTGGGTGAACTTCCGGTACTTCAAATTTCTCATTCATAATTCTACCTATAATTCTTAATTCGTAGCGCTGAGTGATAAAATTAACAAAATAGGGGTGATTTTTTAACTCTCTTCCGAAGTATTTAACATAATTGGCTCCTCAACCTTTCCGAATAATTTAGCCCCCCAGTTGGTCCATTTATATTTTTTAGCCATTATCAATAGAAAGATTGGGTAAACTACAAATACCGGAATAAGTATATCCAGCCCTGCAGAAGGATCTGAAATATCTTTTAATATTGAATTGGTCTGGAATGCGGTCCAGTCGGCAGTTACAAGCAATGCAGTTATTAGGTTATTTCCGGCATGGAACCCCAAGGCCAACTCCAGGCCATCATCCATAAGGGTCATAATGCCTAAAAGGAAACCCGTACCTATATAATAGACCATTATAATATTCCCAAGTTTTCCTACCTCGGGATTGAAGAAGTGTAAGCCTCCAAACACTACAGAGGTTACTATTAATGGCAGCCACCTGTTTTTTACCAGGGTTCCCAGTCCCTGCATTAAATATCCACGGAAAAAATATTCCTCAAAACTGGTTTGAAGCGGCACCAGTATCACCGCGATCACAAGAAGTATAAGAAAGGGCACCGCCTGAAAATTAAAGACGTAATCTTCAGGGCTGGTAAAATAATCAATAACCGTTACACCAACAGAAAATATGGCCACCAGGCCAAAAGCAAAGAAAAATTTACCCCAATCGGTTTTTTTTCGGGTTGTAGTAAGGGAAGTGAATGGTTGATTATGGACATGCCGCACTACAAAGAACAGGGCAAGTAAAGCAATGGCAAAGGGCAGTAACATCAGGAAAAGGGTCAAATTAGAATCCAGCACTCTCAACAGTTCAGATTCATCCATTCCTGCGGTATCAAAACCTTTTTTCATGAATATTGCTACCACAAAAGGCATTTGCCCGGCGATTATGGCTGCAATCACGATAAAAATTCCCAAAAGATAGCGCCAGAATTCGTGCTGATATTTAAATGCTTGTTCTATATACATATTTTGAATTATAAATTAAATTCCCAATTTACTTTGGGGTCATAGTTAATTGTACCTCTTTTCACAGTCAACGGGCTGGCAAAATTGTTGGTATATAATCCGCCGGTGCCAAGCCCCTGGGGCATAGGTGAATTGAGAGTGGATGTCCACTGGCTAATGGCATTTAACCCTACATTACTCTCAAGCGCACTGGTTACCCACCAGCCTGTATTCATTTTTTCAGCCAGGTTTATCCACTCCCCGGTACCTTTAAAACCGCCAATTAAACTGGGTTTAAAAATAAGGTATTGCGGCATTATTGTTTGTAATAATTCCTGTTTTTTAAATAAGGAAGTTATCCCTATTAATTCCTCATCGAGGGCAACAGGAATAGGGCTTACTTTACAAATATCCCTCATTTGGTTCCATTGCCCGGCCTTTATGGGTTGCTCAATACTGTGAATTTCATAAGCACTTAATCTTTTCAATTTTTCCAGTGCCTCAGCAGGAGAAAATGCTCCATTTGCATCTACCCTCACTTCAATTTCTGTGGAAGAAAATTCACTTCGAATATATTGGAGAAGATCAAGCTCTGCCTGAAAGTCAATCGCTCCTATCTTAAGTTTAATACAATTGAATCCCTGCGCTAGTTTTTCTGAAATCTGGTCCTTCATATAAGCCTTTTCCCCCATCCAAACCAACCCGTTGATTGGTATACCGGCATTGCCCTTTGTAAACCCGGATGGAAACAAAATAAATGGATCTTTTGCCTCCAGCGATTTAAAGGCCATTTCAACCCCAAATTGTATACTGGGAAAATCATGCAGGCTTTCCCAAAGCATATCTCTTCCCAACCGGATATTATCGCAAACCCATTTTAATTTCTCCTCGTAATCTGGCCGGTCATCTATACTAAGCGAGCGCAGGATCCCACACTCCCCGATGCCTTTCTTATTCCCTTCTGTAAGAATAAGAAACCAGGTTTCTTTAGTAGTAAGAACGCCCCGCGAAGTTCCGCTGGGGCGTTTAAATTTAAGGATATACTTCCTGTAGGTTGCCTGCATTTAGTTATTGAATAATATTAAAGCTCAATACTCTCTCCAATTTCCAGCAACATAAGATCTTTTCCTTTTTCGTAGAATTTTCTCTTGGCTTCTTCGTGGTCTATTTCAATGTATCCAAAAGTATCATAATGGCATCCTATTACCTTGTCGCATTCCACAAAATCACTGGCAATAATAGCGTCTTCTATGCCCATG
>CAXAZV010000231.1:0-4912 GCA_963973375.1 uncultured Antarcticibacterium sp.
GCGCAGATGGTACTGCTGTATTGTGGGAGAGTATGTCGTCGCCTTGTTTTTGAAACCCTTCATCATTTATTTGATGAAGGGTTTTTTTATGGAATAAAACCAAAAAAAATGTTTTTTAATAATGATTTCCCCCCTTTAATAAATATCAGAAAAGGCCTGCCCGAACCAAATGGCAAATTTGGGGCGGGTCTTTTTTTGTTTATATAATTCCTAAAAGCACCTATCGAGAGATTGGTGCTTTTTTTGTTTGTAGAAATCAAAACCCGGATGGCAAATCTGCACCTTACTTTAAACAAATTGCAGTTAAAGCAAATTTTTAAATCGTGCTGGGATAATTTATATGTTATAATGATTTGAATCTATGCCGGGTATAAAAATTATAAGATGTTAGCCCGGATTTGAGATAATGCTCCCCCATTTAAGTTATGGAAACGATCTTTCCTTTAATGATATCTATAGGAAAGAAGAAGAATTTGAATAACAATTAATCAAATAAAGATCTTACCAAAGTGGTGATGCCTTTGAACATAAAAAACATCGCTGCTGCGCAGGCTAGAATTCCAAAAATTAACACAGCAATGTACCAGGGGTGTGCCTGATTATTGAAGGCGCTGTATAAAACTATAGGGCCCATACCTGAAAGTGGAATGGCAAATGCAAGATATTTCAGGCCTTTTCCTAATAAAGTTTTATTCGTATGTTTCATTTTTATAATAGATTGTCACTCTAAGGTATAATTTAAATGATCGGTTTCGGCTACTCTAAAATAGCCAAGTGCATAATTTTTTGGATTAGTAGTATTAATTACATTTCCCCTTACTGTGGTAGGTTGAGTTTGAAAAGGACCTCCCGCAGTTCCTGCCTGAGATCTTAAAATGAAAATATATTCATAAAATCTCCTGCTCATTCCCTGTACTTCAAAACGCACTTCATCGCCGCTGCTTAGATCCTCATCGCTAAAATAAGCAAATGTGCGGTTTCCATTGGTGAATTCATCATCATAAATTTGCAGGGAAAGATCATCACGCAAGAACCTGAAAAGGTAATAATTACGTTCGTCCACAGGATCTGTATAAAACACTTTTAATTCAATATTATCTCCTGAAAATCCACCACCGGTATTTTGTTCCACATTCTCCAGGCTCGCTACGGGAATGAGAGTTTCTGTAGCTGTATATAATTCTCCTTCATATAGGATCTCAAGTTCATAGGTGGTATCGAAATTTAGATATAAATTATTGTTCCTGTAATACCCTGATTCTATTTCATCAAAAACATATTCCCTTCCAGATGAATCTCTTACTAATACGATAGCATCTGTTGCAGGGATGGATCTTTCTTCAAAAAAGGGAGCAGTTGTTGTTAATCTAATGGTTTGCATGGATGAAGGATTTTCTTTGTCCCGTAATAAAGAAGCGTCAACCACAAGTCTGGGCTCACTTTCTTCGAGATCAACCTGTACCACTTCCTCACAGCCTAAAAACACCGTAATGATTAACAAGCTAAATATTTTTAAAAAGCTTTTCATAGGTTGATTATTAATGAAAACTCTATGCCGTACTTCCATGACCTAAAATTTAAAATTATAAGTTACTGAGGGGATTATTCCGAATAAACTTAATCTAACCGCCTCATTGAGTCCGCTGTCCTGATTCTTTCGAAAAGTATAAGAAACCGCATTTTGCCTGTTATATAAATTATATATACCAAAATTCCATGAGGAGGTATAAGCCTTTTTCTTTTTCAAATTTGGGTAATAGGTCGCTGAAATATCTAACCGGTGATAAGCAGGCAGTCTATTGCTGTTGCGTAGGGAATAAACAGGAATAGTAAGATTTTCAAACACGTATTGGCCCGTGGGAAATGTTGTTGGCAAACCGGTTTGGTAAGCAAAATTTGCATTGAATTGCCATTTTTTGCTTAGTTCATATCCTGCGGTAATTGACAGGTCGTGGGGTTTATCAAAATTTGTATTGTACCATCCTCCGTTATTTATTCCCGTTTCTACAGGCGTTCTGCCGGCTGTTTTCTGTTCGGTTTTGGAAAGGGTATAAGCCAGCCAGCCTGTAAATTTTCCTGCATTTTTCCTGAACAATATCTCAAGACCGTAAGCCCTCGCTTCTCCCGATAATACCACCTGTTCTATGGCGTTATTGGCCACCAGGTTCGCTCCATCAATATAGTCAAGCCTGTTTTCAATTATCTTATAAAAGGATTCTATTTCCAGAGAATAGGGCTTATTTCTGAAATTCTGAAAATATCCGATTGCAATCTGGTCCAAAACCTGAGGCTCTATATATTTCCCGCTCGGGGCCCAAACATCCAGGGGAGTAGGGGAACTCGTGTTGGTGATAAGATGAAGGTATTGGCTCATCCGGTTATAACTTGCCTTGACAGATTGGTAATCATTGAAATTGTATGCTACGGCTATTCTTGGTTCCAGATTTCCAAAGCTGCGTTCTACTTTTCCCTTGGAAAGGCTTGTAATTCCTATAGGGTCTGCTTCCTCATAAATTCCAAAATCTTCATTAAAAACCACCGGTTGGTCATTTTCATATACATTCAGTTCCTTCTGCCCAAGTCTGAAAAAACTGCTATATCTAAGTCCGTATTCCGCAGAGAGCCTGGTAGAAATAGTATGTTCCATAGAAAAATATACGGCGTTTTCAAAAGCATATTTTTTCGTAAGTTCAAAATAATTAATTCCTGATCCCGGATTGCTTGGTTCTATTTCTCCCGGGTTGAATTCATAATAAGTATTCTGGATCCCGTAATCCAAACTTATATTTTCATTGAGGTAGTGATTAAAATCATACTTCATATTTAGATTTTTAATCCCGCTGTTCCAATTAAATTCAACAAAATCAAGGGTTAAGCCGTAATAATAATCACTGTAGATTACGGAGAGATTGGTGAAAATATTATTAGTTAATACGTGGTTCCAACGCAAATTAAACACTGCATTTCCGTAGGTGTTTTTAAAGCTTTCGTTGAGATTAAAAACATCTCTTCCAAAATAACCTGAAAACAACAGGGTGTTATTGTCGTTCAACCTATAGCTCAATTTTGTATTAAGGTCATAAAAATAAGCCACGTTGGGATTATCTGTTAACTTGAGGAATAAATGAGCATAAGAACCTCTTCCACCTACAAGGAAAGATCCTTTATCTTTAATGATTGGACCCTCCAAAAGGAGACGGCTGGAGATTAATCCAATTCCACCATTAGCTTTAAAATTTTTACTGTTGCCGTCTTTTTGATAAATCTCTAATACCGATGATACCCTTCCTCCATATTTCGCGGGTATTCCACCTTTGTAGAGTTTCAGGTTCTTGATAGCATCGGGATTGAATACTGAAAACAATCCAAATAAATGGGAGGAATTGTAGATGGTGGCTTCATCCAAAAGAATAAGATTTTGATCTACAGCCCCGCCCCGTACATTGAATCCGGAAGAACCTTCCCCTGCATTTGAAACTCCGGGGAGGAGTAATAAGGATTTGACAATATCTACCTCTCCAAAAACAACGGGAATTTTTTGAATGGTATTTATGTCAAGCTTATTAACACTCATTTCCGGTGTAAAAATATCCAGGCCTTCAATATTCTGGCTTATAACCACCTCTTCCAGTGCTTCAGATGATTCCAGGAGTTCAATATTACGGGTATCGTTGGAATTTATGGTAATTTCTAATTTAACTTCACTATATCCAATAAAGGAAACCAGCATCCGGTGATCGCCGGCGGGAAGTTTAATGGAGTAAAAGCCATATTCATTACTGGTTGTCCCGGTATTCAGGTCAGGAAAAAGGATGTTCACGCCATAAAGAGTTTCATTACTGGCGGCATCTTTTATAGTTCCATTCAGGGTGTATTTCTCCTGGGCCTGGGAGTAGGTAGTAAAAAAAATAAATAAAGCGAAGAGGATATTTTTCAATTGAATTTTTTAGGTAAAGATAAAATTTGAAATGTTTTTAATCTCATTAATTATAACTTGTAGAACTATATTTTTGAAATAAGGTATTGATAAAATCTATTTAAATTGGGTTTTCACTTTAATAAAAAAGATAAAAAAAGCCCGGTATGGAACCGGGCAAATTAATTTTGAATTCTCAGGATTAGATTAAAATCCCAATATGTCATTCAGCGTTTCACTTGGACGCATCGCTTTACTCACCAACTCTTCTGTTGGATAATAATAGCCTTCAATATTTTGCGGTTTTCCCTGTGCATCTGTAAGGTCCTGAAGAATTTTTTCCTCATTGGTCTCCAGTTCTTTAGCAATACTTGCAAAATGGTCTTTTAACTCCTTATCCTTGTCCTGTTTTGCTAATTCCTGTGCCCAGTAGAGCGCAAGATAGAAATGGCTGCCGCGGTTATCGAGCTCATTCACCTTACGCGAAGGGGATTTATCATTTTTTAGAAATAATTCAGTTGCTTTATCAAGGGTTTCTGAAAGAACCAAAGCCTTTTTATTACCTGTAGTTTCGCCCAGGTGCTCAAGGGAAACCGCCAGCGCTAAAAATTCACCCAGGGAATCCCATCTTAGATGTCCTTCCTGAAGGAACTGTTGAATATGCTTAGGGGCAGATCCTCCTGCACCCGTTTCAAATAAGCCTCCTCCATTCATCAAAGGAACAATAGAAAGCATTTTGGCACTGGTTCCTAATTCCAGAATAGGGAATAGGTCTGTAAGATAATCGCGAAGCACATTTCCGGTTACAGATATTGTGTCCTTACCTTCTTTAACTCGTTTAAGGGTAAATTCAGTTGCCTTTTCCGGGGAAAGAATTTGGATATCCAGCCCTTTCGTGTCAAGGTTCCCTAAATATTTATTTACTTTTTTAATGATCTCTGCATCATGAGCACGGTTTTCATCCAGCCAAAAAATGGCGGGCATTCCGGTAGCCTT
>CAXAZV010000232.1:0-4888 GCA_963973375.1 uncultured Antarcticibacterium sp.
TCCCCGGCACTCACTACTCTTATAAGGCGAATGCTGTCATTTACAGTTTTTAAATGCGTAGGGCCGCATACTAATACCACCTCTGCACCTAACCTTGCCGCTTCCCGCGCAAGTTCAAAGCCCATTTTCCCGCTGGAATGGTTTCCTATAAAACGCACAGGATCTATGGCTTCGTATGTTGGGCCGGCAGTGATTAATATTTTTTTATTCCTAAGCGGTAAATTTTTAAGCAGGTCCTGGGTAATGAAGCTAATTATATTTTCAGGTTCAGCCATTCTTCCCTCACCGTACAATCCGCTGGCGAGTTCTCCTGTTTCCGAAGGAATCATTATATTTCCGTAAGACTGAAGCTTCTCAAGACTGCCTTGTGTTGCAGGATGCCTGAACATATCCAGGTCCATTGCAGGCGCAAAGTAAACAGGACATTTGGCTGAAAGATAGGTTGCCAGCAAAAAATTATCGCTTTCTCCCGCGGCCATTTTGGAAAGTGTATTGGCAGTGGCGGGGGCAATAACCATAAGATCGGCCCAAAGGCCGATCTCTACGTGATTATTCCAATTGGCATTCTCATCTTCTTCATTGGTAAAAGATGAAAGCACCTCGTTTTTTGAAAGGGTAGAAAGTGTAAGCGGGGTTACAAAATCCTTTGCTGCAGGGGTCATAACAACCTTAACCTGAGCACCGGCTTTTATAAATAACCTTACCAAAGGAGCCGATTTATAGGCAGCAATTCCAGCAGTTACGCCCAAAAGTACCTTTTTGCCCTCCAGTATGCTCATACTATTACTTTTCCCCGGTTTCCTTTGTATTCCTGTAGTAGATTTTATCATCTAACCATTCCTGTACTGCAAGGGAATGTGGCTTAGGTAATTTTTCGTAAAATTTTGAAACTTCGATCTGCTCCTTATTTTCAAAAATTTCGTCTAAACTGTCATTGTAAGTTGCAAACTCATCCAATTTCTCTAAAAGCTCTTTTTTGATCTCAGAGTTGATTTGAGTTGCTCTTTTTGAAATTACCGAAATTGCCTCGTAAATATTATTCGTAGGGGCATCTACCAGATTTTTATCTATGGTAGTTGTGTTAATTGGTGCACTGCTCTTTTTTAAATCCATCTTCATTCGTATTAAAAATTTTGTAGTCTTGTTTCAAGGTCCAGATTGGAAGCTTGTATTTGATCGTAATAAGGACTTCCTTCAGAATAAAACCTTGTATAGTTATTATAATAACCCTGGGCCTCTGTAAGTCTTTCCTTCTGTAAATACTGGTAACTGTTTATAGCCAGTTGGTAAGCTGAATCAAACCTGTGATAAAAAGCGGCTTCTCTAAAGGGAGATCCCGGATATTCATTTATAAAATTGGTGAAAGCTACAATTGCCGACTTATAATTCTCTGTATGGTGGTATTGCTTTGCAATCTCATAAGCCTTCTTTTCCAGCTTTACGCGAAGCTCTGTTGCCAGTTGATTGGCTTCCTGAATATTTTCACCCTCAGGATATGTAACTATATATTTTTGTAATTCGTCAATAGCCTTAACTGTTTCCGTTTGGTCAAGGTCATATCTTGGAGACAATTCGTAATAACTTTTTGCGCTTTTAAAAGCTGCCTCCTCTATACGCTCACTGTTTGGATATGATTGAGTGAATCTTTCAAACTGGTAGCCGGCAAGGTAATGATCACCCAATTGGTAGTAAGTGTTAGCAAACAAAAAAGTAAGCTTTTCTCCTTGGGGCTTCCCGCGGTATTGAGGAACAATTTGCTCAAAAAGGCGAAGTGCCTTTCTGTATTTTGCTTTACTATTCTCTTCCTGAGCCTCGTTATAAAGCTTCTCGGCAAGGGCGTATTTTACTCCGGGATCTTCACTTTTCAATACCTCCTGGTATTCGCCGCAAGAAACCAGCATTAAAAACATACCCAATAATAATAATCCTTTTTTCATTTTTGGTAAAAACATCTGGCAAAAGTACTCTTTTCTATGTTATAATAAAAACTTTCATGCAGGAGCATTTAAGCCCAATTTTAGGACTTAAAACTCTTTTACAAAGGTGTCAATTTCAGCCGTCAGCTTTTCAGAAGCAGTCACCAATGGCAATCTTAACACGCTCTCAACCATATTTTTTGAATTCAGCAGCGATTTAATTCCTGCAGGATTTCCTTCCGCAAAGATCATATCAATAGATGGAGCAACCTTATAATGCAGTTTAAATGCTTCTTTCACCTTTCCTTCAAGACCCAAACGCACCATGTTTGAAAATTCTTCAGGGAAACCCTGTGCAATTACAGAGATAACCCCGTGACCGCCGGCAAGAACCATAGGCAAAGTGATCATATCATCGCCGGAGATCACCAAAAATTCCTTTGGCACCATGGAAATTAACTTCATTGCCTGTACCATATCTCCTGCCGCTTCTTTTATCCCTATAATATTGGGAACTTCATTTGCAAGTCTTTTTACAGTAGCGGGTAAAATATTGGAAGACGTCCTGCCCGGTACGTTGTAAATTATTAGAGGTTTTGGAGAGGCTGAAGCCAAAGCTTTATAATGCTGAAAAATCCCTTCTTGCGTAGGTTTATTGTAATATGGAGATACAGATAGTACCGCATCAAAATCAGCAAGATCTGTAGTTTTTAATTCTTCTACCAGGGCAACGGTATTGTTACCACCAATTCCCAAAACGAGCGGAAGCCGCTTTTTGTTTGCTTTAACAACGGTTTTTATAACCAATTGTTTTTCCTCCAGGGTAAGTGTGGCACTTTCAGCGGTGGTACCTAATACCACAAGGTAATCTATTCCGTTCTCTATTTGATTTTCCACCAGGGCCTCCAGTGCCTCAACATCTACAGAAAGGTCCTTTTGAAAGGGCGTGATAAGGGCAACGCCGGTGCCTATAAATTTATTCATTGGTGTTTTTTGTTACGTGTTTCAAATACTTCAATAATTCTTCTACAAACAATTCAGGATCTTCTTCCGTTTGAAGAATTAGATCATATAACGCAGCATTCTGCTGGTATCTCCCCACTTTAAGTCCCGCTTTAAAATAAGCGGTAAGCAAATGGGCAGTTGTGTTATTTTCAGCCGCAAATGTAAGAAGTAAATCAACTCCTTTTGAAGATATTTCTTCAATTTCCTCATTGATGATCTCCCCTTTTGCATCAAAATCCTGAATATTAAATACACAGGCATCAAGATCCCCGGGTTTTGATTTATTGGTCAAATTATACAATACCTTAAAGCCGTCTGCAGGTATCTTTAACTGTTTTTGTAAACTGCTAAGAACTTGAAAAGCTTTTTCATTTTTTGAATCAATAATTAGGCCTATGGATTTTGGGGTACCCGGAAAGGGTTCTGGAGTTTGCTGCTCAACAAGTTGGGCAATTTTTTTTCTGGCAGCAGATAGCCGGGCACTGTTAAAGATCATAGATTACTTTTAGAAGAATGAAAAATAGCAATTATTTGAAGATAACGAAAAGAAGACTTGTAAAGTGTTCCTTATATCATATTTAGCAACCGCAATTGCTTTTCTTTGGTTACAAAAAACCACACCGCAAAAATAGCACAGCTAAGCCTGATAATACTTTCGGCGATTTCAACACTTATATCTTCAGGAAAGAAAACTCCCATATCCCTTAAAATATCAGCAAAAATAATCCCCAGCGATAGAGAAATGAAGTACATGGACTTTCGGGAATAAGAATTGAGGTAATATATAAATGCAACTATTCCCAGAATTAGAAGATTTATATAATACAGTATATAAACAGATAACACAGCAGTATTGTCAATATAATCCTTTATTCCCCACACATGATATCCCAACAGAGCGGCATTCACACCTACAATAAGCAGAAAATAGAGCATCATTAAATGACTTGCATTTTTAAACTCAATATAGCAGGCCGCCTCTTTAATAAGAATAATATTGGCGGTTGTAAGAAACACCAGGGAAATCTCGAATGAATAACCCTCACCTCCAAAAGAACGGGTAAGATAGGCCAATATAGTAAGCCCCAAGAACAAGAACATGGGCCTTATAAACTTTTTATATTTATCCTGAACCAATAGAACAGCCGCCGCAAAGTAAAGTATATACGTTGTATTTTCAACCCAATACACATCTGTGAATTTGGCCCATATATTGGTGAGAATGAGCAGTATTAACATTGCCCAGGCAAAAGTTCTAATTTTCATAAATAGGTTAAATCGCGGTAAATATATAGAAACAACTCAAAGTTTCAACATAAAATTTATATTTTTCTTAACACTTATTCAATTTTATCTACCCCAAAAAAACTTTCTATCTTTATCCTCTTAAGTTCAAATGAAATGCTGAAAAGATTTTTTGTACCTCTGGTATTGTTCTTTATTCTTTTTTCCTGTAAAACGGAATCCTATAAAAATGCAGAAATAACTGCTGAAAGAATTCCAATTGATCAAAACATTTCCGCAGATGCAGATATAGAAGCCTTTGTGAAGCCTTATGCCGAACAGATCAACAAAACCCTGGATAGTGTGGTGGCCTACAACCCGGCAGACCTTAACAAAAGTGATGGCGAACTCAATACAGCCATTGGGAATTTAATGGCTGAAATTGTTTTGGAACAGGCTAATCCTGTATTTAAAAGCCGAACCGGGAAACAAATTGATATGGTATTGCTAAATCATGGCGGCATAAGATCTACAGTAGGGAAAGGGCCGGTAACCGCCCGAACTGCTTACAGCCTGATGCCATTTGAGAATGAAATAGTTGTTGCAGAACTTAAGGGGAGTAAGATCCGGGAAATGCTTACCTACCTTGAAAATAACCGTACTGCCCATCCTTTAAGCGGGATTAAAATAAGGGTGAACAAAAATTATAAAGTTACCAGTGCAACAATAAACGGAAACGAAAT
>CAXAZV010000233.1:0-4851 GCA_963973375.1 uncultured Antarcticibacterium sp.
ATATTTGCACGCAATTAAATCTTTAATTGCTATGACTGCACACGATTCCAAAATTATAGGCGAAGGATTAACGTATGATGATGTTCTGCTTGTCCCTGCTTATTCTGAAATTCTCCCGCGCGAAGTAAGTATTCGCTCAAAATTCACTAAAAATATTCCTATCAATGTTCCCATAGTTTCTGCAGCTATGGATACTGTGACCGAAAGCAAAATGGCTATAGCCATGGCGCGCGAGGGCGGTATTGGAGTGTTGCATAAAAATATGACCATTGAGCAGCAGGCTATAAAGGTGAGAAAAGTTAAGCGGGCAGAGAGTGGAATGATCATAGATCCTGTTACGCTACCCTTAACCGCAAAGGTGAAGGATGCCAAGCAAAATATGCAGGAACACAGCATTGGAGGGATTCCTGTAATAGATGAACAAGGAAAACTCTTGGGAATTGTGACCAACCGTGACCTTCGCTTTGAAAAAAATGATAGCAGGCCAATTTCTGAGGTGATGACATCGCAAAATCTTGTTACCGTTGCAGAAGGGACATCGATGGATTAGGCTGAAGAGATCCTGCAACAGCACAAAATTGAAAAACTCCCAGTTGTAAATAAGGATAAGAAACTAGTGGGTTTGATCACCTTCCGTGATATAACAAAACTTACCCAAAAACCCATAGCAAATAAAGATTCCTTCGGAAGACTACGTGTAGCTGCGGCTATTGGAGTTACCGGAGATGCTCTGGAACGTGCCGAAGCATTGGTGCATGCAGGAGTTGATGCAGTGATCATTGATACTGCACACGGACATACCAAAGGTGTGGTGGATATTTTAAAGGAAATCAAAAGAAATTTCCCCGATCTTGAAGTGGTGGTAGGAAACATAGCTACTGCCGAGGCTGCAAAATACCTGGTAAAAGCCGGGGCCGATGCGGTGAAGGTGGGAATTGGTCCTGGTTCAATTTGTACCACGAGAGTGGTTGCAGGAGTTGGTTTTCCGCAATTCTCTGCAGTGCTTGAGGTGGCGGCAGCCATCAAGGGAAGCGGCATTCCTGTAATTGCAGATGGTGGAATACGTTATACAGGAGATATTCCCAAAGCAATCGCAGCGGGAGCAGATTGTGTTATGCTTGGATCATTGCTTGCAGGAACAAAAGAGTCACCGGGTGAAACCATAATATTTGAAGGTAGAAAATTTAAGTCTTACCGCGGGATGGGATCTGTTGAAGCTATGAAAAAGGGCTCAAAAGACAGGTATTTCCAGGACGTGGAAGATGATATTAAAAAACTGGTTCCAGAAGGAATTGTGGGCAGGGTTCCTTATAAAGGAGACCTGGAGGAAAGTATTCATCAATTCATTGGTGGGTTGCGTGCAGGAATGGGATACTGCGGTGCTAAGGATATAGAAACTTTAAAAGCGACGGGTAAATTTGTTAAAATAACATCCGCGGGAATTCACGAGAGTCATCCGCACAATGTTACTATAACCCAGGAATCTCCAAATTACAGCAGATAAAAAAATCAGCTTTTCATACTAAATAAAAAAGGCGGCCCACCGGGGCCGCCTTTTTATTTTAAAAAAAAACGAAGTGAATTAATTAGTTACTGTAATTCCCAATTTTCCCAGTACAGCATCTGTAATATCATATGCAGGATCTGCAAAGGCAAGAACATTGGCACTCACATTGATGATCTGGGTATATTTTTGTTCGGCAATTATAGCCTTCATAGCAACATCAATTTTCGCATATAAGGGCTGTGTAAGCTCGTTACGTTTCATTTGTAAAAGTACAGATGCCTTCTGCCTGAAATTCTTGATCTCGTTCTCAAGGCCAATGATCTCATTTTCTTTGGCAGCTTTATCTTCTTCAGATAAGGTTGCATTGGTAGCCTGATAATTGGCGATTTGTTCTTCGTAGCTCTTAATGGTCTTTTGTAAATCTCCCTGCAGCTCGGTATTGTAAGTTTTCAGGCCTTCTTCAACGTTAGTAATCTCAGGTAATTGAGACAAGATAAATTCTGCATCTATGGTGCCTACTTTAGTTTGAGCCTGGGTGTTCATTCCGGTTATTACAACCAGAAAAATTAAAATGTATTTTTTCATGTTTATTATATTTTGAACAAATATAAAAGAGCCGTTTAAATAAATGGAATTAAAATCACTTATTTTCTTGTGTGGTATATACCGTAGCGCGATGAGGTTTAAGAATATCTCGATAGGTCATTATTTGCGATTCGGGTACTACCCAGAAGGCGGTTGCATGCATATCGGTTAAGCTTTCAACACCTGTAATATTGAAATGTTCCAGGTTATTTGATTTTATAAATTCTTTAATGTGGATCTCGTGATGGGTTGCAGTTGGCAAGGCGCCAAAACCCCTGAAATCCCAAATAAGCTTTATTTGTCTCTCCATTTCTTTTATTTGTGCAGTACACTTTTTCCTTCTTCAGCAAAGGATTTAAAGTCCTGCATGAAATGCAGGGATTGTTTTTTAAATGATCCCGGCATAAAAGTACCTATTAATTTCATAAAACCTGAAAATTGAAATTCGCTGTCGGCAATCCACAAGGTTTTATTTTCAGGCTCTTCTTCAAAATAATTTTTCTGAATATTAAATACACCCGGTGCTTCATAGGTGGCATGAAATGTTTTTGGAGACACCCTTTTAAGAATTGTTTCTACCATCGAGATCTCCCTGTTGCCCATTTTGTATTTAAGTCTGGAGCGCGACCCTTCATTTCCATGTAATCCGCTAAGATGTTTATAGGAAATAAAACCACGTTGCCAATGTTTATAATTGGCAGGGTCTTCCATTTTATGGATGACTTCTTCTCTGGGAAGATTGATCAATATTTGGTGAGAAAATTTCATCTTGGTGCTATTATTGTATCCTGATCTAAAGTAATTCAGAAATTCGTAATATTCATTATAATTTGCTGGAATTGAAATCGTTTATGGTAATAGCTTGTTTTAGCTGGTGGAATTCTTATTTTTGCCGCAATATATTATTATAAGCTACCCGGGTATTTTTGTGCCTTTAGATTTAATTGGTTTATTTAATGAAAAAACACAGCTTTAAAATTTTTCTAGCTCTTGGGAGTCTTTTTCTCACCGGCTGCGACTATTTTGAAAAGGAAGAGGAGAGGGAAGTTATAGCCCGCGTGAATGAAAGTTACCTTTACAGAGAGGATGTAGAAGCTCTGGTTGATGAAAGTATATCACCGGAAGATAGTGTGCTTATTGTTTCAAATTTTATTACGCGCTGGGCAACCCAGCAGTTATTAATTGATAAAGCAAAGTATAACCTAAGTTTAAGGCAGCAACAGGAATTTGACGAGCTGGTGCGTAATTACCGAAACGAGTTATACACCAAGGCGTATGCAGACGCTTTGGTATCAAAACAATTGGACACAGCCTTTGATCAAAGTGAGGTTGAGACTTATTACGAGGACCATTTGGAAAGTTTTAAACTTAATGAGGATCTGGTTAAATTAAGATTTATCAATCTTTCAAAGAATAATATAGATATACAGGATATTCAAAGAATGTTCCGGCGGTTTAATGAGAAAGACAAACAGGAACTGGATAAAATTGCCCTGCAGTTTAAAGGTTATTCCTTCAATGATTCGGTTTGGGTAAGTGCCAAATCTGTTTACTCTAAAATTGGACCACTTAATGATTCAAATAAGGCGCAATTATTAAAAAAATCCAATTTTCTTCAGCTTGAAGATTCATTAGAAGTATATTTGGTTTTTGTAAATGATGTTTTGTTAAGAAATGAACAGGCGCCACTGGAATATGCCAATCCCACGATCAAACAAATCCTTATCAATAAAAGAAAAGCAGGCTTAATAAAAGAATTAGAAAAAGATATAACACGAGATGCAATTGAAAACAAACAATTTGAAATTTATAATTAAGAGTTTTACCCTATTATTATTTGCAGGTTTAACTCAGCAGAACTTCGCACAACAGGTAGTGGTGACAGACAGTACTGCTATTCAACCTAAAACTGAAACTACTGAAGTGAAAACTGAGGAGGGGAACGTTAAACGTTACAAAGTTGATGGGATAGCAGGAGTTGTAGGAGCCTATGTAGTTCTTGATAGTGATGTTGATATGATGTATCAGGATTTGAAAAGTCAAGGTGTTTCTACCGCTAATTTTACAGATTGCGAACTTTTTGGTAGTTTGTTGGAAAACAAGTTGTATGCCCATCACGCTATTCAGGACAGTATAATTGTGTCCAATGCAGAGCTTTCCAACCAGGTAGATCAACAAATCTCCCAAATGGTAGGGCAAATTGGTTCTATGGAAAAAGTTTTGACCTTCTACAAACGGGAAACCGAAGCAGAGTTTAGAAGTGAACTTTTAGAGATAAACAAGCAACGGGAACTAGCTACAAGAATGCAGCAAAAGATCATTGAAGGTGTTGAGGTTACTCCAGATGAGGTAAGATCTTATTTTGAATCAATTCCCAAGGATGAACTTCCCGTATTTGGGGATGAGGTAGAGATAGCACAAATAGTTATTAAACCGGAAATACCGCAAAGCGAAAAACAAAAGATAATTGCCCGCCTTCATGAAATGAGGGAAGACGTGATAGATAATGGAGCAAGTTTTAATACCAAAGCGGTATTATATTCTCAGGATCCGGGTTCCAGTAAAGATGGGGGAAGAATGATCATTTCCCGTAAAGACGGGCTTGATAAGGATTTTAAAGATACCGCCTTCAGCCTCCAGGAAGGGGAGGTAAGCGAACCATTTGAATCTCAGTTTGGATTTCACATTATAAAAGTTGACAGGGTGATTGGTCAAAATCTTGAAATAAGACATATTTTGCTTATTCCATATGTTACACA
>CAXAZV010000234.1:0-4808 GCA_963973375.1 uncultured Antarcticibacterium sp.
GCACCGGAAGATCCAAGGTCATATTATTCAACTTCAAAACGCCTTGCTGAAGAGACTCCCAATTCATGGTATGTAAATCAATATGACAATCTTGCAAACACACAGGCACATTATGAAACTACCGGTCCTGAAATATGGAAACAAACCGATGGAAAAGTCACTCATTTTGTGGTAGGTGTTGGCACCGGTGGAACAATCTCCGGCGTGGGTAAATATTTAAAAGAAAAAAATCCCAATATTAAAATTTGGGGAGTAGATACTTATGGCTCTGTTTTTAAAAAATATCACGAGACCGGGATCTTTGATGAAAATGAGATCTATCCATATGTTACAGAAGGAATAGGGGAGGATATCCTGCCGAAAAATGTAAATTTTGATGTTATAGACGGTTTTACCAAGGTAACAGATAAAGATGCGGCAATCTATACCAGAAGACTTGCGAGGGAAGAAGGTTTCTTTTTAGGAAACAGTGCCGGCGCAGCAATTAAAGGATTATTGCAGCTTAAGGATCATTTTAAAAAGGATGATGTTGTAGTTATTCTTTTCCATGACCATGGTAGCAGGTATGTGGGAAAAATGTACAATGATGAATGGATGAAAAAGATGGGTTATCTGGATTAAGAACAATGATCTTAATTATTTCAAAGGCGCCCCTCCCGGGCGCTTTTTTAATTTCAAATGTGTCCCGAAATTGCATATAATAAAAGATGAATGCACCACTAAAATACATTATAACATCCATCCAGTCTGCGGTATATCGGGGTTCTACCAGAGGTAGGTACCACTCGAAATATACCGCGTAAAATATGGTGATGGAAAAGATCGTTAAGAGATCCAGATGAATACCATTATCTCTTTTAATAATATGAACGGCTTTGAGACATATCCAAAGCACTATTGGCATACATAAAAGATCATTGAGATAGGAAGTAATCCATATAGGAAGGTTCACCTCAAAGTGTATCAGGCCAAGATTACCCAGGAAGATTAAAACCGCAAAAAGGAAAAAAACTGAGATGGGTTTCATAGCAGAAAAAATGAAACAATAAAAGCCAGCAACAATCCAACTGCCATTACAATTATCCACACGGTATAGCCTGTTCTTGCAAAAAAGCGCACTATGGAATTATCATGTTCTCTCAGGGGAGTAAGATGATCCATATTGAGGGGGTCTGTTTTTGAAGAACGTACAGGATTCTCTTTTTTTGATGAGGTTTCCTGATTCTTGTCTTTATTTAAGGGTTCATTGGATTCCATATAAGTTGTCTCTTTAGCGTTAGTTAGGATTGCAAATTTTAGCTGAGAACACTGGTTTTTAAGATAAATAAAAACCTCACCTGTGCAAAATAATACGGGCGGGTGGAGCTTGGTTTAACTTACATTTAGCACTATGTGAGCAGTTTTCTCCAAAAAAAAGATCCCGCCTCTTATTTTGAGGCAGGATCAAGATAAAAAATTAATTATTTTTTACTCCCACCCCCATTGGGCACCCGGAGCCTCAACAGGATTATTGAGATCAAAGATCACATTAAAGGCAGGGTTTTCTGTACCTATTCTTTTCAGGTTATAGGTAAAAGTGTTTTCATCAAGTGTGATCCACCAAACATTCGTTGCAGCATAGCCAATTAGCTCTGCCGTTTCCTCATCGGCCGGAAAGAATTGAAGGTTGGCTGAACCTGAATTTGTACTGCTGCCACCATATTGAGTGATCTTATCTTCACTACCATCTTCATGGCGGTGATCGTGTTTAAGTTTAATCCTGTCATCCTCAAATGTTAGAACCCAGGTTCGGGACTTGTCTTCTCCTACATAAAAAGGAATAGTAATAGTTCCATCATCACAGGTGCTTACAAACATGGTAAGGGTTTTACCACTAAAAGCATCATTGGTCACATGGGGGGCAAGTTTCCCTTCATAAGCTTTCCCGCAATGCGCACGGAGGTTTTCCCAGAATTGTTGGGCTCCTGTTTTTTCCTGACCATTTGCCAGCAACACAGTAAAAAGTAGAATTGGAAGTAAGTATTTTCTCATACAGGCAAATAGCTAAATAGTTTATAAAAAGTTTTTAATTGGTGCAAAATACGGTAATTTGGAAATTAAAAGCCTTCACATGAAAAAAATACTACTTCTTTTAATCGCTTCAATTTTCATTCTTGCCTGCAACTCCTCACGTGATTTGCCGGTAACACCGCAAATGGATTTTAGTTATTTAGCCTTAGGTGATTCCTATACTATTGGAGAAGGGGTAGGGGTGAATCAATCCTGGCCGGTACAGTTGGTTGAAAGGTTAAAAGAAAGAGGATACAAGGTAGCCTCCCCCAAAATTGTTGCAAGGACGGGTTGGACTACCCGCAATCTTATTACCAATATTGAATCTGAAATTAATGTACAGCGGGATTTTGACTTAGTTTCTATCTTGATAGGAGTGAATAATCAATATCAAAAAAGAACAATTACTGAATTTGAGGTTGAACTACGGGAGATCTTCCGAAAGGCTATAATGCACAGCAAGCTTCAGGAGAAAGGCGTTTTTGCTTTAAGCATCCCAGATTATGGTGTAACTCCTTTTGGGGCAAACAATGCCGACACAATTGCCTTTCAAATAGCCAGATTTAATGATGTGGTAAGAAGAGTGGCACAGGATAATAATGTTGAATATTATAATATTACTCCAATTTCCCGGGAGGCGGCGGTTAACCGAAATCTAATAGCAGGCGATAGCCTACATCCAAGTGCGCTCATGTACCGACGTTGGGTTGACGAAATAATTGACGAGGTGGAAGAGAAACTTATAAGGTGATGAGGCTTATGGGATAATTTTAATGCGTTTATTATTAATTACCTGATAAAAGATCTGGTAAATTTAAAGATGCAAGAAGATTTTCTACATTATATATGGAACTTTAAAAAGTTTGAATTTAGACGCGCCCACACGGTTGACGGACAACCTGTGAGGATTATTAATTCCGGGACACCAAACTTCAATTCAGGTCCCGATTTTTTCAATGCAAACATCCAAATTGGAGAGCAGTTGTGGGCCGGGAATGTGGAAATACATGTACGCTCTTCAGACTGGTATTCCCATCGCCATGAAAATGACCCTAATTATGAAAATGTGGTGCTTCATGTAGTTTGGGAGAACAACATAGATATTTATAGAAAAGATAATTCGGTAATACCTGCACTGGAATTAAAAAATCTTACTTCAGAAGAAACACTAACCAGTTATAGAAATCTATTGTTGGCCCCCAAAGCAAAATGGATCAATTGCGAAAAGGAGTTTGTCAATTTTCAAAATTTTGAAATTGAAAACTGGCTGGAACGAATGTATTTTGAAAAACTTGAACAGAAATCTGACGCGATTGGCAAACTGCTGAAAAATTCAGAAAATAACTGGGAGGAAGTCTTATTTAGGTTGCTGGCACGCAGCTTTGGTTTAAAGGTGAACGGAGAGGCTTTTTTAAGCCTGGCGCAAAGCCTGGATTTTGGAATTATTCAAAAATGCCGGACTTCCCCTCTCCTTCTAGAGGCCCTGTTTTTTGGGCAAAGCGGCCTGTTGGATAAAAAAAATGAAGATGAATACTTTCTGGAATTGAAGAAAGAATATAATTTTTTAAAAAGAAAATTCGGGTTGAGTAACTCCGGAGTGGAAAGGCCAAAATATTTTAGATTAAGGCCGGAAAACTTCCCCAACATCAGGTTGTCACAGCTTGCAGAGTTATATTCAAGAGTTCCACATTTATTCAGTAAAATAATAAGTACCGGAACAAGAAAGGAACTTCATGAATTATTAAAAGTTGAAACCGGTGTTTACTGGAAGAAGCATTATAACTTCGGAAAAGAGCATTCTTTAAGAGCGAAAAAGCTTTCCGAAGATTTTATAGACCTGCTCATAATAAACACAATTATTCCTTTAAAGTTTTATTATTTCAGGTCAATAGGATCTGGTGATCCTCAACAAATCCTGAGTTTGGTTCAGGAAATAAAGACCGAAAAGAATACAGTGATCGAAAAATTTAACATTATAAGACCCAATACGGCTGTAACAGCTTTGCACTCGCAGGGCCTGCTGCATTTAAAAGCTGCTTATTGCGATAAGAATTATTGTTTAAAATGTAATCTTGGTGCAAAAATAATAAGAGGTTGAGGTAATTGTAATATCTTTGAGAAATGATGAAGTTTGTTTATTCCATACGGCACTTTTTTGAACGCCATGGCTTCTATGTGTCCTCCCGGATTGGAGATAAAATGGGAATTAGGGCCAAAACAATTCGATTGTTCTTCATTTATTTGTCTTTTGCCACTATGGGAATGGGATTTGCCGTTTATCTTACGCTGGCTTTCTGGCTCAAATTAAAAGATCTGGTGTATGTTAAACGCAGTTCTGTATTTGATCTTTAGTATCTAAACACTGGTTTACAGCAGAAAAAAATTCAACTTTTCTTTTAATACTTCCTGGATTAAGTAAAAGTCGCACAGCCCAACTTCTTTTTATTTAACAATTCCTTTACATTTTAACGAGTAAAAATTTGAAAATGGCCATTTTTTTAGCATCTTGCTTCGCTGTAAAATATACCTTCATTAACTTTTAATAAATCTTATGAGAAAGTACTTACTTTCATTGTTCTTTACATTTTCTATTATTTCCTTATTCGCACAGGATCTTGACGTTAAAGCAAATATTGGAAATCCAAGTAAAATTATTAATGATGGTTTCATAGACCTGGATGTTACGGGCGGCACACCTCCCTATACATACAAATGGAATAACCAGGGAACTTCTCTTAGCTCTAAAAGAGCAGAAGGTC
>CAXAZV010000235.1:0-4773 GCA_963973375.1 uncultured Antarcticibacterium sp.
GGATATTCAATTTTGCTTTGTGTACCGTTATAATTAAAATTAAGGGCTGTTTGCGGCAAACTAAGCTGGAGATCACTGTTCTTAACTGTTATATCAAGATTTTTAAATTCCGGAGCTAGCTTCCCAATCTTCAAAGCTCCAAATGTGCCTGAAAGAATTCCCGTTTCGCCAATTTCACCAATATTAACATCGCTTGAGTTGGAAATCAATTTTATGCTTTGAGCTTTATTGATTGCAATTTTTTGAGCATACCCCGCATTGAGTATGCCATAGTTCCATTGGGCAATGGTCACAGGACTGTAAGATACCTTGATATCTGTATCTTTTCCATCTATTATATTACCGGTTAAAGAGCTGTGGGATAGGGTGGCTTTAAGATTGGTAGCCCTGTTACCCAGTTTAACCGCTCCATGTCTTACATCTAGTTGAAGTCTTGCTCCTGCCGGCATTTTAACCTTTATATTTCTATTGGCTTTAGATCCGGTCCTGGTTTCGTTTCCTTTTTCCATTTTCTCAACGCTTTCCATTTCCTTAGCGAAGTTTTCTCCCCATTTCTCCATTTGGGCACCAAAACTTTCAGCCCATTTCTCCATAGATTTTTCAAATTGCTCCCCATTCACCTCCATTTTCTTTTCAAGGTTCTTTTCCCAAACCTCAGCATTCTTCTCAAACTGCTCTGCCCATTTCTCCATTGATACCTCAAAATCTTTCCCAAAATTCTGCTCTATTTTCTTTTCCCATTTTTTGATGTATTTATCACCATCCTTTTGATAAGCTTCATAGTCAAAGCTAAGATTTCCCATTTTTGCTGCAAAATCGGGCGGTAGCGGCGGATTTTTCGCGATGTTTTCAACCATAGGCGCAACCATTTCGCTCATTATAGGGGCAATGAGATTTTGAAGATGGCTCAAAGATTCAGTGAGAGAAGACATATCCATCTCTGGTGCCATTAAAGTACCTCCACCGGAGCTTATCTTGACTTCTGAAGCGTTACCGCTTACGTCAAATTTCCAGCTATCCATAAGGTTTTTAGCTTCTTCACCCTTTACTCCGGAATCCAGAAATGCTTCTACTTGCACCTCATTTTTATCCCAGACCTCAAAAGTTACATTGGTATGTCTTGCATCTACAACTATCTTTACGTCCCTGGAAGTTTTAAAATTCTGGTCCGTTTTTTTTGACTGGCCAAAGGTGGTGGCACCTGCCAGGAACAGCATTACAAGTAGGGTCTTATGCCTGAAGTTTTTCATGACTTTTATTTTTTGATTGTTTTATCTCGTTTAATTTTGTTTTCAGTTTTCGAAGCAAATCCATACGCAGTTGTAGATTTGCGATCATAGCTTCAATGGTTTGCTCATTGGGCCCGGATTCATTAAGCTCGGCATTGAGCCGCTGGTATTCCTTATCCAGTTCTTCCATTTCCAGCATAAAGGCATCGATTAAGGCTTTATTATCATTATTCACCTCCAGTTTTGCAAGTTCCATATTGATACCTGCCATATAATAATTTTCTATTTTCTTGAACTCGGGAGAGATATCGCTTAACTGGAATTGCTTTTTTCCTGTGCCTGTTTCTTCCAAATTTTCTTCAGAAGGAATAGTAACTATCTCGTTTTCTACTGGTCCACTGCTGCCGGAATTAAAATAGAACAAGCCAATTCCAAGGGCCACAATAAAGATTGCCGCAATCTTGAGGTAGAAATAGGTATTTCTACTTTTCTCCTGCGGAAGCTCCTTTTGAAGCCTGGCCTCAAACCTCTTTTGATGGCCTTTATTTAACTTCTCGCCTTTTCCTGGATCCTCTTCTCCCGAAAACAGATCTCTAATATCCTGTGCCATTTTTCAAATGTTTTAGTTCTTCCTGTAATTTTCTCTTTCCGCGGTGAACCATTGTTCTGGAGGCCACCTGACTAATATTCATTATTTCTGAAATTTCTTCGTGGTCATATCCTTCTATTAAATACAGCATAAGAGGATATTTATATTTTTCGGGCAAATGCTGTATGGCAGTTTTCACCCGGGCTATTCCTATTCCGTCATCAATTTGCCAGTTATCATCTTCTTCCGCGGTATTCAGTACATTTTCATTCAACGCCACCAGTTCCATCTTTTTAGCTTTCAGTTTATCGATACATTTATTGATAACGATCTTCTTCAACCAGGCTCCAAAAGTGACCTCCCCGTTGTATTGGTGGAGTTTGGTAAAAGCCTTAATAAAAGCTTCCTGCATGGCATCTTCGGCCTCAAAGGGATCTTTTAAAACCTCCTTGTAACAATGTACATACCGTCACAATAACGGTTGTAGAGCTCCATCTGGGCTTTGCGGTTATTGGCGTGACACGCTGCAATTAACTGATGCATTGAAATCCTGATTTTTGGTTAGCTGGTATTCTAAAGACGACGCCTAATTTAAAGTGTTGCAAAAATCTTGCTTTCATCTTTTTTATTTCTGAAATTAGTTTTGAAATAATCTCAGGTACGAAAATAACGCATTGATTATAAGTTTTTAAGCTGAAATTGGCATAATTTTAGAATTGGTAATTATCTAATAAAATTATTATGGGAACCAAATTAAAAACAGGGCTTAAAATTGGGGGATTTGTGATCCTGCTATTGCTGGTAGGGCTGTTTTTAAAACGCTATTCCACAAAAGCACACAGCCCGGAGGATATAGTACATTATGAAGAGGAAACCCTTGAAATTGAAGTTTATTATAACCGCCCCTATAAAAAGGACCGTGTAATATTTGGGGAACTTGTCCCCTATGGAGAAGTTTGGAGAACGGGTGCCAATGAGGCCACTACATTTACTACTAACCAGGATCTTCTGGTAGACGGATCTTTGCTGAAAGCCGGAAAATATACCCTATGGACCATCCCCGGAGAAAAGTCATGGAAAGTGATCTTTAATTCCAAAATGTATCCCTGGGGCATTGACCTTGATAAAAAACCCTATCGCGAACCTGAATTTGACGCTCTGGTGCTAGAGGTGCCTACCGCCAAAGTACAGGAGACCATTGAACAATTCAGCATCTATTTTCAAAGGGAAAATGAATTGATCTTCCTAAGCCTGGCTTGGGATGAGACCCTTGTAACCGTGCCTATGCAAACAGCAAAAGAAGCGCACGAGGCGCTTCTTTCTTTCAACTAATTAAAATAACGGGAGGTTTAATCCTCCTCGTCAAGTAACAGGTTTAGGGTAACATCTACATTATCCCTTGTAGCTCTTGAATAAGGGCACATTTCATGGGCCTCATTTACCAATTTTTCACCGGTTTCTATATCTACTCCGGGAAGATAAGAATCAAGGATCACCGCAAGCTGTAGCTCATCTTCTTCAGTTGTTCCCAGAGTTACAGTGGCAGTTACATTAAAATCACCAATATCTACCTTATGTTTTTTTGCCACGGCCATTAGGGCACTTCCATAACACGCGGAATATGCTGCACCAAAAAGTTGTTCAGGATTGGTGTGTTTTTCACCTTTCCCACCCATACTTTTAGGCTTGCTTAATTTTAAATCCAATACGCCATCATCACTTTTGGTATGTCCTTCCCGTCCACCGGAATTTGTTACTGTGGCTTTATACAATTTCTTCATCTTGTTTATTTTTGATTAACTTTATAGAAATTTGAAGATACCACCTATTGGTAGGGACATCAAAGAAGTTTCCCTAAATTTGTCTTAAATATTATTCTGCATTTTGGCCAAACCCTCTAAAAAATCGGCATTATCTCAGCGTGATAGCAGTCCGGGAACCCCCACTATTAACCCCGTTTCCCGGCAAAAAATCAAGACTTTCAGAAAAAAGGAGATTGAGGTTGAGGAGTTGGTAGCCCGACTTTTGAAAGGGGATAAAACAGCTCTTGGCCGTGCAATTACCCTTATAGAGAGTCAACAACCAGGCCACAAGGACAAAGCCGAAAAACTGGTAGAAGCCTGCCTCCCACACGCGCATAGATCTGTTCGCATTGGTATAACCGGTGTGCCGGGTGTAGGAAAAAGCACTTTCATTGAAGCTCTGGGTAGTTACCTTGTTGGCAAAGGCAAAAAAGTAGCGGTTCTGGCCGTAGACCCTTCCAGCACGGTTTCCCACGGGAGTATTTTGGGTGATAAGACCAGGATGGAAAAGCTTGTAACTCTGGAAAACGCCTTTATACGGCCTTCACCCTCCGGAGAATCTTTGGGAGGGGTGGCACAAAAAACCAGGGAAAGCATAATACTTTGTGAAGCAGCAGGATTTGATGTATTGCTGATAGAAACGGTGGGAGTTGGACAAAGTGAAACCACTGTACACAGCATGACAGATTTTTTCCTTCTGCTCAAGCTTGCCGGTGCCGGGGATGAATTACAGGGCATTAAACGTGGTATCATTGAAATGGCCGATGCAATTGTGATAAACAAAGCCGATGGTGAAAATCAAAAAGCTGCCCGGGAAGCGAGGTTGGAATTTAAGAGAGCGCTGCATTTATACCCACCAAAACAAAGCGGCTGGCAACCAAAGGTGCTTTTAAGCAGCGCCATTGAACAAAAAGGAATCCCGGAGATTTGGGAATTGATAGAGGAATTCACCGGTCTCACCAAGGCTAATAATTACTTTGAAAACCACCGGCACGAACAAAATAAATTCTGGTTGCTACAAACTATCAATGAGCATTTAAAATCCCGATTTTACCGCCATCCCGAAATGAAAAAAGCGCTGCAAATACTGTTACTGGCCATTGAAAATAATGAGACCAGCCCCTTTGCTGCCGCGGCTTTTCTACTTAAAAAA
>CAXAZV010000236.1:0-4709 GCA_963973375.1 uncultured Antarcticibacterium sp.
ATTATTATAAAAATCAAGGCTATATCCGCCGGCGGTTGGTGTCCCCTGTTTTAATGGTGTATCCAAAACCTCCCAGGTATTCCCCTTATCTTCCGTAAAAAATATCCTTGAACTCATCCCGCCTGAAAGGATCCACGCATTATTTCCAGATACTGAGATGTTTGAATTACTGGCGGCAAATGCTGCCTCTCCTTCAACAATTTCAGGCAAAATATCGCAACTAAGTTTATTCCAGGTTTGCCCGCCATCACGGGTTATAATTATTGAAAGGCAGGAATCTGTAGGATCACCCATAGCGATCCCCTCTTTATCATTCCAAAATGTCATGGCATCATAAAATACCTTTTCATTGTCCTCGCGATATACCAGTTCCATTTGTCCGGTATCGCCGGTTTTATATAAAAGAGCCGGGTTTCCCACGCTCAACATAAAGAAGTCATTTTCTGTACTTGCCACAGCCCTGAACTCAGGCACCAATGAATCCTGCTCCTGGAGATTGACCTTGAAATCTCCTGTAGCATCGTTATAAAATCCAAACCAACCCCGGTTTGAAGCAAACGCCAGATTGTTACCCATTACTTCTATAGCGCGAACGCTTACAGAATCCTGGAAGATATTTTCAATTTCTACCTTAGAAAAAGTACTGCGTTCCTCCTTCTCTTCTTTTGAACCACACCCAATAAAAACAAGGATCGCCAAATAGTATACAACTTTCATAATTACGAATTTGAATCAAAGATAAATTTTTCCGCAGCAAAAAAATGTACCTTTGCACCTTTAAATTAAAACTATGCGCTTACACAGGAATTTAGTATTTGCAACGATTGATGCACTTTCAGAGATATTCAATGAAGGAAAATATGCCGACAAGACTATTGAAAAAGCCCTGAAAAGGGATAAACGCTGGGGAGCGCGCGACCGTAGCTTTATTGCTGAAACTACTTATGAAATTGTTCGATGGAAGCGTTTATATACTGAAATTGCCGATGTGAAAGCTCCCTACTCCAGGGAAAATCTTTTTCGCATATTCGCGGTATGGGCCACTTTGCGTGGGGTAACCTTACCAGATTGGAAGCAAATTGAACCTACACCCAGCAGAAAGATCAAAGGTAAATTTGATGAGTTAAGCAAAATAAGAAAATACCGTGAGTCTATCCCAGATTGGATGGATGAAATGGGTGTAAAAGAATTAGGTGAGAAAACCTGGGAAAAGGAGATTCATGCTTTAAATGAGCAGGCCCCTGTTATCCTTAGAGTGAATACGCTTAAAACCACTAAAGATAAATTGCGCAGTGCTTTAAAGGATGAAGGAATAGCTACTGAGGCAATCAAAGGTTACCCCGATGCTTTGCAGCTGGAAGAAAGATCCAATGTTTTCAAAACTGAAGCTTTTAAAAATGGTTTTTTTGAAGTTCAGGATGCCTCTTCTCAAATGGTGGCACATTTTCTTGATGTAGAACCGGGTATGAGAGTGGTAGATACTTGTGCAGGTGCCGGAGGTAAAACCCTTCACCTGGCTGCCCTTATGGAAAATAAAGGACAGATCATTGCTACAGATATTTATGAGAATAAATTGAAGGAATTAAAACGTAGGGCAAAACGTGCCGGCGCTCATAATATTGATCCGCGTGCCATTGAGTCTACCAAGGTGGTAAAAAAACTTTACGGCACTGCAGACAGAGTGTTGATTGATGCACCCTGCAGCGGTCTGGGAGTTCTTAGCCGTAATCCAGATGCAAAATGGAAACTACAACCTGAATTCATAGAGAACATTAAGAAAACTCAGGCCGAGATCCTTGATCAATATTCCAGAATACTTAAACCGGGAGGAAAAATGGTGTACGCCACCTGTTCGGTTTTACCATCTGAAAATCAGGACCAGGTAGAGAAATTCCTGGCAAGGGAAGCGGGGAGTAACTTTAAACTGGTAAAAGAAGAAAAGATACTTTCTTCTGAAACAGGTTTTGACGGTTTTTATATGGCGCTACTTGAGAATACAGCAAAGTAAAATCCATCCCAATAAATCCAATTGTAATTTCATATATAATTACTATCTTAAAAGTTGGTTTTTATAAAATATGAAAAGGATAAAATTTCTGCTGATTCCGGTTTTTGGTTTTTTTCTTTCCTGCGGGAGTGATGATGCCATGCAACCCATACTTCAGGATGAAGATTTTTCAACCGATTTATTTTTTTCAGAATATGTTGAGGGTTCCTCTTTTAACAAGGCGCTCGAGATCGTAAATCTTACCGGAAGAATGGTAGATCTCAATGCTGCGGGATATTCCATAAAAAAGCAGTCAAATGGCACAGGCGATTGGATGGGTGAATTGCTTCTTACAGGATCTTTGCCGCATCGCAACGTTTACGTAATTGGAAATGAAAGCTCTGAACCTTCTGAAATTATTAATAATGCCAATATTCTTAAAACCGGGGCTCCAATGGATTTTAATGGTAATGACCCCATTGGGCTTTTTAAAAACGGGGTTCTCATAGATATCATAGGCAATTATGACGATCCTGAAGATTTTGGAAAAGATGCTACCCTTATAAGAAAATATGATTCCGCTGAACCATCTGCAGTTTTCAATGTTTCCAACTGGGAAATACTTGAAATGGATTCTGTAAATAACTTAGGACAGTATTAATTTAGGGGTGGTCTCAATGTGATAGCAAGTTCCGGTTCTTTTTAAATCACAAAATATTCAATATTCCGGCCAAACCTATTACGGTAATTCAGTCAAAAAACTTAAATTTGGCCTTTCTCAAATAATACAAAACCAAGCAGAATGATTCTATTCTTCGGAACCCAATCCTCTAAGGTTTATGCAGTGCAAACGTACGCTTCACTTTCAGCTAAGGATATTTCAAAATTAAACTGGCTTTTTGGTAATGCTCAACACCTCAATAAATCTGCCCTGGCAGATTTTTTTATTGGGCCGCGTGCAGCAATGATCTCCCCCTGGAGTACAAATGCCGTTGAGATTACCCAAACAATGGGAATTCAAGGCATTATACGCATAGAGGAATTCCTGAAAGTAGATTCAAAATTTCACGATTTTGACCCTATGCTTTCTCAGAAATTCAATGGGCTGGACCAGGAGGTTTTTACTGTGAATGCGGTACCACAGGCTGTTTTACAGATTGATGATATAGATACTTTTAATAAACAGGAAGGCCTTTCTTTAAATACTGAAGAAGTACAATACCTGCAGGATCTTTCTAAAAAACTGGAACGTAAACTTACAGATTCTGAAGTATTTGGCTTCTCTCAAGTGAATTCTGAACATTGCCGCCATAAGATCTTCAACGGAAGTTTTGTGATAGATGGGATTGAGAAACCCTCCACTTTGTTTAAACTTATAAGAAAAACCTCGGAGGTAAATCCCAATGAGATAGTTTCAGCATATAAAGATAATGTTGCCTTCATTAAAGGGCCACGTGTGGAACAATTTGCTCCTAAAAGAGCAGATGTACCGGAATATTATGAGAGTAAGGATTTTGATTCGGTAATATCACTTAAGGCCGAAACTCACAATTTCCCTACTACTGTAGAACCTTTTAACGGAGCTGCTACAGGTAGTGGTGGAGAGATTCGCGACCGGCTTGCCGGCGGAAAAGGTTCATTGCCCCTGGCAGGAACTGCAGTTTATATGACCTCTTATTCCAGGCTTGAAAAAGACCGCAAATGGGAGGATAAAGTAGCCGAAAGAGAATGGCTTTATCAAACCCCGATGGATATTTTGATAAAAGCCTCCAATGGCGCATCAGATTTTGGAAATAAATTTGGGCAACCGCTGATTACGGGATCTGTACTCACTTTTGAACACAAAGAACACAACCGGCTTATGGCGTATGATAAAGTGATCATGCTGGCCGGAGGAATTGGTTATGGCAAGGCAGATCAGGCAATCAAGGAAGTCCCAAAAAAAGGAGATAAGATTGTAGTTTTAGGAGGTGACAACTACCGTATTGGAATGGGTGGGGCAGCTGTTTCATCTGCAGATACAGGAGAATTTAGTACGGGAATTGAACTTAACGCGGTACAACGCGCCAACCCGGAAATGCAAAAAAGAGCCGCCAATGCTATTCGTGGAATGGTTGAGCGTGATAATAATCCAATAATCTCCATTCATGACCATGGTGCCGGCGGGCATTTAAACTGCCTGAGTGAACTTGTGGAAGATACCGGGGGAAATATTGATCTTGATAAATTACCCGTGGGAGATCCTACCCTTTCAGCAAAAGAGATTATAGGTAACGAATCTCAGGAACGAATGGGACTGTTGATTGCAGAGAAAGATATGGATATCCTGCAACGCATCTCAGACAGAGAACGCGCCCCAATGTATAGTGTTGGACAGGTAACAGATGATCACAACTTCATTTTTCAGCGTAAGAGCAATGGAGAAAAACCAATGGATATTTCCCTTGCAGATATGTTTGGAAGTTCTCCAAAAATTGTGATGAAGGACAAAACGGTTCACAGAGAATATGAAGACGTACAATACTCACAAGACAAAATAAAAGAATATCTGGACCAGGTCCTGCAACTTGAAGCAGTTGCCTGTAAAGATTGGCTTACCAATAAAGTTGACCGTTGTGTGACCGGTAGGGTTGCCAAACAGCAAACAGCAGGGCCGCTGCAATTACCTTTAAACAATTGTGGGGTAATGGCTTTAGATTATAATGGAAAAGAAGGTATAGCA
>CAXAZV010000237.1:0-4692 GCA_963973375.1 uncultured Antarcticibacterium sp.
AAGGCCTTTGAAGACCTTAATAATGTAAATACTTTATAAGCTAAGTGAATCTATCAGCTGAAATAATTACTATTTTCAGCTGATATTTTTTTATAAACGCCCGGGTTCAAATGCTACATTTGCAAAACATTTGAAACCTGAAACCCTTTAATAGAAAGAAAACATGGCCTGGTTTAAAAGAACACAAAAAGGAATACAAACCCCTACCGAGGAGAAGAAAGATGTGCCAAAAGGACTTTGGTATAAATCTCCCACCGGTAAGATCGTTGATGCCGAGCAACTCGAGAAGAACTTTTATGTAAGTCCGGAGGATGGGTATCACGTAAGAATAGGAAGTCATGAATATTTCAAGATCCTTTTTGACAACAACCAGTTTACAGAACTGGATAAGGATATTTCCTCTAAAGATCCGCTGGATTTTGAAGATACCACCAAATATACTGACAGGTTAAAGGCGGCTCAGGAAAAAACAGGACTTACAGATGCTGTAAGAACTGCGGTAGGAAAATCTAAAGGAAAAGACCTTGTGGTTGCCTGTATGGATTTTAAATTTATTGGGGGCTCAATGGGATCTGTAGTAGGTGAAAAAATCGCCCGAGCGGCAGATTATTCCCTGACGCATAAGGTTCCGTTGGTAATTATTTCCAAGTCTGGAGGAGCGAGAATGATGGAGGCAGCACTTTCCTTGATGCAGCTGGCAAAAACATCGGCCAAGCTTGCACAGCTGGATGATGCAAAGATCCCTTACATCTCATTATGTACAGATCCTACTACAGGAGGAACCACGGCTTCTTTTGCAATGTTAGGTGATATTAATATCTCAGAACCCGGAGCTTTGATAGGTTTTGCGGGACCAAGGGTAGTAAAAGACACAACAGGACAGGACCTTCCCAAGGATTTCCAGACAGCAGAATTTTTGAAGGAACATGGATTCCTGGATTTTATCACGCCAAGATCTGAGCTTAAAGATAAGATAAACCAATATTTGGATCTTATTCTAAATCAGCCATTAAGGGCTTAAAAAGATTTTATCCGGCCGCTAAGATATTATTAAAAATATAGTATATTTGCCGCTTGACAGAAATGCTGTCAATACATAAAAATCATTAAAATTAATATTGGAATGTATTTAACTAAAGAAGAAAAACAAGATCTTTTCGCAAAACACGGTAAAGGTAAAAATGACACCGGTAGTGCAGAAGGTCAAATCGCGTTGTTCACGCAGCGTATCTCTCACCTTTCAGATCACCTGAAGAAAAACCGTAAGGATTTTAACACCGAGCGTTCTCTGGTTATGCTGGTAGGGAAAAGAAGAAGCTTACTTGACTATTTAATGAAGAAGGATATCATGAGATACCGTGCGATCATTAAGGAATTAGGATTAAGAAAATAATTTTCAAGGGGGCTTTATGCCCCCTTTTTTTATATCTTACAAGGCTTATAACGGTCTTTTATTTTACTGATTACAAAATTGACACTTCACGGCCCGGCCTGAAGTAGTTTTTCATTGGTCTGCAACAACAACTACACAACAACACAGCAAGTCCCGATGAATTATTCAACGGGAAACCAATGTTTAATGTAATATGTATCTTTACATACATATTAGAATTCAAAAAAATTTATGATTCCAAAAACATTTAAAGAGGTTATCGACCTGGGGGATGGAAGAACCATTTCTCTCGAAACCGGAAAACTGGCAAAACAGGCACATGGAGCTGTTGAGCTAAGAATGGGAAATGCAGTAATGCTTTGTACCGTTGTATCTTCTTACAAGGAAAGCACAATGGATTTTTTCCCTCTAACAGTAGATTACAGAGAAAAATTTGCCGCAGCAGGACGTTACCCGGGCGGGTTCTTTAAAAGAGAAGCCAGACCAAGCGATGGTGAAGTATTAACCATGAGAATTGTAGACAGGGTATTAAGACCTTTGTTTCCTTCAGATTACAGAACGGAAACCCAGGTTATGATCCAGTTGATGTCTCATGATGAAGAAGTAATGCCAGATGCACTTGCAGGATTGGCCGCTTCTACTGCGATACAGTTATCTGACATTCCTTTTGAATGTGCAATTTCAGAAGCACGGGTAGGAAGAGTGAACGGGGAGTTCATCATTAACCCAAGCCGAAGCCAGTTACTGGAATCGGACATTGATATGGTTATTGGAGCATCGGCAGATTCTGTTATGATGGTAGAAGGTGAGATGAAAGAGATCTCTGAAGAGGAAATGGCAGATGCTATAAAATTTGCTCATGACGCCATTAAGATCCAAATTGAGGCCCAACACCGTTTGGCCGATGCTTTTGGAAGAAAACCAACAAGAGAGTATGCACCTGCAAAAAGCGATGATTCTATCTCACAAAGAGTAAGAGAAATTGCTTATCAAAAAGTTTATGATATCGCTAAAGGTGGTCATGGTAAGCATGAAAGAAGCGAAGGCTTCTCAGCTATAAAAGAAGAGGTTCTTGCATCTTTTACTGAAGAAGAACTGGAAGAAAATTCAGGTCTTATCAAGTCTTACTACAGCAAAGTAGAAAAAGAAGCCGTAAGGGAACTTACCCTTGCTGAAGGAATTCGTTTAGACGGAAGAAGAACAGATGAGATACGCCCAATTTGGTGTGAGGTAGATTATTTGCCATCAGTTCATGGATCGGCCATCTTCACACGTGGGGAAACTCAGGCTCTTGCAACGGTAACTTTGGGAACTTCAAGAGAAGCCAATATGATAGATATGCCAACCCACCAGGGGGAGGAAACTTTCTATTTACATTATAATTTCCCACCATTCTGTACCGGGGAAGCCTATCCTTTACGAGGAACTTCCAGAAGAGAGATTGGTCACGGAAACCTGGCACAACGTGCACTTAAAGGAATGATCCCTTCAGATAACCCATATACTGTAAGAATAGTTTCTGAAGTATTGGAATCTAACGGTTCTTCTTCCATGGCAACTGTTTGTGCAGGAACTATGGCAATGATGGATGCAGGTATCCAAATGAAAAAACCGGTATCGGGGATCGCAATGGGATTGATCTCAGATGGTGACCGTCACGCGGTACTTTCAGATATATTAGGAGATGAAGATCACCTGGGAGATATGGACTTTAAAGTAACCGGAACGGCCGATGGTATTACTGCCTGCCAGATGGATATTAAAGTGAAAGGTTTACCTTATGATATTCTTGTATCTGCCCTTAAACAGGCACGTGCCGGAAGATTACACATCCTTGGGGAATTAACAAAAACTATTTCTCAACCTAATGAAAGCGTGAAACCTCATGCTCCAAAGATAGTTACCAAGATCATTCCTCAGGAATTCATTGGTGCTCTTATTGGGCCAGGTGGAAAAGTGATCCAGGAAATGCAAAAGACTTCAGGAACTACTATTGTTATCAACGAAGTTGATGAAAAAGGAGTTGTTGAGATCCTTGGAACAAGCCAGGAAGGAATTGACAGTGTCTTGGCAAGAATAGATGCCTTGATGTTCAAGCCGGAAGTTGGAGAATCTTATGACGTGAAGGTTATAAAAATGCTTGACTTTGGTGCTGTAGTAGAATTCCTTGTTGCCCCGGGTAACGAAGTATTGCTACACGTTAGTGAATTGGCATGGGAACGTACAGAAAATGTAAGTGATGTGGTGAATATGGGAGATGTTTTCAAAGTTAAATATTTTGGAATTGATCCTAAGACCCGTAAGCAGAAGGTTTCCCGTAAGGCTTTGTTGCCAAAACCTGAAGGTTATGTTGCAAGACCACCGCGTGATGACCGTAATGACAGGGGTCGTGACAACCGTGGCTCAAGAGACAACCGTGGAAGAGATGACAGAGGTCGTGATGATAGAAATCGTGATGACAGAAAACCAAGAGAAGACAGAAACGATTAACTCTTTCTAAATTCTTAAATATAAACCTCCTTAAAAATTTTTTAAGGAGGTTTTTTTATGAATATGATAAAATATTCAGTTTTTATTTTTGCGTTAGGGATTGCAGCGAAAAGCCCGCAGCGACCGCAAGGAGAGCGGACTTGAAGCGAAAAGCCCGACCCGAAGGGAACGCCCACAGGAAAAATATTGTAAGTTTTGTAACATTTCTCCTACTCTTTACGTACAATAAGGTAGAGAACTATTCACAATAAAAAATCCAAGGAGAAGATAGATGAGACAACTTAAAATTACGAAGCAGGTAACAAACCGTGAAACTGCTTCGCTGGATAAGTATTTGCAAGAAATTGGTAAAGTTGACCTGATTACTGCCGATGAAGAGGTGGAATTGGCACAAAAAATTAAAGCGGGTGATGACCGCGCACTGGAGAAATTGACAAAGGCGAACCTTCGTTTTGTTGTTTCTGTAGCAAAACAATATCAAAACCAGGGGTTAACCCTACCCGATCTTATTAATGAAGGAAATCTTGGATTGATCAAGGCTGCAAAGCGTTTTGATGAAACCAGGGGTTTTAAATTTATTTCCTATGCTGTTTGGTGGATTCGCCAGTCGATCCTGCAGGCTCTTGCCGAGCAATCGCGTATTGTGCGTTTACCATTGAACAAAATTGGATCTATAAACAAGATCAACAAGACTTTCGCCTTTCTTGAGCAATCTCACGAACGTCCTCCAAGTGCAGAGGAGATCGCGAAAGAACTTGATATGACTATCAATGACGTGAAGGAATCTATGAAGAATTCTGGGCGTCATG
>CAXAZV010000238.1:0-4662 GCA_963973375.1 uncultured Antarcticibacterium sp.
TTCCAATTCTGTAACACAACCTGCCCCTTTGCCTTCAAATAATTTAAATGCAGACAATTCTGGCAGGGAAATAACAGATATGCGAACTAACTCCGGAAAAAAGGTTTGGAAAATTGTATTCTTTTATGAAGATGGCAGCTTTGAAGCCTTTGAAAATTGAATTTAAGCCGGAAATAGCGTTATTTTGTATTTAGAAATACAAATACCCGGGTCTAAGTTAAAACCCGGTAATAAAAGCCTACTGCTCTGATGAAACGCGTTTTTTCACTCCTTACCGTAATTCTAATATTACTATCTAATTCCTGTTACTCTCCTGAAAGGGAATGCAGCCGATTTAAGACCGGAACTTTTGAATTTGAGACCTATTTAAATGGGGAATTGGTAAAATCTACTTTTATAAGGACCGACTCTATTGAAATTGACCGTTTCCAGGATAAAACAGACACCTCGAGTGTTCGCTGGATCAATGATTGTGAATACGTGGTAAAGAATTTAAAGCCAAAGAATCGTGCAGAGCAGCAACCTTTACATATCAAGATTCTTACAACAGATAAGGATTCCTATACCTTTGAATACGGTTTGGTTGGAGAACCTAATAAACAAAGGGGAACCGTACGAAAAGTAGAATGATCAGGCTTTATTACCACCTTTTCTAAGGATCTCATTCTGTTCTTCAAGCAGGTTATTTAAACTGGCCAAAAGCTCTATGTTCTTTGGGGTTTCAACAGTTTTATTCTTTGGGTCCTCTGCTTTCTTTCTAAACCTGTTCATAAGCCGTACTACCATAAAGATTGTAAAACCTATGATCGCAAAATCTAAAAGTGCCTCGATTAATGCACCGTAACCTATTGCCACCTCTTCAACCCCCTCGCCCTGCTCTCCCATTGGGACACCTTCCCGAAGTACAATCTTACGGTTAGCGAAGTTAATTCCATCTGTCATTAAGCTAAGTGGCGGCAGCACCACCTGCTTTACCAGGACATCTATAATCTTATTGAAGGAGGTGCCAATAATGATACCCACAGCCATGTCGATCATATTGCCCTTTACGGCAAATTCCTTAAACTCCTTAAGAAGCCTCATTCTTCATCAAATAATTTTATCTGACTCTCAAATCCGCTGTTTTTACCGGGTTCTTTTGAGTCTTCAATTTCTGTACCTTCCACCGTTTCTTCATCCAACACCTCAATTGATTCTTTGGGGATTTCAATAGGCTCATATGGAATAGGATCAAGAAGGTTTACCTGCTTTAATTTATCTGTAGTTAATTGATTACCAAGAGCTTTAATTCCTTTTACCGAAATAAATTCTTCAAGGTTGATCTCGTCACTTGTTCGCTGATCTTTGCCTCTTACTTTAGAGTAAACAAGTTCTACTCTGGGGATATAATCTGTTGAAACCAATTCAAGGAATGACTTCTCATGATCTCCAATAAATTTTTCTTCTTTATCGGCATTTTCAATTAGAAATCGCTTTACATAAAAGCGCTCTTTCTCTGCTTCCCAGTATATTGCAGAAATAGGCTTTTTTGGTGACCATTTCTCCAGAACAATGATCTCATCATCGAATCTTGTGGTAAGTTCCGGCTTGATGGTTTTTGCCATCCCATCCTGGGTTATAACCAAAAGCCTATCTTCTCCTTTGAATTCTCCCAACAATTCCCCTCGCTCATCAACATTTAATCGCTTCACGCTGTCATCAAACCAAATTCTTCTGGGTTTTAGGGTAGATACGCCTTCTTCCTTCAGTTCTATTCGTTTTACTGAATATTTTGTAACAATATTTCCTTTTACATTTCGCCCTTTGATCATCATATCGGCAAAATCTACCTCGAATCTCAATTTTTTAATACTTCCAACCTGGCGTAGGTAAACAGTGATAACTTCTGCTTCCCCATTGGGATTGGCTGAAAAATAATGGATCTTGGAATCCTTTTTACCCTGGGTAATATCATATTCCTTATCTCGTGTAATTCCGGTAACCGCAAAGCGTTTTAAATAGGAGGCACCATTCTTTCCATCACGATATACCAGGTTATAGATAGTACGTTTGTCCTTTTTCTTGAAAACGGCTACATGGATAATGTCTTTTCCCACAAAGGTTTTTGCATCCACCTTTGTGATCATCATCTTACCTTCGGCGGTAAAGCATATAATATCATCAATGTCTGAACAATCGGCTACAAACTCATCTTTTTTAAGGGATGTTCCTATGAAGCCCTCCTTCCGGTTAACGTACAGCTTCGTATTATGCATCGCAACCTTCGAGGCCTCAATGTCATCAAACAACCGCAAATTGGTTTTCCTGTCCCTGCCCTGGCCATATTCTTTTTTCAACCTTTCAAAATAGGCGATAGCAAAGTCTATTAGGTGGTCTAAATGATGTTTGATTTGGGCTATATCCCCTTCCAGGGCATCTATTTTTTGCTGTGCCTTATCAATATCAAATTTGGAGATCCTTTTGATCCTTATCTCCGTAAGCCTCACAATGTCCTCTTCTGTTACCGCTCTTTTAAGATGAGAGATAAAAGGCTTTAATCCTTTATCAATCGCTTCAATAACTCCCTCCCAGGTCTCCTGCTCTTCAATATCACGGTAAACCCTGTTTTCTATGAAGATACGCTCCAAAGATGCAAAATGCCATTGCTCTTCTAATTCGTCCAGTTTTATTTCCAGGTCACGCTTCAGCAGGCTCAAAGTATGATCTGTAGAGCGTTTGAGCATTTCGGTTACTCCCAGGAAGATGGGTTTATTATCTATAATAACACAACCCAAAGGGGAAATAGCATTTTCACAATTGGTAAAAGCGTACAATGCATCAATCGTTTTATCTGGCGAAATGTTTGGCGGAAGATAAATTAAGATCTCCACATTCTCTGCGGTGTTATCTTCTATTCGCTTGATCTTGATCTTTCCCTTATCGTTTGCCTTAAGAATAGATTCAATTAAGGTGGTGGTTGTTGTACCAAAGGGAATCTCGGTTATCGCAAGGGTGGTTTTATCATATTGTGAGATCTTAGCACGAATTCGTACTCTACCTCCCCGCATACCATCATTATAATCTGTAATATCTGCTTCTCCCGCAGTATGAAAATCGGGATAGATCTTAAAACTTTTACCCTTTAAATGTCTAATTGAAGCATCTATAAGTTCATTGAAGTTATGTGGAAGGATTCGCGTACTAAGTCCTACCGCAATCCCTTCAGCTCCCTGAGCCAGTAAAAGTGGAAATCTTACCGGTAGGTTTACCGGTTCTTTCTTTCTTCCATCATAAGATAATTGCCAATCTGTGATCTTAGGATTGTAAATTACCTCTAATGCAAATTTTGATAAGCGTGCTTCAATATATCGAGGGGCAGCAGCCCTGTCTCCGGTAAAAACATTCCCCCAGTTTCCCTGGGCATCAATAAGAAGGTCTTTTTGTCCTATTTGAACCATGGCATCTCCAATACTGGCATCCCCGTGTGGGTGATACTGCATGGTATGACCTACAATATTCGCAACTTTATTATAGCGCCCATCATCCAGATCCTTCATAGAATGCATGATACGCCGTTGAACGGGTTTAAAACCATCTTCTACCGCGGGAACGGCCCGCTCCAAAATAACATAGGAAGCATAATCCAGGAACCAATCCTTGTACATTCCTGTAACTCTGATCAATTGTTCCTTTGGCTGTTCATCCTGTTCTTCAGGAAGTAAGTCTTGATTTTCTATATCCATTTAGGAGATTGCTTTATTTTTTGCCACCACCTTGTTTAAGGAATCAATCATTCCTCTTTTTTTCTTCCGGTTAAGGAAAGTCGTATTGAAGGTGTAGGAACGGGGGCCTTTTTTTCGGCGGCTGGTAATATATATTTTAAGACTGGAATAGATCCCGTAATCACTAACCTCAAACTTAACAAGTTTAGATTTTGGAAATTCTGCCCGTTTTACGCGGTATTCCATGAATTTTGAAAAGAATACTCCGTTGTTTTTGAAATTAAGGGTTTCACCATCACTGTCAAATTCAAATAACTGGCCTATCCTGTGAAAATAAACACCAAAGACCAGCAGAATGATATTTGGAAGAAAATGGCTAAAGGTCATGGTGTTCTCTGTTTCTGAAGAAGAGGCCATAATCTCAATATTCACAAAAAGATTTGTTATAAATGCCGCTACAATTAAAATGTAAACTGAAGGAACAATTTTAATTTCAGAAGTATTGTTGAACCTCATAGGCTAGTTTTCTATCAAATCCAGTTCAACCTTTAAATTATCAATAATAAATTCCTGCCTGTCGGGAGTATTTTTTCCCATATAAAAACTCAGGAGATCCTCAATAGACATATCTTTATCCAGCATCACAGGGTCCAGCCTTATATCGGCTCCAATAAAATGCTTGAACTCATCTGGCGAAATCTCACCAAGCCCCTTAAATCGGGTTATTTCGGCCTTTCCACTCAATTTATCTACTGCCATTTGTCTTTCCAGTTCGCTGTAGCAATAAATTGTTTCCTTTTTATTTCTTACCCTGAATAACGGAGTTTGCAAAATATACAAATGGTTCTCCTTGATCAATTCAGGAAAAAACTGAAGAAAAAATGTGATGAGCAATAAACGTATATGCATCCCATCCACATCGGCATCAGTTGCAATTACAATATTGTTATATCTAAGATCC
>CAXAZV010000239.1:0-4631 GCA_963973375.1 uncultured Antarcticibacterium sp.
ATTAATTGCTTTGTGAGGCCCTTCAGCAGTGATATCTTTTACCTTTTCGGTCTCGTCAATGCTAAAGGAAAGCACAGATTTTCCTCTTATAAATGCTCCTTTGCTGTCTTTGGGATATTTAAAGTTTGCCTTAATATGCTTACTGAGCATCGTATTAAAACAATCTTTTGAAGGCTCTCCAGATTGTTCACAACCCGGCCAAAGTGGGGCTATTTCTTTTGAGCTTATGGTATTACCTTTTACGGAAACGCCCTCCTGAGAATAGGAATTGAAAGAAAATAGAGTAATAATGCTAAGAAAAAAGAAATACTTCATAAGATTTGGTTTAAACCGCTACCTGACCTTTAATATGGGGATGCGGATTATAATTTTCAAGACTAAAGTCTTCAAATTTGAAGCCAAAGATGTCTTTTACCTCCGGGTTAAGCTTCATAGTGGGTAATTCTTTAGGTTCCCGGGACATTTGAAGGGCCACCTGTTCAAAGTGATTGCTGTAAATATGAGCATCGCCAAATGTATGTATGAATTCGCCGGCCTCGTAACCGCAAACCTGGGCCATCATCATGGTAAGCAATGCGTAGGAAGCAATATTAAAAGGCACACCAAGAAAAACATCAGCACTGCGTTGATAAAGCTGGCAGGATAATTTTCCATTGGCCACATAGAATTGAAAGAAGGCATGACAGGGTGGGAGGGCAGCTTTGTTGTTGGCCACGTTATCTGAAAAAGACTTGGAAGTATCCGGTAATACCGAAGGGTTCCAAGCAGATACCAGCATTCGGCGGCTGTTGGGATTGGTCTTTAACGTTTCAACGATCTCTTTGATCTGGTCTATTTCTTCATCATTCCAGTTTCGCCATTGCTTCCCGTATACAGGTCCAAGGTCTCCATTTTCACTGGCCCAGGCATCCCAGATCTTTACCCCGTTTTCCTGTAAGTAGGAAATATTGGTATCTCCCTTTAAAAACCAGAGCAACTCGTAAATTATAGATTTTAAGTGAAGCTTTTTAGTGGTTACCATGGGAAAACCTTCGCTCAGGTCAAAACGCATCTGGTATCCAAATACGCTTTTGGTACCGGTTCCCGTACGGTCACCTTTTTCATTCCCATGCTCCATTACGTGCTGTAACAGGTCCAGATATTGTTTCATAGTAAAAGGGCACAATTAAATTTGATAAAAGCTAAAATATAAAAACAACAAGACTATTTGTTTTTATATAAAAGGAATTTATCACGAGATGTTAACCGTAATTAAGAACAATGTATTTTACCCAATGATCATCCCGGCGATGGTTGCAGAAAGTAAGGAAGCGATGGTACCCCCAATTAATGCTTTCATCCCGAATTCTGAAAGGGTTTTTCTTTTGCCGGGTGCAAGGGAGCCAATTCCTCCAATTTGTATTCCAATAGAGGCAAAATTCGCAAACCCGCAAAGCATATAAGTAGCCATAATAACAGACTTCTCGTAATTCAGGCTAAGGTAGTTGGCTGGGTTTTTAAGATCGGCCAGTTGGATGTAGCCTACAAATTCACTTGCTACGAGTTTAATTCCCAGCAGTTGTCCCATAAGCATCATATCTTCCTTGGCAACTCCAATAAGCCACATAAGAGGGGCAAATACAGTTCCCAGGATTGCCTCCAGGGAGAATTTTGTATAAGGGGTATATTCTGCCATCAGGGTATTAAGTGTGGTAATACCTCCTATCCAGCCAAGGATATAGTTTATCATTGCAATAAAGGCGATAAATACGAGCAGCATTGCGGCAACATTTGCTGCAAGCTTTAAACCTTCAGTAGTTCCATTGGCAATAGCGTCCAGAATATTAGAGCCAATTTTTTCAGAAGAGATCTCCACATTGGTGTTTACAGGTTCCTGCTGCGGGTATAGTATTTTGGAAATAACAATTGCACCGGGTGCTGCCATTACAGAGGCCGCCAGTAAATGTTTGGCAAACTGGAGTCGCAATTCGGGATCATCTCCTCCCAGAAAGCCAATGTAAGCTGCCAGTACGCCACCGGCCACGGTGGCCATCCCCCCAATCATCACCAGCAGGATCTCAGATTTTGTCATACGCTCCAGGTAGGCTTTGATCAATAGAGGAGCTTCTGTTTGCCCAAGGAAAATATTCCCTGCAACGCTTAAGCTTTCAGCGCCCGAGATACCCATTAAACGGGTAAGAACCCAGGCCATTCCTTTTACAATAATTTGAACTACCCCAAGGTAGAATAATACAGATGTCAAGGCCGAAAAGAAGATGATAGTAGGTAAAACCTGAAATAGAAAAATGAAGCCAAAACTGTCTACGTTCATCATTCCGCCTAAAAGAAATTCACTTCCCGCCCTTGTAAAATCAAGTATAAGAACAAATATACCTCCTACGAATTCAAAAATGTTTTTAATGAAATTCACCTTTAGAACCCCAATTGCCAGCAACATTTGAGCAGATAGCCCAATAAGTACTGTTTTCCAGTTGATAGATCTTCTGTTGCTGCTGAAGAAGAAGGCCAGTAATAAAAGGGAGAACATCCCCAATACTCCGCGCCAAACACTTCCAAAAGAAATACCTTCGCTTGGAATGATCTCTTTGGCGGCAACTGCCGGGATCACTTCTTCTATCAAAGAAGGTGTCTCAGAAAAAGTATAGGTGTTTTCACTATCTCCCAGAACAAGGGAGGTGTCGCTTAATTCGGTTATTCTGAATTTCCTGATGGAATCACCGGGAACATCAAAAAAGAAAACCAGCAAATTGTTTTGGTATAAATAATCACCGGTAGAAATTTCACCTTCTCCGTCTTTAATATCAAAGCGGCCTTCATCAAGGGTAAGGAAGGTGTTGGTGGTAAAATTATTTTGAACTATACTGGTATCCTGTGCAACCTCAAAGCTCCAGGTTTTGGTAATGCTTTGTGCTTGTACATTTAATAAACCAATAAAAAGAAAGATCAGGAATGCCTGGAATTTATTCATAGAAAATGAGGCTTATTTGCGTTTCGAGATCTCATCTCTTAACCTGGCGGCCTTTTCGTAATCTTCATTTTTTACGGCCTGTGATAGTAAAGTTTCTAATTCGTCTAAAGACATTTTTTTGTAATCGCTACCAGGGCTTTCTATACTTTCATGTATAATTTCATCAATATCTGTTTCCCCTGCGGCCGGTGGCGGTGTCATAGTGTCGGCTTCTCCTTTTAGGTAAATGCCTGCTTTGTCCAATATGTTTTTGTAAGTAAAAATAGGTGCGTTGAATCGCAATGCAAGCGCAATAGCGTCGCTGGTACGGGCATCTATAATTTCCTCGATCTTATCCCTTTCACAAATGAGGCTGGAGTAAAAGACCCCATCTACCAGTTTATGAATGATCACTTGTTTTACCACGATCTCAAACCGGTCACTAAAATTTTTAAAAAGGTCATGGGTAAGCGGTCTGGGTGGTTTTATTTCCTTTTCCAGCGCAATTGCAATAGACTGGGCCTCAAAAGCACCAATGACTATTGGTAGCTTCCTATCCCCGTCAACCTCACTTAAAATAAGTGCATATGCACCATTCTGGGTTTGACTATACGAAATTCCCTTTATATTAAGGCGTACTAGACTCATATTTCATAATTAAAAAGGGCTGTCTAAATAAGGACAATTTACCATATTTAGACAGCCCTTTTAAAGCCTGCAAGTTAAAAAAATTATGCGTTTTTAGCTTTAAATTCTTTTAGTTTTTCATTAAACTTTGGTACAATTTCAAAGGCATCTCCAACAACTCCATAATCTGCCGCCTTAAAAAATGGTGCTTCCGGGTCGTTGTTAATCACAACTTTGGTTTTGGAAGAGTTGATCCCTGCAAGGTGTTGTATTGCACCGGATATTCCTATTGCAATGTACAGGTTGGAAGCTACAGGTTTTCCTGTTTGTCCCACGTGCTCGCTGTGAGGTCTCCATCCCATATCACTCACCGGTTTAGAACAGGCAGTTGCCGCTCCAAGAGTTTCAGCCAGATCTTCCAACATTTTCCAGTTTTCAGGACCTTTAAGGCCACGACCTCCCGAAACTACAATCTCTGCATCGGCAATTGTAACTTTATCTTTTGCTTTATCAACGCTGGTCACATTTACAGAGAAATCCTCTGCGGTTAAGCTTGGAGAAAAATCTTCAGTACTTGCTTCAGTTTGATGTTCTTTAAGGCCAAACGCGTTCTTTGAAAGGCCAATGATCTTTACATCTGTATTGAACTTTGTGAAGTTGAAAGCTTTGTTTGTAAAAACAGTTCTTTTAACCGTTAAAGGTTCAGTGCTTTCAGGAAGTGCAACCACATTGGAAGCATAGCCTGCATTTAAATGTACTGCCAATAAAGGCGCAAGATACTTGCTGTTGGCACTTTGGCTAAGGATAACCACTTTTGCTCCCTCTTTTTCTGCTGCCTGCTTTAACACATCGGCATAAGCTTCAGCATTAAAATTCTTTAATTTATCATTGGAAACATTCAGGATCTTGTCTACCCCATAGGTTCCCAGTTCTGCTGTATCTCCGGCATTAACGGTTACGGCAGTAACGGTGGTAGAAAGCATTTGAGCGATCTCTTTGGCGTAAGATGCCACCTCAAGGGATGCTTTTTTAAATTTTCCTTCTTCTGATTCTGTAT
>CAXAZV010000240.1:0-4606 GCA_963973375.1 uncultured Antarcticibacterium sp.
ATATCTTTTAAAGGGTAATTCATTCCCTTAGTTGAGGCAGCAAAAAATACGCTCTGTTTTTAAATAATTCTTAATGCTGCCCTTTATGAGATGAATTTCAAATTGTTTTAGGATTTATTTTGTGAAATGCCGGTTTTGATCCAATTTGCCAGTTGCAGGGTTCTTTCGGTTTGATGAACTACCGCTTTCCTGACATCTTCAGTAAGGTTATTTTTACCCGCAGAGACACTTACCCCATAAGGGTTTCCCCCCGCAGCAAAAAGTACCTCGTTAGAATACCCCGGGGCGGCTACAATAGCACCCCAGTGGTACATGGTTTTGTAAAGGGATAAAAGTGTGGTTTCCTGGCCCCCATGGGTATTCTGTGCACTGGTCATTCCACTTACTACCTTATTAACTAGTTTCCCTTTTGACCAAAGCCCGCCCGTGGTGTCAAAAAATGCAGCTACCTGAGACGGAAGGTTACCGTACCGGGTAGGTGCACTAAAAATTATTGCATCTGCCCATTCCAGATCTGTAAGGGTTGCTTCAGGAACACCTTTGGTGGCCTCCAGATGGTCTTTCCAATCTTTATTTTCTGCGATAGCTTCTTTTGGAGCGGTTTCAGCTACCTTCAGGATTTTAACTTCGCCTGCCCCGGCATCTTTTCCTGCCTTTTCGGCCCATTGAGCAAGTTGATAATTTGTGCCTGTGGAACTATAATAGATCACGGCTAATTTTACATTTTTCATAACTCCGTTTTTATTTTTTTAATTCAATTACTTCAAGATAAAGATTATAGCGCCCAATAGTTTTAAAGTTTTTATAAACTTTGTAGCCTTTCTTGTTTTCCCAAGGTGAAATTTTTGCTGAGAATAGGGAGTTTCTTTTGGCATGATGAGTTTTACAGATAAATTTCAAATCTTTTAAGACCAGAGGTTTAAAGCTTTTACTATTCCCGATTTATATTCAACTAAAAAGCCCTATTTTTGCACCTTAATAAAAGATTGAAGTCAGTATGGGCAATATAGTAGCCATTGTAGGGAGACCTAATGTAGGTAAATCCACTTTTTTTAACCGCATGATCCAGCGCCGGGAGGCAATCGTGGATGCTGTGAGCGGGGTTACCCGTGACCGGAACTATGGAAAATCTGACTGGAATGGAAAGACCTTTTCCCTAATTGACACAGGGGGTTATGTAAAGGGAAGTGATGATGTTTTTGAGAGTGAAATAGATAAGCAGGTAGAACTTGCCATTGATGAAGCAGATGCTATTCTTTTTATGGTAGATGTGGAGTCCGGGATCACCGGGATGGATGAAGATGTAGCAAAACTTTTACGGAAGGTAAAAAAACCTGTTTTCCTTGTGGCGAATAAGGTTGATAATGCAAAACGTCTTGAAAATGCAGTGGAGTTCTATTCTCTTGGACTTGGAAATTTCTATCCAATAGCTAGTACCAGCGGGAGCGGTACGGGTGAATTACTCGACGCTCTGGTAGAATCTTTACCGGAACTCGAAGAAGATGAAGAAACAGAATTACCGCGTTTTGCGGTAGTAGGAAGACCCAATGCGGGAAAATCTTCCTTTATAAATGCCCTAATTGGTGAAGACCGTTATATTGTAACAGATATTGCGGGTACCACCAGAGATGCTATTGATACAAGATACAACAGGTTTGGATTTGAATTCAATCTGGTAGATACTGCCGGTATAAGAAGAAAATCCAAAGTGAAGGAAGATCTTGAGTTCTACTCGGTAATGCGATCTGTACGTGCTATAGAAAATTGTGATGTTTGTTTGATCATTATGGATGCCACCCGTGGTTTTGACGGGCAGGTACAGAATATTTTTTGGTTGGCACAGCGTAACCGAAAGGGAATCGTGATCCTGGTAAATAAATGGGACCTTGTTGAAGACAAGGAAACCAATTCACTAAAGAATTATGAGGCCGATATAAGAAAGGAAATTGAGCCTTTTACAGATGTGCCAATTATCTTTATGTCTGTTTTGACCAAACAACGTATTTTCAAAGCTATAGAAACTGCCGTTGAGGTCTATAAGAACAGAAGCAAGAAGATTAAGACAAGTGAGCTTAATGACAGGATGTTGCCTATTATAGAACATTATCCCCCACCGGCCTGGAAAGGAAAATATGTGAAGATCAAATATTGTATGCAACTACCAACCCCGCAACCCCAGTTTGCATTTTTCTGTAACTTGCCGCAATACGTTCGGGAGCCCTATAAACGCTACCTGGAGAATAAATTAAGGGAAGAATTTGATTTTACGGGTGTTCCGGTTTCAGTTTATTTCAGAAAAAAATAAATTTTCATTAAACCATTAGAAAGATACAGGGTCTTAACATAATATGTTAGGACCTTTTTAATTTTACCACCTTATCCTCCCAATGAAGAGAATTTTATTTACGTTGCTTTGTTTTATCTCCCTGCAGATCACCGCCCAAAATTTTGAGCTCACCGGAAAAATTACTGAAAATGGTACCAACCTTCCACTGGAAGCCGCTACTGTTTACGTGGAAAATCCTGCCGATAGTACCTTGGTAAGCTATACCATTACAGAGAAAGACGGAGATTTTCTCATTACCGGAAATACTACAGCTAAAGATCTTGACTTTTTTGTATCCTTTACGGGTTTCCAATTGTACCGCCAAAAAATATCCCTTGGAGATGGGTTAGTAAAAAACCTTGGAAACATTCAACTGGAGGAGGCAGATAATACCCTGGACGAAATACAGCTCACCGGAAGCCGTGCTCCCATTACCATTAAAAAAGACACGCTGGAATTTAATGCAGCCTCCTTTGCAACCCGGCCGGATGCAAATCTTGAAGAATTAATGCGAAAATTACCCGGAGTCGAAGTGGATACCCAGGGAAATATTACGGTAAATGGTAAACCTGTTTCGCGAATCCTGGTGAACGGAAAGGAGTTCTTTGGGAATGATCCCAAGATCGCCACGAAGAATTTGCCTAAGGAAATCATTGATAAGATACAGGTAACAGATACCCGCACCCGAAGTGAGGAATTCACCGGAAAAGCCGGGAATCCGGATGATAAGACCATCAATATCACCATCCAGGAAGATAAGAACAAAGGTTATTTTGCCCGTGCTACTGCAGGGGGTGGTACAGATGACCGCTATGAATTAAGCGGGATTGGGAATTACTTTAAAGATAAGTTGCGGGTAAGTGTGCTTGCCAGCTCCAATAATATAAACAGCTCGGGCTTCAGTTTTGATGAGGTATTTGATATGATGGGTAGAAATGCCCGTAGTTTTACCATGACAAGTGGTGGAGGCGGGGGTTCCTTCGGAATTAACGGGATGAACTTTGGCAATATGGGCGGCGGGATCACCAAAGCCGAAACAGCCGGGATCAATTTTGTAAATGAATGGGGGAAGAAGGTGGAACTTAATGCCGATTATTTCTTCGGAAGGAATGATACAGAAACCCTAAATGTTATTGAAAGAGAAAACATCCTGCCCGATTCCCGTTTCTTTTATAATTCTACCAATGCAGGTACCCTTGTCAATGACAGTCATAGGGCAAGCGCACGTTTTGAATTCAAACCGGATACCTTAACGCGTATTTCCTTTTCACCAAGATTCAATTCCAATACGGGCTATTCCAACCGCAGTAATAATGCATCTTCCTTAAATGAAGACAGGGAACTTGTCAATTCTACACAGATCCTGGATGATGAGTATCTTGAAAGCAGAAACTTCAGCAACCGTCTGGATGTAATAAGACGTTACGGAAACCGCGGCGCTTACACCCAGGTAGATTTTGAAAATCGTCACCAGGTCCAGGAAAATGAAAATTATTTTTATTCTGAAAGCAGATTTTTTGGAGATCAGGAAAATGTGCAGGTGCAAAACCAGTTCATAGATGAAGATGAAAATGAAAACACTTATTCCATTGGGGCGACTCAAAGATTTGTGATGGCTACCAAACTTTTTCTTGACGCATCCTATGATTTTACTACCACCGGTTCTACCAATTTACGGTATGTATATGACCTGGATCAGGCAGGGAATTTTAATAATAACTATAACGAGTTGTTGAGCAGTGATTTTAAATCCAGAAGCATTAAGAATATTCCCAATGTAGGGGTGAATTATGAAGGAGAGAAATGGCGTTTGGGCTCTGAAATTGGTTTGCTTAATACCACCCTTGAAAACACTAATTATCTCGAGGAAGGTTCATTTTCCAATTCCTATGACAATCTTTTCCTGAAGGCCAATGTGCGTTATGAGATTACAAGATCAAAGAGCATTTACCTTAATTATAACAGTGATGCTGGAGTACCTTCTATAAGGCAATTGCAGCCGGTTGTTAACCGTACCAATCCTCTTAATATCATTATTGGAAATCCAGATCTTCGGCCAACATTTACACAAACCCTTAGAGGTGGATACCGTAATTATGATTTTGCAAAACGCAGTGGATTCTTTAGTTATGGATCTGTCACATTTACAGATAACAGCATTGTGCCCGTTACTACCACCAATCAAAACCTGGTAAGAACAACCACGTATGCCAATGTAGATGGTGCAATAAATGCCAATGCAGGGGGATCATATTCCAAACAATTTAAAAAAGAAAAGAG
>CAXAZV010000241.1:0-4603 GCA_963973375.1 uncultured Antarcticibacterium sp.
GTAACAATATCGCTCTTGTTATAACGCTTTAATTTCTTCTCTTCCTTCACCTTTCTGGAATGAACCACGGCACTTCTCACAATAAGCACCACCGCTAAAAGTATAAGTATTGCGATGGCGATGATCCCACCAAAATATATAATGGCTGCAAAGGTAGCGGCACCCATAAATGCAACTAAAGCCGTTACAAACCATCCTCCTATAACATTTATCACTCCGGCCACCCTGTACACTGCACTGTCCCTGTCCCAAGCCCTGTCTGCCAGAGATGTACCCATGGCAACCATAAATGTAACATAGGTAGTAGAAAGTGGTAATTTAAGGTTTGTTGCAATAGAAATAAGGATACTGGCAACCACCAGGTTTACGGAAGCACGAACCATATCAAAGGAAGGCGCATCCATTTGTTTGTTCCGGGAAACAAGTTCTTTTTTCCTGAATTTCTCACTTAGCTTTTCTGAAAAGGAAGTGGGAATAACCCGCTCTACCACATTCCCAACAAGGATGAAATAACGCACCAGGCCACGCGATATAAAATTGGGTTCAAAACGTTCGGAACCTTCACTCTGCCTTGCCAGGTTCACTTCGGTATCTGTTACCCGCATCGCTTTCTTGGAAAACCAGAGGGTAATAACCATAACAATACCTGCAAGGAGCAACAGGAAAACAGGAGTTTGCACCTTCCCCGTTAATCCATCCATAAGCAATTCATTGGGAAGGACGCCGGTTGCCTGGTATGCAGATTGCCATATTTCAAATGATTGCCAGGCTGCTATTGGCACCCCTATAAAATTCACAAGGTCATTTCCTGCAAAAGCCAGGGCCAGCGCAAAAGTTCCCACAAGGATAATGATCTTTAAAATATTGACCTTGAAATAGGTTATGACCACCTGCGATATCCCGGTAAATATCAAAAACCCTACTATCACAATTACAAGGGAGTTATTATTGATATAATCCAGCATCTCTGCAGGAATCATCGCTATACTTTTAAGCCCTTTCATCAAGATAAAATACAGAATCGCAGTAAACGACAACCCGCCGAAGACTGCTCCTACATATTTTAATTTTTTCTCATATTGAAAAGTAAATACCAATCTCGAGAAATACTGTATAACTGTACCCACGGTAAACGCAATGACCACAGAAAGCAGGATACCCAGAATGATCTGGGTTGCCTTGGCTGTATTAATATATTCGTAGATGGTAGAGTAATCGCCGGTGGAATAATAGATCTTGAGAAGTGATACACAAACGGCCGCACCCAGTAATTCAAAAACAATTGAAACCGTGGTAGATGTTGGGAGGCCTATGGAATTAAAGAAATCCAGCAGGAGAACATCGGCTATCATAACCGCCATGAAAATGATCATGATCTCCTCAAAATAGAATTTCCCGGGAACAAAAATACCTTCCCGCGCTACTTCCATAAGTCCGCTGGAAAAAACTGCCCCCACTGCTACCCCAAAGCTGGCAACAATAAGTATGGTTCGCAAAGGAACAGCTTTGGAACCAATTGCCGAGTTAAGAAAATTAACTGCATCATTGCTTACTCCTACTACAAGATCTGTAATTGCAAGTGCAAACAGCGCAACGAGCATGACGATATAAACATCTTCCATTCAGGACAAGTTCAAGATTTACAAATGTGCATTTTTTTTTGTTAAAAAACTATCTTTAAAAGTTATGATAAGATTAAAAGCATAGGCATTTAACAAAGCTTTTGAAAAGCCCGGTTTTAAAATTTGTACCTTAAAGAATTATTATTAATCACTAAAAAATTTAAATTATGGCAATTTTAAAGGTAATCGAAGTCATGGCAAATTCTTCCAAGGGTTGGGAAGATGCCGCGCGAAATGCAGTAAAACATGCATCCAAAACTGTTAAGAATATAAAATCTGTTTATATAAAAGATCAAACCGCAGTAGTGGAAGGTGAAAATATTTCAGATTACAGAGTAACTACCAAGATCACTTTTGAGGTTCACGACCAGGATTCAAAATAACAGACTTGTTGATTTATAGCCCGGGGAAGATGTTGAATTATGATTTTTATCGCACTAAAACTTTTCCGGGTTTTACTTTTCTACCCTCTTTTCAATCACCCTGTGACAATAATAGCTCCTTGTTTAACAAAATTTAAACATATGTTATTGGACTATCCCCTATAAAAATTGTCCCTTTGCAAAAAAATTTATTTAATGCAATATTTTGATGACTGGAGCACTTATGCAAAGGAGTTTACAGATAAACTTGTAGACTATTTGCCTAGTTTTCTTTCCGCTATTTTCCTCCTTCTTTTTGGCCTTTGGTTTATTAAGATCTTTACAGGCCAGGTAAGAAAGATCATCCATAAAAAGGGCTATGATAAAACTATTGAGAATTTTGCCATAAGCCTTATAGGAGTAAGTTTAAAGATCCTTTTGGTAATACTTGTTATCACCCAGCTGGGCTTTGAAACTACATCATTGGTTGCAGTAATAGGGGCAGCCGGACTTGCCATTGGACTTGCTTTGCAGGGCTCACTGGCCAATTTTGCGGGCGGGGTTCTTATTATAATTCTTAAACCATTCCGTGTGGGAGACTGGATAGAAGCCAAAGGTGTATCCGGAAGTGTGAAAGAAACATCCCTGTTCTACACCAAGCTTAATACCTTTGGGAATCAACTTGCTATTATTCCCAATGGCCAGCTCACCAATGATAACATTATTAATTATACGGTTGAAGGGAAGCGCCGGGCAGCGATCACGGTGGGAATTTCTTATGACAGTGATATAAAACTCGCTAAAGAGATCCTGCTTAATATATTAAAGGAACAGGAAGATATCCTGAAAGATCCTGAACCCGTGGTGGTGGTGACAGAGCTGGCAGACAGTGCAGTAAATCTTTCAGTACGATTCTGGGCTTTAAATGATGATTACTGGAATTGCAGCTGGTATACTATTGAGGAATCCAAAACAAGACTCGAAGCAGCCGGTATCTCTATTCCATTTCCGCAGCGCGATGTACATTTCTTCAACCACTCGAAGGAAAGTATAAAAGTGGAAGAACAGGATTAACCCGCCATAAAATCCTTTAGATAAAAGGGCTCAAAATAAGCCACATTTTCAAAATCTTTTTGCTTCCATTTTGCAGTAGCGAGTGGAACCATTTCTTTTGCTGAGGGCAATTGATCCTGCACAAAAACCGCGTTGGGATGGTTACATATGGCCTGGAACTTTCCAACACCACTGCCTATAAAATAAACCTTACCAAGATTAAGCAGGTCTGCATAGGAATCTGGCTCAAGTATTTTTGCTGAAGTTTCTTCTACCTGTTCTTTTGCTGAATTAAAAACGGCGGTATATACCTCCATTCTTCTTGCATCCAGCATAGGAACTACAACCTCCTCCTCTTCCACTTTATGGGCAAGGGCGGTTAAGGTAGAAACCGAAATGAGCGGAATATCCAGCGAGAAACATAAACCCTTGGCGGCAGAAACCCCAATTCTAAGGCCTGTATAGGACCCTGGTCCTTTGCTTATGGCTATAGCATCAAGATCTGCAGGTTTTAAACCGTTCTCCTCAAGGATCTCTAAGATATAAGTATGCAGTTTTTCTGAATGCGAATACCCCAGGTTGTTATCTTCTTTTAGAGCAAGAAGTTTCCCATTAATACTTAAGGCTACCGAACAATTGGTAGAAGCTGTTTCTATGCAAAGTATGGTAGCCAAAATAGTATAGGTTTATTCTGTTTTTTTCTCCGGTTTTATAATCTCAACCTCATCACCATCTTTAAGTGTTTTGGTCACAGTGGTATAAGGTCCTGTAATCACGGTTTCACCTTCTTTCAATCCTGTAAGGATCTCTATATTCCGGTTATCCTGAATACCTGTGGTTACAACGCGCAATTTAGCACGATTTCCTTCTTTTACAAAGATAGTTTCAAACTTTTGATCCACCGGCCCGTTTGTCTTTTTAGCACCGCTGGTGGTATCGTTTTTAATAACAATTGCGCTAATTGGCACCCCAATTACATTGCTCTTTTTTCTGGTAATAATATCTACTGTAGCGGTCATTCCCGGTCTAAAAGGAGAATAATTCTCAGATCGTCCTTCAAGCAGGTCGGTATACGACGACTCCAGGATACGCACTTTTACTTTGAAATTTGTCACCTGGTCTGCTGTAAGGCCTTCAATAGCCGAATTTGAGATCTCGGTAACCACACCTTTGAATTCTCTTTTTAGGTAGGCATCCACCCCAACAATGGTTGAATCTCCCACAGAGATCTTTACAATGTCATTCTCATTAACATCTACCACCACTTCCATATTGGCAAGGTTGGCTACACGCACAATTTCAGTACCCGCCATTTGCTGGGTTCCCACTACTCTTTCTCCCAGTTCTACATCAAGCCTGGAAATTGTACCGCGCATAGGCGCATAAATGGTAGTTCTTGCAAGGTTGTCTGTTGCCTCGGTTACGGTAGCGGCTGCACTTTGCATACTGTAATAAGCTGCATTGGTTGAAGCCTGTGCCATTTCATAAGCAGCTACAATTTTATCCCATTCGGCCTTGGAGATCACTCCACGGTCAAAAAGCACCTTGTTACGGTCATAGTTGGCT
>CAXAZV010000242.1:0-4457 GCA_963973375.1 uncultured Antarcticibacterium sp.
TTTGCCCTGTTTCTTTATGTGGGGGTTGAGGTAATTGCCGGAGACACCATTATAAGTTATGCAAGTGGAGCCCAGGGAATTCCTTTGAGTGAGGCTAAGTTCTTTGCCAGTTTAACTCTGGGAGCCATGATCGTGGGTTATATTATAGGGATTTTCACCATTCCTAAATTTATAAGCCAGGAAAATGCTCTTAAAATTTCTGCCATTCTTGGATTAGTTTTTGGTTTGGTTGCCATATTTGGCGACGGATTTATTTCGGTATTGGCAATAGCGCTTCTTGGAATAGCCAATGCGCTTGTTTGGCCTGCAATATGGCCAATGGCCCTTGCCGGTTTAGGGCGTTTCACAAAGGTGGGTTCCTCTTTTTTAATTATGGCCATTGCAGGTGGAGCTATACTTCCGCTGGTATATGGTTATTTTGCCGATCTTTTTAATCCCCAACAAGCATATTGGGTCATAATTCCCTGTTATGCCTATATTTTGTTTTTTGCGACCACAGGTTACAAAACAGGACGAAGTGCTTGATAATTAAAACCTACGATATGTCCCATTTTAAAAATATAATTCCCCTTGTTCTCATTCTACTCCTGGCATCCTGTAAAATGGGAGATGCAACTTCCGAAGAAATACTTGTAATCCCGGCGGAAAAGGTTTCCATTATCCCAAAACCTTCCGAATTAAATTTTGGAAATGCCACACTTATTACTCCGGCCGCAAATATTCTTTGCTATAATGCAGAAGCCGAAGAAGCTGCAGAGTGGTTGTCTCATTTGCTTAAAAAAGCCAATCTTGATCTCTATAAAACCCCTGGCGATTCCTGCGGAAACTGGAACCTGGTAATAGATGTAAGCCTTAAAACAGAGTTGGGTCCTGAAGGCTATATCCTGGAAATAAACAATAGTGGGGTGTTCATGAAAGCCGCTACTACTGCGGGTCTTTTTTATGCCATTCAGAGCCTTAGACAAATTTTACCTTCTTCCCTGGAAGACACCCCCCTGCAAAATAAAAGATTGCAATTACCCCACCTCTATATAAAAGATGTGCCTCAATACAGCTGGAGGGGTACCATGGTAGATATCGCGAGAAGTTTTTTTGGACTGGAATACCTCAAATCGCACGTAGACCGGATGGCTCTGTATAAAATGAACCGCCTGCACTTGCATCTTACAGATGACCAAGGGTGGAGAATTGAAATAAAAAGTAAACCGGCATTAACAAATATTGGCTCTAAAGGGTCAGTGGAAAATGGCAGGTCCGGTAACTTAACCCAGAAGCAATACCTGGAATTACAGGACTATGCCCTGGCAAGAAATATTATTATAATTCCCGAGATAGACATGCCAGGCCATATTTACTCAGCCCTTGTTGCCTATCCTGAACTTAATTGTGAGGAATTTTCCAATATTGAACCAAAGATGGCAACTCCTCCTGAATTATTTACCGGCACCAAAGTAGGCTGGAGTAAACTTTGCCTTACAAAACCGGAGATATATGATTTTGTTTCTACTGTAATTGGAGAAATATCAAACATAACCCACGGCCCGTGGATACATATTGGAGGTGATGAGATCAAAGATGATTTATATGAAACATTTGTAGTAAAGGCCGATTCTATAGTGCAACACCACGGGAAGACCAGCATAGGCTGGGAAGAAGTCACCAAGGCCAAAGTAAGTAATTCACTTATAAGTCAGCAATGGCATGGAAAAGTTCAAAGCCTTGTTGATGTGAAGGTTATTGAATCTATTTGCACCAGTTTTTATTTTGACCACGCCAATATCCCGGGACAGGAGAAAACCAATAACTGGTGTAAAAAATCAGGAGTTAGCCTTGAGGAGGTGTATAGTTTTAAAAGCAGCAATAAAAATGTAATAGGCCTGGAAGCTCCGGTATGGACAGAATTTGTTTGGGATGATAGTACACTGGACAACCGTTTTTGGCCCAGATCCATTGCGGTGGCAGAACTTGCATGGAACCATGATGCGGAAAGGAATTACAGGGAATTTTCAGATAGATTGAAACAACACCAGGACAGGTTACAGCGAATGGGGGTTAATTATTTTCCCGCAGAGGAGCTATCTTGGACAGAAAACCAAAATACGCGTATCACAGCAGATGTTTTCAAAGGTTTTATTCCTGAAAACTTTAAAAGGACAAATTTATTGAATTTATAAAATGAGCGATCAAAATAAACCTTCAACCGAACAGAGTTCGCGATATAATGATCTTGAATTGATGAGCACAGAGGAATTGCTCCGCAATATGAATCGCGAAGACAAGACCATACCGGAATTAATAGAAAAAGAAATCCCTAAAATTCAGGAGTTGGTAGATGTTATCACTTCACAAATTGAAAAAGGGGGTAGGCTGTTCTACATTGGGGCAGGAACCAGTGGAAGGCTTGGAGTACTGGACGCTTCTGAATGTCCACCTACCTTCGGGGTTAGTGATAATGTGGTAATAGGCTTAATTGCAGGCGGGGATGTAGCTTTGAGAAAAGCGGTCGAAAACGCCGAAGATGATAATGTTCGGGCCTGGAAAGACCTTCAGGAATTTAATATCAATACGAAAGATGTACTTATAGGAATTGCCGCTTCTGGCACTACTCCTTATGTTATTGGTGGAATAAAACAAGCTGCTGAAAACGGTCTAATCACAGGATGCATTACCAACAATAGAAATTCTCCCCTCGCCGATGCCGCGAAATACCCTATAGAGATTGAAGTAGGTCCTGAATTCGTTACGGGAAGCACAAGAATGAAATCTGGCACCGCTCAAAAACTTGTTCTTAATATGATCTCCACCTCAGTTATGATAAAATTGGGACGGGTAAAAGGGAATAAGATGGTAGATATGCAATTAAGTAATAAGAAGCTGGTAAACCGTGGCATCAAAATGATCATGGAAGAGTTGGGGGTTGAGGAAGCAGAGGCCTCGCGCTTATTAAATGAGCATAAGAATGTAAGAAATGTGCTTAAAAACAATAAATAAAACTTAAAAAACTTAACTAAAAATTTTATAAAAGAATAAGGTAAAATAAAATATTATCATTATTAACACATTTCTTTTTAATAATATTTTACCTTTCAGCTTTACATATTAACATTTATTTTTTAATTTACAACCCTAACAAACACTAACACGATTTAATTAACCGCATTATGGAGAAACAATTAAAAAAGTTTATTTTAATCTTACTCTGCTTTGTAAGTGTCCAGGCTTTGGCACAACAGAGAGCAGTGACCGGACAGGTCGTGGACCAAACTGGAGTTCCCGTTCCGGGAGTCTCAGTTTATATTAAGAATACCACCACAGGTACAACTACCAATATGGATGGAAGATTCAGTCTTAATGTTCCCGATAATCCAACATCAGTGTTGGTGTTTTCCTCCCTTGGTTTTGGAACTCAAGAATTTCCACTGGGCAAACAAACCACGTTTAACGTAACACTAACTGAAGATCAGGAAGGTTTGGATGAGGTTGTGGTAACTGCCCTGGGGATCAAGCAGGAGAAAAAGGCGCTGGCATATTCTGTTACTGAAGTAGCCGGCCCTGTAATTGCAGAAACCCAGCGGGAAAATTTCATAGATGCCCTTGCCGGAAGAGTAGCAGGAGTTGAAATAAATACTACCTCCGGTCTTCCGGGTTCTTCCACGTCAATTGTAATTAGAGGTATAAGCTCCCTGAGCGGGAATAACCAACCACTTTTTGTAGTGGATGGTTTACCTATAAGTAATAATACAATGTCCACCGGTATGTTAGCCTCGGCAGGAACGGCCAGATCTTTTGAAAACAGAGGTGTGGATTTCACCAACAGGGCAGCAGATATTAACCCTGAAGATATAGCGTCCATTACTATACTTAAAGGTCCTGAGGCATCTGCTCTTTATGGAATAGAAGCCGCTTCCGGTGCGGTGGTTATTACAACCAAAAGAGGACAGGCAGGAAAAGCGAGAATAGATTACAGTAACAGTTTTAGAGTAGACCAGATCGTAGAGTATCCCGAAATCCAGCAAAAATATGGACGTGGATCTAATGGCTTTACCACAGATGATGATGAAAATCTTTACTATTTTGGATCTGAATATCCTGCCGGAACTCAATTTTATGATAACGTTGGAAACTTCTTCCAGGATGCAGTAACGAAAAGACATAACTTATCATTTTCCGGAGGAACAGAACTTAACCAGTACAGGGTAGCAGCCTCTCATACAAGTTCTGAAGGTTTTGTTCCTACTACAGGTTTGGATAAATTAAATATTACCTCTGCAATTACAGCAACCCTGAATGACTATATATCTACTGATGTAACTTTTGATTACACCCGGTCAGATAATGATCAAACCTTTAGGGGTTCAGGTGGACCTTTGTTACACTTATTGCTTTGGCCTTCAACAGATGATGCCAGCAATTATTTAACCCCTGGAGGACGAAGAAGAGACTATGCTCCATTTGCT
>CAXAZV010000243.1:0-4449 GCA_963973375.1 uncultured Antarcticibacterium sp.
TGGAAGAAAACATCAGGATTTTGAGAAGTACCTCTTATCACCGGTCTATCGGGGTCAAGGGATCGGTTTTTATGATCCATGATCTTGTCTTCCGGCATCATTTTTTTTATGATATCATCTGTGATCCCATCTATTTTGGATATTTCATGAGAGGTCCTGAACCCATCAAAAATATTCATAAATGGAACCCGGGATTGCAAGGTTGCTACCTGGCTTATAAGCGCAAAATCCATTGCCTCCTGCACAGAGCCACCAAAGAGCATAGAAAAACCCGTTTGCCGGGCAGCCATAACATCTGAATGATCGCCAAAAATAGAAAGTGCGTGGGTTGCTAATGTCCTTGCTGCCACGTGAATTACCGTGGGCAGTAATTCCCCGGCAATTTTATACATATTAGGGATCATAAGCAATAACCCCTGGGAGGCTGTAAATGTAGTAGTTAGAGCACCGGCCTGCAAAGAACCGTGGACGGCACCGGCGGCCCCTCCTTCACTTTGCATTTCCACAATACGAGGGATGTTATTCCAGATATTCTGTTTGCCTTCAGAACTAAATATGTCTACGTGCTCCCCCATAGGTGAGGCGGGGGTAATAGGATAAATAGCACATACTTCATTTGTTTTATGCGCCACCCTTGCAACTGCCTCATTGGCATCACATATGAGTGTTGGAAATTTTTCGATCATTTTAAATCTTTTTGAAAAAAATTATGCAGTATGTAACCATTCTTTTTTCTCCAGTAACTGTTCCTCAGTTTCGGGATGCGCCGGGTCTGGTAAACAGGCGTCTACTGGGCAAACCGAAGCGCACTGTGGTTTCTCGTGGAAGCCTTTACACTCGGTGCATTTATCTGAAACGATAAAATAAAACTCGTCTGAAATAGGTTCTTTTTCCTCATCAGCATCAACCTCTGTTCCCCTGGGGGTAATTACGATTCCGCTTAAAGCTGTTTCATCGGATAGAGACCATTCCTGATCTGGTTCATAAATTGCGTTGTTAGGACATTCGGAAATGCAAGCATCACAGTTGATGCAGTCCTCTGTTATAAAAAGTGCCATAGGTAAATTGTTTCGTTAAACTAACCCTTAAAATTAGCTAGCAACATCTCCTTAAAATATGATAATCCTCATATTTTTAAATAATTAAGAGCAGAAATGAAATCAGGGTTTTATGATATCAGTCATATTTAAAAAGCAATGGTAAATTTAAATTTGAGGTCATCTTCCATCATTAAGTGAACTGATGGTTAAAACATATTTGGTTTATGATCACACTTGAAAAGAAACCCAATGCTGAAATTCTGGATGCTGTTGTCATTCGGTTTGTAGGAGATTCAGGTGACGGGATGCAGTTGACCGGCACCCAGTTTTCTGACACCTCGGCCATGTTCGGAAATGATGTGGCCACTTTCCCTAATTATCCTTCTGAAATAAGGGCTCCCCAAGGCAGTTTGTACGGGGTTTCCGGTTTTCAGGTTCATATAGGGAGTGTAGAGGTAAGTACACCGGGTGATAACCTGGATCTACTGGTGGCTATGAACCCCGCAGGTTTAAAGACCAATTTGTACGCTGTAAAACCGGGTAATACCATTATCGTAGACAGTGATTCCTTCAACAAGAAAAACCTTGAAAAGGCACAATATAAAACCAATCCTCTGGAAGATGGAAGCCTTGATGGTTACAGGGTGATCCAGGTACCAATGAGCTCTTTAACAAAAGAGGCTTTAAAGGATATTGAAGGTTTGGATAACAAAAGCCTCACCCGAAGTAAGAATATGTTTGCCCTGGGAATGGTGTACTGGTTGTATGACAGAGATCCGGCGCATACTACTGAATTCTTTAAGAAAAAATTCAAAAATAAGCCTAACCTCATAGAAGCCAACACCAAGGTATTGAATGCTGGCTTCTTCTATGCTGAAACTATTGAGTTGATCCCCAATTCCTATAGTATTTCTCCTGCAAAAATGAAGCAGGGAACTTACAGGATCATTATGGGAAATACCGCAACTGCCTGGGGTTTCCTGGCAGCCGCAGAGAAATCTGGCAGGGAATTATTTTTAGGATCTTATCCCATTACTCCGGCCACAGATATTTTACACGAGCTTGTTAAACACAAGCACTTTGGCGTAAAAGCATTTCAGGCGGAAGATGAGATCGCAGGAATAAGCTCGGCCATAGGTGCAGCCTTTGCCGGCGATCTTGCAATTACTACTACCTCTGGACCGGGACTTGCTTTGAAAGGAGAAGCTTTAGGCCTTGCTGTAATGATAGAATTGCCTTTAGTTGTGGTAAATGTCCAGCGTGGCGGTCCCTCTACAGGCCTTCCCACCAAAACGGAACAATCTGATCTTATGCAGGCCATGTACGGTAGAAACGGAGAAAGTCCGGTGATAGTAATTGCCGCGAGTACCCCGGCCAATTGCTTTCACTATGCATACCAGGCATCAAAACTTGCTCTTGAACATATGACCCCGGTGGTATTGCTTACTGATGGTTATATAGCCAATGGTTCTGCACCCTGGAAGATAAAAAGTCTCGAAGAATTACCGGAGATTAAAAACAACCTGGTTAATGAGGTTAAGGAAAACTGGCATCCATACGATCGTAATGAAATAACCCTGGCCAGAAATTGGGCTATTCCCGGAACTCCGGGACTGGAACACCGTGTTGGCGGACTTGAAAAAGATCGAATTACGGGTGATGTATCACACGTACCGGAAAACCACGAGATCATGACCTATACCAGGGCCGAGAAAGTTAAAAGAGTGGAAAATTTCATTCCTGAGCTAGAGCCGGAGTTTGCCCAGGAGGGTGACCTTCTGGTAATTGGCTGGGGTGGAACCTACGGCTCGCTGCATTCCGCAGTGAAACAAATCGTGGAAAAAGAAGGCTACAATAATATAGGGTTTGCCCATTTCAATTATATCAATCCCCTACCAAAAAATACAGGGGAGCTTCTAAGCAGGTTTAAAAAAATACTTGTTTGTGAGTTGAACAACGGGCAATTTGTAAATATTCTAAGGATGCACTTTGAGGAGCAGAAATTCCTTCAGTTTAATAAAATTCAGGGCTTGCCTTTCGCCAACAGTGAACTCATCGAAAAATTCAAACAATTAGCATAGAAGTCATGGAAACAACTGTAGAAAAATATACTTACAAGGATTTTGCAAATGACCAGGAAGTAAGATGGTGCCCCGGCTGTGATGACTATGTTATTTTACGCTCTGTTCAAAAAGCGCTGCCGGAGACAGGAGTTAAAAAAGAAGATGTTGTCTTTATCTCGGGAATTGGCTGTTCTTCACGTTTCCCTTACTACATGGGAACGTATGGAATGCACGGTATTCATGGTAGGGCCCCTGCGATCGCCTCTGGGGTGAAACTGGCAAATCCTAAACTAAGCGTGTGGGTAATTACTGGAGATGGAGATAGTATGGCCATAGGAGGGAACCACTTTATTCACGTTTTAAGACGAAATATAGACCTTAATATAATCCTGTTTAACAACGAAATCTACGGACTTACAAAAGGACAATTCTCACCTACGTCTTTGGTAGGACAAAAAACCAAATCCTCACCTCATGGGAACACCCAACCACCATTTCAGCCGGGGGAATTGGCTATTGGTGCAAAGGCCAGATTTTTTGCAAGAATTGGAGGAAATGCTCCAAAAGAGATGACAGACATTTTTATTGAAGCTCAAAAATTTAAAGGCACCTCATTGGTTGAGGTACTTCAAAACTGTGTGATCTTCAATGATGGTTGTTATGTAAAGTATACAGATAAGGATGTAAGAGAAGACCAACAACTTTTTGTTGAGCATGGAAAACCAATGATCTTTGGAAAAAACAGGGATAAGGGACTGGTGCTTAACGGGCTTAAACTGGAAACAGTTATTATTGGTGAAAACGGAATTACAGAGGAGGATATCCTTGTTCACGATGCAAAAATTGAAGATCCTACTATGCACCAAATGCTGGTGAGGTTGGAGCATCCATTGGTAACAGGAATTATAAGAAGTTTCCAGGATGTAACCTTGGAAGAGAGAGAAGACGCCTTAACGGCACAGATAAAAGCTAAATCTGAATTCAGAAAAACCGACGATCTTTTCTTCTCTGGAGAAACTTACCAGGTAAATTAAATCAAACCTGATTTGCATCAGTTTTTCAGTCCTTGGAAACTGTTAATTTTATTAACATATTTAGAACTATAATATGGGTTCAGAAGCACTGATAGTATTCTTTCTTGCGGGTGTTGTTTTGGTCGCCGGCGCGAATTTTATTTCAAATTTAATATCACACAAATCAGATAATCTACAAAAACGGGAGCCCTATGAAAGTGGGATGCCCACTATAGGGCCTACCTGGGTTCAGTTTAAAGTTGGGTTTTACCTATTTGCGATCCTATTCCTCATTTTCGATGTAGAAATAGCTTTTCTGGTTCCCTGGGCAGT
>CAXAZV010000244.1:0-4429 GCA_963973375.1 uncultured Antarcticibacterium sp.
ACTACAATATCTACCAATACCATTCCGCCGTAAAGGTCTGGGTTGTATTCATAAATCTCGAGCATTGCTGCCTGGTTGGCACCACCACCTATCCAGCTGCCGGCAAGGGTTGAGAGTCCGCGCCATACAGCATCAGGCCCAACACCACCCACTGTTTCAGGGGAAACCATGGAAATCAATAAAATTGCAATGGGCCCACCAATAATAATCCCAATAGTTCCTGTAAAGAACATTATTAGCGCTTTTGGCCCTAAGTTAAAAATTGCTTTAAGGTCTATGCTTAAGGTCATTAAAACCAGGGAAGCGGGCAGAAGATACCTGCTTGCTATAAAATAAAGTTGTGAGGTATCATCATCAATAATCCCCAGGGAATTGAATATCGCCGGGATGAGGTAACACATTAAAAGTGCGGGGACAACCTTATAGAATTTCTGCCAGAAACCCTCTTTTTGAGAGGAGGTGTAGAATACGAACCCAAGGGCAATCATTAATATGCCCAGTACGATGGCATCATTGGTAAATAAAGCGGTATTTTCCATGAAGAGGTTTTTCTTTGGGCGCCAAAATACAATTTTTCCTAAACTTTTCTTAAGAACTAAAACCTATTATGGGCCTAAAAGATTATTCATGGAATATCTGGGTCAGGATCTTTGCCACACCATCTTCAATACTGTGCTCACAAACCACATTTGCGACATTTCTGGCTTCCTCCCGGGCATTTCCAACAGCTACTCCATATCCAATTTTCTTCAGCATTTCCACATCATTATAGTTATCTCCAAAAGCAATAGCTTGCTCAGCAGATAAATTAAAATGTTCTTTAAGCAGGAATTCCACGGCGGTAAATTTTGAAATGCTTTTAGGTGCTATTTCCAGGTAGGTGTCTTTGGAACGGTAGAGATGAAGTTCACCGGGAAAATTCTTTTCGAGGAAGGTAATAATGTTCTCAATATTACTTATCTCCCCCATAGCCATGATCTTATGAGCCCCTTTTTCCCGGGTTTTCCAATCTTTAATAACTTCAAAATTAGACTTTATTAAAGGTGTTACCCTTGTGTTATTTTGTTCCCTCTGTGCCCAGTAATCCATTTCAGGGACGTACCATTCATCATTGTTATACAAACTTAAATGGGTGTTCATCGAGTGGTTCCATATTGCCAGCTCTTCAACTATCTCCAGAGGGATCTCTGTTGAACTCTTAACCTGATTGTTAACCAGAACCAGGCCGCCATTATAACTTATAAATGGTAACTCCCCGATCTCCAGCTCCGCCTGCAAATGCCTCATGGCTGCAGGCATTCTGGCCGAGATGAGAATGAAGGGAATCCGGTCTTTTAATTTTTTAATGGCTTCAATGGTTCCATGAGATAAAGCTCTGTCCCGGTTCAATAAAGTGCCATCTATGTCTGAAAATACGATCTTATAATCCATTATCCATTATCCATTATTCTTGCCCGTTATGATCTTTTTCTGCAGTACGGGGGTGTCTTTTGGCTTCTTTCAAAGCTTTGGAAAGCATGTATTCTATCTGCCCATTAGTGCTTCTGAACTCATCTGAAGCCCATTTTTCAATAGCTTTAAGCTGTTGTTCATCAAGACGTAAGGCAAATGCTTTCTTTTTACTCATTTTTATTCAATTGAATTGATAAAACCAACCATGGCCGGAATTAATTCGGGGTGGAGTGGCCGGCCGGGTTCATTATAAGCTTTTGTATTATCCAGGCTCTCGCCCTCTATTTTTCTGAAAATATGGTTCATTTTCTGTGGGATCAACAGTTGAGAACCTGGAGCAGCATCTTGAAGCAGGTTGGCATCTTTCACATCTACCTGAAGGTCAAAACTCCCATTTACAATTAAAACCGGAATATCAAGTTTTGCCAGTTCGGCCGCTGGATCAAATTTCATCCATGACTTAATATAAGGTTGTACACTTGGCCGGAAGATCGATTCCAGGTAAGGGCTGTAATTGGTTGTGCTTCCTTTTTCCTTTATTTCATCAAAAGCAGTCCTGGCATTTTCAGAAAGATCTGCCGACTGCTTTGCGATTTGTTCTACAATTATCTCATCAATACTCCTACCTGCGCCTGCCAGGGAAATAAAACCATCTACCTTGCCAAATTGGGCTGCGAGAATACCAATTAAGGAACCCTCACTATGGCCGGCCAGAATTAATTTTTTGTATTTAGTTTCTTTTTCAAAATGCCCAATAATTGAATTCAAATCGGTAACAAAATCTTCAAAACTAAGATCTGCTTCCTTAATGCGAAGCTTGTCCATTTTAAAAATTCGCTTGTCATATCTAAAGCTCGCAATTCCATTATCTGCTAATTCATGAGCGATTTTCTTAATACCGTCATTTTTCATCATAGGTTGATTTCCGTCTCTGTTAGTAGGGCCGGATCCCTGAATGAAGATAACAAGGGTGGGGTTTTCAGAATCCTCTGGTAGCGTTAGGGTGCCATCGGTAAATTTATCTATGCTCAGGTTTTCCTCCAGGTATTCCTTTTGCTGTGCATATGAGATGGAAAGAATAAAAAACATTAAGAATAAGGGAGAAATCTTTTTCATTATTTAAATATTGGAATGGTTATTTATTTTGTGTTTGTAATTTAAAAGGACAGTCCGGGCTTCTTCCGGCTTGATTGTTCCTATTAAAAAACTTTTGTTGTCACGGGTTACAATTTGAATGCCAAAATACCCAGATACATTATAAGCCTTCTTCTTTCCTATCCCCCTAATTCCCCAACCTCCATATTCCGTGAGCGGATTGTACTTTCTAACATAACATTCTTTAATTTCCTTCCATTGAAAGAATTTTTCAGAAAAGCCAAAGGGGGAAAACTTCACTCTTATGCCTTCGTGGTCAATTCTTGTAATAAGCTGCATCCATATGATCAATCCCATTGGAATTGCAGCAGCAAGAAGAGAAAGAACCAGAACAGGACTATGAAAATTGGTGAATCCATTAGAATTTTTATAAATACCTATTCCCAGAACAGCCAGCACCAGGGCATAAATTACATAAAGCCACCACTGGTTAAATCGTTGTTCCTCCTTGAATATTCTCATGCATTAGTGATTTAGAGTACCTGCATTAACAATAGGAGAAACATCCTTGTCACTACATAATACCACCATTAAATTACTAACCATCGCAGCCCTACGCTCATCATCCAGGTTGACTATTTGCTTCGCGCTTAATTCATGCAGTGCCATTTCTACCATACTTACTGCACCCTCAACTATTTTATGTCTTGCTGCAACAATTGCAGTTGCTTGCTGGCGCTTCAACATTGCACTGGCGATCTCATTGGCATAAGCCAGGTAACCAATTCTGGCCTCCAGTACTTCAATACCGGCAATATTTAAACGTTCTGTAACTTCCATTTCAAGAGCTTCACTTACTTCATTTACGCTGGAGCGAAGTGTAATATCTTCATCCAGGCCTTCATCGGCAAAATTATCATATGGATATAAACTGGCGAGTTTTCTCACAGCTGCATCGGTTTGAACTACTACAAAATTTTCATAATTATTTACATCAAAAGATGCCTTGTATGTATCCTGTACCCTCCATACCAGTATTGTGGAGATCATAATGGGATTACCCATTTTGTCATTTACCTTGAGCCGTTCACTGTCAAAGTTACGCGCTCTAAGCGAGATCTTCTTTTTAGTGTAAAGAGGATTAACCCAAAAAAGCCCGTTCTTTTTTACCGTACCCTGGTATTCCCCAAAAAGCAAAAGCACCCGTGATTCGTTAGGATTTACCAATATCAAACCTCCCGCAAGAAATACAGAGAATATTATAAGGAGGATCATCCAGGGAGATTTGAGCATAATAAAGGCAGCTACACTTCCTATAAATAAGATAAAAATAAAAAAGAGCATAAGATAGCCGTTTGACGGGCTTGTAATTTTTTCCTGGGTATCCATAATGATTGTTAGTTTTGGTTGATATTAAAATGATATCACTAATGTATGAAATTAAATTAATATTTAAACCAAATTTCTTAACAATCAGGAATATTAAGGTTCCTTATATTTGTGCGAAAGATATATCTTCGCCTTTTCAGGTAAAAGATCTCAAAAATTTTAAAATGATTAAAAATATACTGTTTTCATTTGTGTTCCTTTTCAGCTTTCATTTGGGCCATTCCAGCGATGCCGATTGGGGACAAACCGGCCACCGGGCTACTGGAGAAATTGCTCATAATCACTTAAGCAAAAAAGCAAAAAAAGCCATTGAGAAATTGCTGAATGGACAAAGTCTGGCAGTTGTATCTACATACGGCGATGATATTAAGAGTGATCAGGCTTATCGAAAATATGGTACATGGCATTATGTAAATATGGAGCCGGGGGAGACCAAATACAATACTGCCACCGCAAACCCTGATGGGGATATATTAATGGCATTAAAAAAATG
>CAXAZV010000245.1:0-4421 GCA_963973375.1 uncultured Antarcticibacterium sp.
ATTTAAATGATGCCGTAGTTATTAGAAATTCCAAAAAAACACAACTTCCCGCGCTGTCTGAAAGAGCGGTTATTATAATAGATGGAATAAGCTATGAGGAGGATCTCACCTCCGGCGGTGCAGCAGATCTTCCGGATGCTTTGGAAGGTAAAGTAAATACCCTCGATTATAAGACGTTGCGACATCCGGGACATTATGCCTGGGTAGAGGAACAAATTAAGTCAACGGGGGGCGAAAAGAAAGATGTGAAGGCGCTGCAGGAAAAAATGCAGAAGGTGATCCCACATATTGAGGAAGACCAAATAGTGCTTTATGCAGCGGTTGAAGGAAAAGACGCGAGTGGCACACTGAGAAGACGGGAAATCTCCAAACGCATCCTCCCGCAAAAAATAGGAAATCACATTTTAAGAGCAATACAAACCACTACTGCAGTCCCGTTACTGCAAACTGCGCAAATGCTTTTGGAAGAAGGAGGTAAAGGAGTACTTCTGCAAAGTGAAATAGATCCTGTGAAATTCCTGAAAGGAAATTTTGTAAAACGGGTTTATGGAAGTTATGAATACAACCTTTTATAAAGTAAAAAGAATGTTATCAAATATTATTATTTCCCCTAAATTATATTTTTTAATTTTCTAAAAAAGTAAAAAACTCGCGCAATTTTTTTAAAAATATTTCTTAAATTTAAAGAAGACCATTCCCCGCGATTACCCCTTGTAAAACCACCCCCCACTCTTACTAATTTCTTATTCTGGAACTCATGAAAAGGGGAGTACTTTCCTTGCCATTTACACGGCATTTTTGGAATTTTAGCAGTTATTTTTTTATGGTTTGTTTCCTGCTGCTTTTAGGTTTTATTTTTTGGATGGAAAAAGAATACGGACTTATTTCTTATATGTGGGAGGTGATAAGAATGGTTTAGAACATCAAAATTCTTTGCAATTACAAAGTAAATGAGATGCTGAAAAATTATCATTGGAAGAGGTACGATTTTAGCATATTCTCAATAGAAGAATTACCCAGAATGGGTTAATTAAAATATATAAGGTTAATATTCATTGGCCAGTTCAATCCAAACCGGTGCGTGGTCACTGGTCTTTTCCCATCCTCTAACCTCTTTGTCTACCCCGCCTGCAACCAGGTGAACCCGTAGTTGAGGACTCAACAAAAAATGGTCTATTCTAAGCCCCGCATTTCTTCCATATGCGTTGCGAAAATAATCCCAGAATGTATAAATTACCTCTGTAGGGTATAATTTTCTTATAGCATCTGTCCACCCCTGGTCTACAAGAGTTTTAAAAGCCGCCCGCACTTCTTTCCTAAAAAGGGCATCATTAAACCAGCTTTCGGGTTTATAAACATCCAGCTCTGTAGGGATCACGTTAAAATCTCCGGCCAATATCACCGGCGTGCCCATATCCAACAATTCTTTTGCCCTGGTAGAAAGGCGCTCAAACCAGCGCAATTTATAATCATATTTAGGACCGGGGGCGGGATTTCCGTTGGGTAAGTAAAGGCAGGCTATGAGAAGATCTTCAACCAGAACCTCCAAATAACGGCTTTGTTCATCATCACTATCCCCCGCGAGATTCCTGCAAACTTCATTTATTTCAAGGTCACGGGAAAGTATGGCCACCCCATTCCATTGTTTTTGGCCATGCCAGATAGATTTATATCCCGCCTCCGCAATAGCTATTTCAGGGAATTTTTCATTTGGTGCTTTCAATTCCTGTAAACACACTACATCAGGCTCTGCCTGCTTCAACCATCGCAGGAGGACCGGTAACCTGCCATTTACTCCATTCACATTATAAGTGGCAATTTTCATTTAAACATACCTTTTATTCAAGTTATAAATAATTCGCCAGATGAGGTATCTCAAAAATATTATTAAAAATGCTCTTCCTAAAAATCAGTTTCTTGAGCAAAGTAATATTAATTTTCAATGTTTTTTTGATCATATATGATAAAGATCAGTAACAAGTAAGAGATTTTTATAAAGTTATTTCTTAAATTTAAGACATTGAACTTCTTAGGATTAAGCAATGGCTATTCTCAACCACATGTTACTTCTCAATTGCGACCGGGAATTCACATTTACTACCAACTTCAATCTAAAAATCCAATTTGATGAAAATTTACGACGACAAACACATTAAAAATGTGGTTTTTGTAGGCGCTCATAACAGCGGCAAGACTACTCTGGCTGAAACTATGCTTTTTGAGGCCGGCCTTATAAACCGCCGCGGCAACGTGGAGTCCAAAAATACAGTGTCAGATTATCACGAGATAGAACATGAAAAGGGAAATTCTGTTTTTGCAACCCCTTTGCATACAGAGTGGCGCAATTATAAGATCAATATCATTGATACTCCCGGCCTTGATGATTTTATTGGGGAGGTTATCTCCTCTATCAAAGTGGCAGATACGGTGGTAACTGTACTCAATGGCCAGTATGGCGTAGAAGTAGGCACCGAGATCATTTGGAATTATATCGATAAATACCATAAACCTACCCTGTTTGTTATAAACCAGATAGATCACCCCAACATTAATTATGAAGAAAGCATCAAAACCATTAAGGGGCTGGTGGGAAATAATGCAGTAAAGATCCAGTATCCGTTTCAGGTAGATGGAGCGCAATGCATTATAGATGTTTTGAAAATGAAAATGTATAAATTTTCTCCGGAAGGCGGGAAACCTGAAAAACTGGAAATCCCGGAGAATCAAAAAGAGAAAGCTGAAAATCTGCACAATGAGCTGGTGGAGAAAGCAGCGGAAAATGATGAGGAATTAATGGAACTGTTCTTTGAAAAAGGAAGCCTCAATGAAGATGAGTTGCGAAAAGGAATAAAGGCAGGAATGCTCAACCATGACCTGTTCCCTGTTTTTTGTGTTTCAGCCCTGGGTGATATGGGCACCGGAAGACTTATGGGTTTTATTGATAATGTAGCTCCCGCTGCCGGCGATTTGAATGCCGATCAAAGTGTGGAAGGAAAAGAGATACCTGCAAAAAAAGAAGGATCCCCCATTCTATTTGTATTCAAGACAGTACACCAGCCAAACTTGGGAAGGCTTACTTTTTTCAAAGTAATGAGTGGTGAGGTAAAAATAAATGATAAGCTTATAAACCCACGTAATGGAGAGACAGAAACTTTCAACCAGCTCTTTATAATGGATGGAAAAGAAAGGAATCCTGTTAACAAGCTTACTGTAGGTGATATTGGGGCCACCCTTAAATTAAAACATACAGAAACCAATGACAGCTTGGTAGCTGAAGGTTTAGAGCTGGCAATAAATCCTATTCAATATCCACAACCAAGGGTACGCCGGGCAGTGTTTGCGGTTAACACCAAGGATGAGGAAAAGCTTAGCGAATCCCTTAGAAAGATCCACGGGCAGGATCCAACGGTGGTAATTTCCTTTTCCAACGAAACCCGTGAATTGATAATTTCCTGCCAGGGAGAATTACACCTTGCAACTATAGACTGGACCCTAAAAAATATTTATGGAGTTGAAGCCCGGTTTGAAAAGCCCAAGATATCCTTCAGGGAAACCATTCAGCGCTCTTCGGCAGCAAATTACAGGCACAAAAAACAATCTGGAGGCTCGGGGCAGTTTGCCCAGGTAAATATGAAGATTGAACCCTGGCTAGAGGGAATGCCAGAACCAGAAGGTTTTAATATACGCGGTAAGGAAGAAGTAGATCTCCCCTGGGACGGAAAACTTTTATTTTACAATTGTATAGTAGGTGGTGTAATAGACCAACGTTACCTTCCTTCAATCATGAAAGGAATTTTGGAAGTAATGGAAAAAGGTCCGCTTACAGGATCTTTCATAAGAGACGTAAGGGTTATGGTTTATGACGGGAAAATGCACCCGGTAGATTCCAATGACATTTCCTTCAAGATAGCCGGAGCCCACGCTTTCAGGGAAGCATTTTTAAATGCAAATCCCAAATTGCTGGAGCCCACTATGGAACTTATAGTTACAGTACCTGAGGAAATGGTGGGAAATGTAATGACAGAGCTTCAAACCCGAAGATCCATTATACAGGGAATAGACAGTTCCAAGAAATACCAGGTATTAAAATGTATAGCCCCGGAATCTGAATTATTTGGTTTTTCAACTGAATTAAGGTCATTGACAAAAGGAAGAGCAACTTATAAATCAGAATTTTCAGCTTATCAACCCGTACCTCCAAATGTTCAAAAAGGACTTGTAACCGAAGGAGTTTATAGCTAAAATTAAAATCTATTATAAAAGTATTCTTGCCAGTAGAAACCCGCTTTCTACTGGCTTTTTTTTGGATTTCCAAAACTACTTTGGATATGGGTTTTTGATTAAATTTTATGATACCGGGTTATAATTATGAATTAATAAATACCTACCTTGCGCCACCCTAAATTGCTTATTATGTCAAC
>CAXAZV010000246.1:0-4408 GCA_963973375.1 uncultured Antarcticibacterium sp.
ATAATTCGGAAGAATTGACCCGGCGATGGAATTCTCAATTGCCATCACCGCTTCATTAGATCTACCTTCAAGAAGGCTTTGAACAAGGTCATGAAAAGACATGCATTCATCTATCTGCACATGGTCTCCATAATATTCCCTGGCCACCAAATGGTGAAAGGAACCTTCTATACCCTGTATTGCGATTTTATGTATCATAAATAAAATGGTCAAAAAAAAAGATCCCGATGTTGCCATCGGGATCTATTATATAATTATAAGTTAATTACATGGCGCTCCCGATCTTATCTCTGTAATAGAAATAAAAATAATAGAAAGCGTTCCAGGTAAGTAAATTGATCATTCTGTGTTCTGTAAAAAGCTAATTTAGAATTTAATTTTTACAAAGAGATATTTTATTCAAATTATTTACGAGAACGTTTTCGGATTTTTACCTGTGTTAGTGAGATATTTAATTCGGGATAATTTTAAATTCTTACTTTTGGAAAAAGCATTGCTATGTCCATTTCGGTTCATGAAATTTCAAAATATTACGGTGATCAAAAAGCGCTTGATAAGGTCTCCTTTACCATAGAAAAGGGAGAGATCGTAGGGTTTCTTGGCCCAAACGGAGCGGGGAAATCTACCCTTATGAAGATCCTAACCGGATATCTTGCACCCAGCGAAGGAATGGCCGGAGTTAATAATTATATGCTTCCGGGCGAACTTTCTAAAGTGCAGAAGAGCGTGGGATACCTTCCTGAACATAATCCCCTGTATACAGAAATGTATGTGAGGGAATATCTGGAATTTAACGCCGCAGTTTTCGGGACAGATAAGTTGAGTATTGAAGAAGTGATTAGATTGACGGGGCTTACTCCTGAAGCCAATAAAAAGATCTCGCAACTTTCTAAGGGATATAGGCAAAGAGTGGGCCTTGCTGCCGCGCTGTTGCACGATCCTGAAGTTCTTATCCTTGATGAACCCACCACCGGCCTGGATCCCAATCAACTTACGGAAATAAGGAACCTCATCCTGGCAATTGCCAAAGAGCAACCCGATGGCAAGCCTGGAAAAACCATTTTTCTTTCAACCCACATTATGCAGGAAGTGGAGGCTATTTGTGACCGGGTGATCATTATAAACCACGGAATAATAGTGGCCGATAAAAAAATGAAGGAGTTGCGGGATGAGAAAGAACAAATCATTCATGTAGAATTTGATTACCGTATAGAAGAAGTGGCCCTTCAAAGGATTCCCCATCTCACCTCAGCAAAAAATATTGGTGGTTTCCATTATCAGTTGCAATTTGACACAGCAAAGGATATGAGACCGGCCGTTTTTGACTTTGCACATGATAACGGACTCAAAACCCTTCAGCTTAACAGAAAGACCAAAAACCTGGAAACTTTATTTGCAGAATTGACAAGTAACTCTACTCCCAAACAAGAAGTTTAAGCATCCAATTGTGAAAACCACCTAAATTGGAATCATACGTGTAAGGAAAAATCCACCTTTTGGAGTCTGGGGGCTAAGGGTTTTGAAATATCAGTTTCCCGGTATAGAAGCTCTCAATATTTACTACAGGAGGCCTGTTTACAGAGATCACATTTCCCGTACTTCGTATTTCTCCCTTGAGCTCATTTTGCGGATTCACAATAAGCTTATTGGTGCCACGGTGCTGGATCTCAATACTTCCTGCTATAAGCTTTTCACCTTCAAACCTTCCATCCCCATCGGCGATATAAAGGTTTAGATAATTTGTGGACCCTGTAAGGAAGTAGTTGGAATAATTATCACCTGTTATCCTTATATAATCTGATACCAGATTAAGTTTAAAATCTCCATTGGTATAGATCTCCTTATCTTTTTCCTGATTAAAGGACCGAAGCCAGATTTTAGGAAAATGAAGGGTACCCACACTTTCCAACGTATTATTGCCCGCATTTTGGAGCCAGGTAAGATTTGGCACCGTTACATATACAGTGGTAGTATTATATTCTCTGAAAAAATTGCAAGAGTTATTGTTCTTAAGGCTAAGCCTGCCGTTTTCTACAGTTGCAGTAATATTTCCAATTAGGTTTACTCCATCTTCAATAACCACTTTATGCTCAGGACCCTGTTCAATAAAAACTTTTATCCGGCCATAAACTATTAATTCATGAAAGGGTTCCACTTCAACATCCTGGGAAGTTAGTTCTCCAGCTGTTTGGAAACATGCAGGAGCATCCTCCTGGTCGCAACCGGTGGATAATACGATCATTAAAATGAGCAAAACTATCTTTTTCATAACCTGTATCCCAGTGAAAATTCAACAGCTTCAGCATTTGCTCCATGTGCCAGCACAGTGACCGAAGCAAAAAGATCTTTATATAAAACCCGTTGCAGGCCAACCCTGTTATAAAGCCGGTCTACATAATTATCATAAGGGTAATAGGCATAATAGCCCAGGTGCGTGATCAATGAAAGCTTATTGAAACTTAGCTGATGCCCCAGAAATATCCCTAGCCTTTTCCCGTCTTCATCGCCTGTAGTTTTACCATTGGGAAAGGTGACAGACTGGTAATAAATAAATTCCTCCATCGCCCCTGATAGAAAAAATTCAGCTCCCGCCTGGAACGTACTTTTTCGGTTGATCCTTTTATCGGCATAGGCCGCGAGCGTGAGGAAGGGATATGATTTTGAGCCTATAATTCCAATAGTATTTGCGCCGCCCCTAAGGACAAAATTATAATGAACGGGTTCCGAGAATTTTTGGGAGCGGTCCTTCGGAATATACTCCGGTTGCTCAGTTGCATTAAAGAGGTAATTCAACCCGGCGTTTATTACAAAGGTATTGGTACTGTTGTTGGGCGATTTGAAATCGGCATTGGAATAATGAATTAGTGCCAGGCCAGCCTGAAATCCCAGACCTTTAATTATATTTTCCCGCTGAAAATTTCCGCTGAAATATGTAGAGCTCATTATACGCGAACCATAGGCATTATTCAAATAATTATCATCTGGGTGATATGGACTTGTGTTAACCGCCAGGCCCTGTCCTATTTTAAAAACCAGGTTTCGTTTCAAAAAATAGAATCCCATATGCCCGTATAAGCCATAATTATCTCCCAGATTTTGGTTTCTCATATCCTGATAGGTGAAGGAGATCCCAACATCGGGATAATTATATTCCGCTTCCCAGGAATCAAGACCGTATGTTTTTTGATTAAGGCTTAAAATGAGGCCTTGCGGGTGACCGGTAATGAGATGGGAAATATGCGGATTATGTTCTATGATACTTCCATAAAAATACCCGGCATCTAAAGAGAAATATTTCTTTGGATCATTTTGGGCATGCACCTGAAAAAATGAAAGCAAAAAAAGGCCAAGGAAAAATTTGTTCATAGGGGCATTGAAAACCGGGTTCCCGCAAATGTAGCTATATTTTAAAATACCGCAGAGGCAATGGCGCGTATGTTGGTACTTTTTCCCATTGAATAATAATGCAATACAGGAACTCCGGCAGCAATCAATTCCCTGCTTTGATTGATACACCATTCAATTCCCACCTGGCGCACATGGGTGTTATCTTTGCATTTTTCAATTTGCTGAATAAGGTCTTCCGGTAGGTCAACTTTAAATCTGTGCGGAATAAGATTTAGTTGATTTCTGGTGGCAATAGGTTTTAAACCGGGAATTATAGGAATATTAATACCATTCTCCCTGCATTTATGCACGAATTCAAAATATTTGGAATTATCAAAAAACATTTGGGTAACCACATATTCAGCCCCGGCGGCAACTTTATCTTTTAATCGTTTAATGTCCTGTTCAAGACTTGGGGCCTCCATATGTTTTTCAGGATAGCCTGCCACGCCAATACAAAAATCTGTAGAATGAGAATTTTCAAGAGGTTCTTCCTGAAACCTACCCTGGTTCATTCCGGCAATTTGTTGTACCAGGTCGTTTGCATAAAAATTCCCTTTTGGCTCTGGTTTAAAATAGGTTTCGCTTTTTACCGCATCGCCCCTAAGCGCCATTACATTATTAATTCCAAGAAAATCCAGATCTATCAAAAAATTTTCTGTGTCTTCCTTGCTGAAACCACCACACAAAATATGGGGGACGGCATCAACCTTATATTTACTTTGAAGGGCCGCACAAATACCTACGGTGCCCGGTCGCTTACGTACTACTCTTTTTTCCAGAAGACCGTTTTCCATTTCAATATAAACGTATTCCTCCCGGTGATATGTTACATCAATAAACGGAGGTTTAAATTCCATTAACGGGTCTATGCTATCAAAAACTGACTGGATATGCTGACCTTTTAAAGGGGGTAAGATCTCAAAGGAAAATAAAGTTTTTCCTGCAGCTGCTTGTATGTGTTCCGTTATCTTCATAGTTGTCCTCCCCAATCCCCTCCGAAGGAGGGGAGTTTTGGAGC
>CAXAZV010000247.1:0-4402 GCA_963973375.1 uncultured Antarcticibacterium sp.
TGGAGATGAAGTAAGCAAAAAAGTAAAAGTCCTCTCCGGGGGAGAAAGAAACCGTCTGGCACTTTGTAAACTATTGTTGCAGCCCTTCAACGTGCTTATCATGGATGAGCCCACAAACCATTTGGACATAAAATCAAAGAACGTGCTTAAAAAAGCTTTAAAAAGCTTTGAAGGCACCCTTATCCTGGTATCGCATGACAGGGATTTTTTACAGAACCTGACTTCTACCGTTTATGAATTTAAAAATCACCAGATACGGGAATATCTGGGAGATATAGATTTTTACCTTGAGCAGCGCAACGTAGAAAATATGCGTGCCATTGAAAAAAGGGACAAGGTGCAAAAGGAAGATCCAAGAAATTCTGACAGCAAACAGGCGTATAATGATCAGAAAAAACTGAAATCCCTGCATAATAAACTTAGCAATACCGAGGCTAAGATCAACAAACTGGAAAGGGAGATAGGCGTGAAGGAGCAGGAAATGTTGATCAATTACGAGCGGGCAATTTCAAAACCTCATTTTCTTGAGAATTACGACAAAAAGAAAAAGGAACTGGAGCAACTTATGAGGTCCTGGGAGCTTATAACCGAAGAGCTGGAAACGATCAAATAGCTTCTAATAGAATAAAAAAATACCGGCGATGTACGAACATATTTTTCAATGCCCCTATTGCTGGGAGGAGATCTCGATGCTTCTGGACACTTCAGTTTCGCGCCAAATCTATGTAGAGGATTGTGAAATATGCTGCAATCCTATCGAATTAAGCGTTGGTTTTCAGGATAATGTGCTTACAGAATTCGAAGCGGTGAACCTGGAGCAATAAATAGTTTTTTAACGAATACTTAATCAAAATTGTTTTTATGGGATGTAAATTTAGATCTGTAATTCTACATTTAAATGATATCTAGATTTGAATTTGCTGATAATGTTGTGGGTATCATCATCGACAGAGATGTAGATAAGAAAATGCTGCATGAGGTACATGACCTGCTAAGGTCAAAATTTAAACAATCTGCAGTCATAAATCTTTACGTTGAGATCAAACCCGGAGTAAAGATTCCAGTGCCCTTGCTGGTAAAAGATCTTATTTTTCAATTAAGGAACAATGGCAAATTCAATAAGCTTGCTATAGTAACCAATCAGGATTTCGTACGCAATATTATGAAATTCAGGGACTTTGTAATGGACGCCGATGTGGAGATCTTTACTCCTGAAAACAGGATTAGGGCAATGAACTGGATTGCCGAATAATTTTTAAAATTTGTTTTGCTAAAGTGGAAATCCGTTGTATATTTGCCATCCGGTAACGCAGCAACAATATAGCTGAAGTCGCCCAAAGTTCTTACAACATTTAGTTAATCATATATCGCGGGATAGAGCAGTAGGTAGCTCGTCGGGCTCATAACCCGAAGGTCACTGGTTCGAGTCCAGTTCCCGCTACACAGAGAAAACCACCTAAATCAGGTGGTTTTTTTATTTTCAACCACTTTTCATAATTCTTTTTACTGATAAATCTTCTCTTTCAATTTTTAACATTTCCTATTATTTTTAGTTATATTTAAGAAATCTAAAAATTCCCACAATGAGTAAATTTGAAATTAAGAAAGACAAGGCAGGAGAATTCCGCTTTAATTTGAAAGCGAGTAATGGCCAAGTTATTTTGAGCAGTGAAGGTTATAAAGCAAAACCTTCGAGCATGAACGGAATTGAATCTGTTCGAAAAAATTCTCAAATAGATGAAAGATTTGAAAGGAGGCAAACAAGCACAGGACATAAATTTGATTTGAAATCAAGCAATGGTCAGGTAGTTGGAACCAGTGAAGTTTATACAACTATAGCTGCGATGGAAAATGGTATTTCTTCAGTAAAAAAGAATGCGCCATTGGCAACGGTTGATGACCAATCTTAGAATTAATTCAAGTATTGCTATTTAAGGGAAGCAATGGAAACAATATCTTGAAAAAATTGATTCGATATTTTAATTTTTCCCGCTACAAAGCCTCTCAGAAATGAGAGGCTTTTTTTATGCCTCAAATTTAAGTTGAGCTTTTTATATCCGCGATGCCTTTTGTTGGTTCTCCCGATCGCTAACGGGCAGTACCCGCTACAGGGAAAGACAGGACAACATAGAAATATGAAGCTCCTTTTAATATGGAAACAAGTAGCAAACACAGCTGGAAACCGGTTGTTTTCCTCTACATCCCGGAAACTATTTCCCCTTCTCATTCGCAGAAAAAAATAAAGTGGCAGAGAAATAAACACAAAATTATTCTTGTTTTAAAAGTTTGATTTTTATCATTCTATTCAGATGAAAGATTGATTAAATTATCCTTTTAATAACTTCACTATGAAAAATTTAATCTTATTTCTCCTTATGGGAGTATTGAGTTTTAATCTTACAAGATCTCAAGACCTAATACCGCAGGATAAAGTTGTAATCACAGAAATTCGCGGGATTAATACATATCAATTAAATGGTAAAAATTTCAATGGTTTTATTTATGAAAGTTATTCTGATGAAAAACTAAAAACAAAATTTCAGGTTGTAGATGGGGTCATGGATGGAATTTCGGAAATGTATTATAAAAACGGAAAATTATTAGAAAGACTTTTATATAAAAATGGTTTAAAGGATGGTCCTTATGAAGAGTATTATGAGAATGGGCAATTGCGGGGAAAAACAACTTATAAAAATGATAAACTTGACGGACCTTCTGAAACCTATTATGAAAATGGCGTGCTTTTTCAAAAAGGAAGATTTAAAAACGATAAACAGGAAGGTCTGGTGGAAGAATATTATGAAAATGGAATTTTAAAACAAAGGGGAAATTATACAAATGACCAGTTAAATGGGCAATCGGAAAAATTTTTTGAAGATGGCAAACTGGCTTTGGTTTCAACCTTTAAAAACGGCAAACTCCATGGAATTACAAAAGTGTTCTTTGAAACCGGTAAGTTAATGAAGACAGGTAATTTTAAGGATGACTTAAAACATGGAGTTTTTGAAGTCTATAATAAAAGAGGAAAATTAATAAAAAGAGAAGTTTTCGCAAACGATATTAAAATTAATGAATGAAACTAAAGAGAAAAACATTCATAGCACATCTATTAGGTTTTTTTGATCTATAGATTTTAATTAATAGCTTATGGCCGGGAACTGCTAACTTAAACCAAGGTTGATTTTTAATTTACACTTTGCCTGGCAATTTCGTCAAGGTTTCATCTTTTAACCCCCGCAGAAAATACTTTATTTCTTCTCAAACCAGCCGCTATACATTACATAATTGTTCGCAGTTTTTTTAAGTCCGTCAATTTGGTCTTTGGTCAATTGTTTTACTTTTTTGGCAGGAATGCCGGCATAGATATGTCCTGTCTCACAAATGGTGTTTTCCAGGACCACAGCTCCCGCTGCTATAATACAGTTTTTTTGAACCACAGCATGGTCCATCACGATAGCTCCCATCCCCACCAGGGAATTATCTTCTACTGTGCACCCGTGCACTATGGCCCGGTGGCCTATAGACACATTATTGCCAATTACCGTTGCTGCTTTTTCATAGGTGCAGTGAATTACCGCCCCATCCTGAATATTGGTTTTGCTCCCAATTATAATAGAATTTACATCACCTCGAATAACCGCATTGAACCAAACAGAGCACTGTTGTCCCAATTCTACATCCCCGGTGATCGTTGCATTTTCAGCAATAAAACAATTTTCTCCAATCCGGGGGTGAACGCCTTTTACAGGTAAAATAAGTGCCATAACAAATTTTTTTGAAAAAATTCAGGAGATAAAAATACGCTTTTTGGTCTCAAACTCTTCACCTAAATTACGGTTTCAGGTTTAAAATTGCCAGGGCAAAGGTTCCCGGTTCCAACTTATTTATTGGGTTTTATCATGGTTAATAACCTCTTAATAAATCAAATTTAAATCACTATTAAACAGTTGTTTATATCTGTAATTTCAAGCGTAGTTATTTAATGGCTTTATGGGGAGTAAATAATTGGGTTAATTTCAGCGTTATTCCTGCAATTCCCTTTAGGATCATTTGATATTATGAGAATTTAAAATTTTAAAATGGGGTATTTTAAATTAAGAATAGGGGTTTTTGGGGCTATTTTATTATTGATTTTCAACTTTGCCCCGGGGCTGGCGCAAGGCATACCACAAATAGAAAAGTTCACAGAGGTCAATGGTGACTTTCAGGATATAAACGGCGTACAACAGGATGAAGTTGGGAATCTCTGGATAGCATCCACCGCGCATATTGAAAAGTACAATTCCCGCGGATCTGAATTCTTCAATATTTTTAAAGGACTGCCGGAAAACACCGGGAGAATAAACAGCATTTTTATAGATTCCCGTGATGATATTTGGGTAGGAGCAGAGAACGGCCTGCT
>CAXAZV010000248.1:0-4401 GCA_963973375.1 uncultured Antarcticibacterium sp.
ACGGTGTGGTATAACTCCAATTTCTCTCCAATTGCCGAGATGTCCTCTGCCATCACCGTTGGTTTAATAGTGTGGTACGGCGGTTTAAGGGTGGTAGATAATGACGCCTTAAGCCTGGGGATCATCATTATGTTCATTGAACTGGCACAAACCCTTTTCAGGCCCCTGCGGCAGATTGCCGATAAATTTAATACCCTGCAAATGGGAATGGTGGCGGCCAACAGGGTTTTTGCAATCCTGGATACCGAAGCCTCGATCCCCGATACCGGTAAAATTGAAATTGACCATTTAAAAGGGGAAATTGAATTTGAGGAAGTGCGCTTTGGTTACGAGGATGATGAGGAAGTATTAAAAGGTGTTTCCTTTAAAGCAAACCCCGGTGAAACCATAGCAATTGTAGGAGCAACCGGAGCCGGTAAAACAACCGTCATCAATTTGCTCAACCGTTTTTACGAGATCAACAGTGGCAGGATCCTGGTAGATGGAACAGATATTACTCAGGTCACTTTAAAATCCCTGAGGCAGGAAATTGCCGTTGTATTGCAGAATGTTTTTCTTTTTGCCGATACTATTTTAAACAATATTACCCTTTATAATCCCAATGTAACCGAAGAAGATGTCGTTAAGGCAGCTAAAGAGATTGGCGTTCATGAATTTATTATTTCTCTTCCCAACGGGTATCACTATAATGTGAAAGAGCGGGGGGTTATGCTTTCATCAGGCCAACGGCAGCTTATTTCCTTTTTAAGGGCTTATGTAAGTAATCCAAGTATCCTGGTGCTGGACGAGGCCACATCTTCAATAGATTCTTATAGCGAACAACTTATTCAGGAAGCGACAGATAAGATCACCAAGAACCGTACATCTATTGTAATTGCACATAGGTTGGCAACTATTAAAAAAGCAGATAAGATCCTTGTGATGGATGCCGGAAAGATCGTTGAAATGGGAACTCATAAGCAGTTGCTGAAGGTAGAGAACGGCTATTACAAGAATCTCTATGAAGTGCAGTTCATGGCCGAAGAATCTCTGTAAACAGATCTATTTTTAATACTTACATTCTATTTAAGTGATTAAAATTTTTAAAGGCCTGAAGTTGATTTTTGATTAGGAATTTCAAAAATTATGTAAGGTCATCTTTTAGCCTGGAGACCAGTTCTTCAGGATCGTCAAAAATGATAAATTCCCCATCCTTAAGGTAAGAAATTTGTCCTGTTTCTTCACTTACTACGATTGCAAGAGCATCGGTCTTTTCAGTTATTCCAACAGCCGCGCGGTGTCTAAGGCCAAAACGAAGTGGTATTGACCTGTCATTACTCACAGGTAGGATCACCCGCGTTGCGGTTATCTTATTACCTTCAACAACCATTGCACCGTCATGCAAAGGGCCGCTTTTGTGAAAAATGGATTCTATGATTGGTTGGTTGATCTCTATATTCATGACATCGCCAGAGTTTTTTACAAAATCCAGATTGGTACTTTTTTGAATTATGATCAACGCACCGGTAAAGTTACGGCCCATAGATTCACAGGCTTTTATGATGGCATTTAGATTGGTGCTTATTTGAGTATCATCTTTGACAAATTTAAGCTGCCTGAAAAATTTTTTCCGCTGTGTAAAATTGGTAGAGCCTATCATAAGCAGGAACTTTCTTATTTCTTGCTGGAAAACCACTATTAGGGCAAACATTCCCACTCCAATGAATTCTCCCAAAACGCTGCTAAGCAGTTCCATTTGCAGCAATTGGGTAAGTTTACCTATTAAATAAACTATAACTATCCCCACAAATATGTTTACCGCAACAGTACCTTTAACTAATTTGTACATATAGAATAGCAGGATAGCTACAAATACAATATCTACAATATCAAGAATGCGAAGGTTTAGAAAATCCAAATTTTAAGGCTTTGTGTAAATGTAGAAAATATTAGGTTAGTTTTTAAGGGCTGCTGTTAATTTGACAGCTTCCATAGCTTCCTTTACATCATGCACCCGCAGGATGGATGCTCCTTTGGTAAGTGCGACGGTATTTAGGACCGTTGTACCGTTTAAGGCTTCTTCAGGACTGCAGCCTAAGGTTTTATAGATGGTAGATTTCCTTGAAAGCCCCGCCAGTACAGGTAGTCCAAATTCCTTGAAAAATTCAAGCTGTGATAAAAGTTCAAAATTCTGTACTATATTCTTTGAAAAACCAAACCCCGGGTCTAGAATAAGGTCATTGATTCCCAGAGAGCGGGCTGCTTTTATTTTTTCAGAAAAATAGAACATCACTTCCTGCATCATATTTTCATAGTCATTAAGCCCGCTCATAGTTTGTGGGGTGCCCCGCATATGCATCATTATATATAGCACTTGATATTTTGCGACTACCTTCATCATATTCTCATCCAGATTCCCTGCCGCAATATCGTTTATCATCGCCGCGCCCGCGAGAATGCTTTCTTCAGCCACCCGGCTCCTAAAAGTATCGACAGAGATATGGGCTTCGGGAAAGTTTTTATGCAATAGTTCCACTGCAGGGATCACCCGTTCCAGTTCTTCGGAAATTGTTATATCATTGGCGCCCGGCCTGGTGCTGTATCCTCCAAGATCTATAAATGTAGCGCCCTCATTAAGCATTCTTTCTGCTTTGGTAAGAAAGTGATTATCTGGGGTGTTCCTGCTTTCAGCAAAAAAAGAATCGGGCGTAATGTTCAGGATCCCCATTACTTTGGGAGTGGTAAGATCAACTAGATTTCCTTTACAATTAATTGTCATGGTAAGATTTCTGATTTGTGGTATGAAATTCAGCTAAAAAATTAACTTTGACTTTCTTAATAATTTGCCCGAAATTTACGCAAATTCAACTGTTTTTATGAAGGATACGTCTAAACAATACGATGCGGTCATAGCGATATGCCGGGAACTGTTTATAAATAAAATGAAAGATTACGGCAGCGCCTGGCGAATTTTAAGGTTGCCATCACTTACAGACCAGATCTTTATAAAAGCACAACGCATACGCGGATTACAGGAAAATGAGGTGCAGAAGATAGCCGAGGATGAAAAACCTGAATTTATTGGGATCATCAATTATTCGGTAATGGCCTTGATCCAGCTGGAACTTGGTGTTGCCACCCAACCCGACCTCAATCCCGATAGCGCCCTGGAGCATTACGATAAAAAAATTGCTGAAACCCGTTCCCTCATGCAGGATAAGAATCACGATTATGGAGAGGCATGGAGAGATATGCGTGTGAGCTCCCTTACAGATCTTATTATTCAAAAACTGCTGCGCGTTAAGCAAATTGAAGATAATAAAGGAAAAACCCTGGTGAGTGAGGGCATTGATGCCAACTACCAGGATATGATAAATTATGCTGTTTTCGCTTTAATCCTTATGGAAGAAGCGGGAATTTAATACAACTCGAAAAATGAAAATACTTGTAGGGGTAACCAGGATATTCGTTGGAATTTTGTTTATTATCTCCGGATTTATAAAACTTAATGACCCACTTGGTTTTTCATACAAGTTGCAGGAATATTTTAGTGAACAGGTGCTTAACCTGGAATTTCTTATCCCGTTTGCACTGGTTATAGCTATCATCCTGGTAATTTTCGAACTTGTGCTGGGCATCATGCTCATTATTGGTTACCTGCCAAAATTTACAATGTGGAGCCTGCTGGTTATGATCCTGTTCTTCACATTTCTAACCTTTTACTCCGCCTATTTTAATAAGGTAACAGATTGTGGCTGTTTTGGAGATGCCCTTCCTTTAACGCCCTGGCAGTCATTTTATAAGGATGTGGTATTGCTGTTTTTGATCCTGTTCCTGTTTTTTAACCGGAAACTTTTGCATCCCATTCTTGCCCCTGCCTCGCATCGCTGGATCATCTTTTTATCTTTTATGCTCTGTTTCCTTTTTGCATACCACGTGTTGATGCACTTGCCTTTAATAGATTTTCGTGCATACAAGATTGGCAATAATATTCAGGAGAAAATGCAGCTCCCCCCAAATGCCCGGAAAGCAGAATATGAATACGCCTGGAAATTCAAGAGCGGGGGAGAGGAAGTGATTATAAAGAATGCCGGAGCTTACCCGCAGGTGGAGGGTGAATACATTGGAGTGGAAACAAAATTGGTAAGGGCGGGAGATAAACCGGCTATATATGATTTCCTCATTGAAAAGCAGGGAGAAAATGTAACCCAGGAAGTTTTAAATACGGAGAAGTTGCTGCTTATTGTGGCTTACAACCTACGTAATACAGAGGTGGAAGGTTTTGAGGCCATTAAAAAATTGAGTGAGGAAGCAAGGGCAAAAGGATATAAGGTGGTAGCACTTACCTCTTCGGGTGATGATGCCGTTCAAAATTTAATAAACAAATACAGCCTTAATTTTGAATTTTACCGGGCCGATGAA
>CAXAZV010000249.1:0-4399 GCA_963973375.1 uncultured Antarcticibacterium sp.
TGGCACTAAGAATGCCAGCCTTACCCCTTCAATAAACATACTGGTTCCAATAATTGCAATGATCAATCCCATGATCTTTTCAATCACGATGATCTTGTTCTTGCCTATGTAGCGTACAAGATACTCACTGGAAATAAATGCCAGGTGATTAAGGTACATGATGAGAGCAAACATGACAATAATAATCCCAAGTTGAATATAACTGGCATTGGTCACATAGTTCATTGCAGTAACAATAGTACCGGGACCGGCAAGAATTGGGATTGCAAGCGGGGAAATAGAGATCCCTTCATTAAAATTGATCTCAGATTGGTTATCTATACTGGATTCCTGGGCCCGTATCATTTCAAAACCAACAAAGAATATTAGTATCCCACCGGTGATCTTAAAGGCCGGAATCGTGATCCCAAAAAGATCAAAAATGTATTTTCCCAGAATAATAAAACCGGTAACAATAATAAAGGCTGTGAAAGTCGCTTTACGCGAGATCTTTTTCTTGGTTTTACCATCGGCAGCCTTGGTCAGGCTCAGGAAAATTGGAATATTTCCTGGCGGACTGTTAATCGCAAAAAACGCGGTAAATACACCTATGGCAAACACCCACAGATTTTCCATTGAAATGATCTTGAATTAATCTGCGAAGTTAAAGTTTAAATTTAAATTTGCCCGATTATTAAACCAAATTTTGGAACTCCCTGAAAGTTTAGCCTGGAAAGGCCGGATTTTTCAGCAAAAAACTTCCTGAAAAATCCAGTCTACATATTTCTTCTATACTGTCCTCCTACCTCAAACATGGCACTGGTGATTTGTCCCAACGAACAAACCTTGGTAGCTTCCATAAGTACTTCAAACAAATTCTCATTTTTGATAGCCGCTTTTCTTATCTCCTCCAAAGCAGCTTCAGCCTTGTCTTCTTTTGCCTGATGAAGGTTTTGAAGTGTGGTAATCTGGTATTGTTTTTCTTCCTCAGTTGCCCGTATCACTTCTCCTGGCGTTACAGTAGGAGAACCTGTGGAACTTAAAAAGGTATTTACTCCTATAATGGGGAAATCCCCGTTGTGTTTCAGGGTTTCATAATAAAGACTTTCTTCCTGGATTTTGCTGCGTTGATACATAGTTTCCATTGCTCCCAGCACTCCTCCTCTTTCGGTGATCCTGTCAAATTCCAGTAGCACTGCTTCTTCTACAAGGTCTGTAAGCTCTTCAATAATAAATGCACCCTGAATTGGGTTTTCATTCTTGGTAAGCCCCAGCTCTTTATTTATGATCAATTGAATTGCCATTGCCCTTCTTACTGAAGCCTCTGTTGGAGTTGTAATTGCCTCATCATAAGCATTGGTATGAAGCGAGTTGCAGTTATCATAAATCGCATACAGTGCCTGCAAGGTGGTTCTAATATCATTAAAATCTATTTCCTGGGCGTGTAATGACCTTCCGGAAGTCTGGATGTGGTATTTCAACATTTGAGCCCTTTCATTGGCTCCATATTTATATTTCAATGCTTTAGACCAAATCTTTCTGGCCACCCTTCCAATTACCGCATATTCAGGATCTACCCCGTTTGAAAAGAAGAACGACAGGTTTGGCCCAAAATCGTTGATATTCATTCCCCGGCTTAAATAATATTCAACATAGGTGAAACCATTTGCAAGAGTAAGTGCTAGCTGAGTTACAGGATTTGCTCCCGCCTCAGCAATATGATATCCCGAAATTGAAACCGAATAAAAATTACGCACCTGCTTTTCAATGAAATATTCCTGAACGTCTCCCATTAATCTCAAGGCAAATTCTGTAGAAAAAATACAAGTGTTCTGTGCCTGGTCTTCCTTTAGTATATCTGCCTGCACTGTACCTCGAACCACTTTCAGGGTATGTGTTTTTATTTTTTCATAAACATCGGCAGGAAGAACCTGGTCCCCTGTAACCCCCAACAACATAAGCCCAAGGCCGTTATTTCCTTCCGGAAGATTCCCCTGGTAGGTAGGGCGTTCAGCTTTTTTATCTTTAAAGATCTTATTTATCTTATCCTCTACTTCTTTTTCGAGGCCGTGCTCGTGAATATATTTTTCACACTGCTGGTCTATGGCTGCATTCATGAAAAAGCCCAGCAACATTGGAGCCGGCCCGTTTATGGTCATACTTACAGATGTTAATGCATGAGCAAGGTCAAAACCTGAATAAAGTTTCTTGGCGTCATCAAGACAACAAATGGAAACTCCTGCATTACCAATTTTCCCATAGATATCAGGGCGGTGATCTGGGTCATTCCCGTATAGGGTTACCGAGTCAAAGGCCGTTGAAAGCCTTTTTGCAGGCAATCCCATACTTACATAATGGAATCTTCTATTAGTTCGCTCCGGTCCGCCTTCTCCGGCAAACATACGGGTGGGATCTTCGCCTGCCCTTTTGAATGGATAAAGTCCTGCTGTAAAAGGAAATTCTCCAGGCACATTTTCCTGAAGACACCATCGCAGGATATCACCCCAGGCCTGGTATTTAGGAAGTGCAATTTTTGGAACCTGCGTATGGGAAAGAGACTCCGTATGCGTCTCAATATTAATTTCTTTGTCCCGTACCATAAAAGAATATACAGGCTCTTTGTATTTATTTACTTTCTCATCCCAACCGGTGATTATTTCCCAGTTATAGGCATCAAGGTCCATTTTAACTTTATCAAACTGGTCCAGTAACAACTTGCCGAATGTAGTATCTTCATCCTTAAGATTAGTTAAAACATCCTCATCAAGGCCGGTTTTAGTCAGTACAGGCGCCGCTCCTGTGAGGGACTCCATTGTTTTAAAAATTCCGTAGAGCTTTTGTGCCACCTCCACCTGGGAATTACCTTTTTGATCATACGCCCTGTTATTTTCAGAAATTTCTGAAAGGTAGCGTGTTCGGCTTGGTGGGATAATAAAGATCTTTTCACTTTTATCTTCCAGCGCCTCAAATGTTGAATTTAAAGCCGAATCTGTTTTCTCGTCTATCTTATTGATCAATTGACGGTAAAGCGTATTCATTCCCGGATCGTTGAACTGGGAGGCAATAGTTCCATATACCGGAAGGCTGTCAGGATCTGAATGCCAAAGGCCATGGTTTCGCTGAAATTGCTTTTTCACATCGCGCAATGCGTCAAGCGCCCCGCGTTTATCAAATTTATTGATCGCCACAACATCGGCGAAATCAAGCATGTCTATCTTTTCAAGTTGGGTTGCAGCTCCAAATTCAGGAGTCATTACATATAAAGAAGCATCTGAATGTTCTATGATCTCTGTGTCGCTCTGGCCTATTCCTGAGGTCTCAAGAATAATAAGATCATATTTCGCTGCCTTCAGCACTTCAACGGCTTCAGCAACATATTTTGACAACGCAAGGTTTGATTGCCTTGTGGCAAGAGAACGCATATAAACCCGCGAATCATTGATCGCATTCATACGTATCCTGTCACCCAGTAGCGCCCCGCCTGTTTTTCTTTTTGAAGGATCTACAGAGATTATTCCAATTGACTTATTGGGAAAGTCTACAAGAAATCTCCTTACCAACTCATCTACCAGGGAAGATTTCCCTGCACCGCCGGTACCGGTGATCCCCAAAACCGGAACTTTAGATTCCCCATTGGGTCCAAAAGTGAAAACCTTATGAAAATCCTCCGGCCTGTTCTCTGCCAGGGATATTAACCGGGCAATTGTATTTACATCCTTTTGCTCAACAAGTTTTTTGGCTTCACTCTCATTCTTCAAAGGAGGAGTGGGAGTATCGGCTGTTTTTACCAGGTCATTAATCATTCCCTGCAATCCCATTTCCCGTCCATCATCTGGAGCATAAATACGGGTGATGCCGTAATCCATGAGGTCTTTTATTTCTTCAGGAAGGATAACCCCACCACCACCACCAAAGATCTTGATGTGGCCGGCTCCCTTTTCCTGTAAGAGATCATACATATATTTAAAATACTCATTATGCCCACCCTGGTAAGAGGTCATCGCAATCGCATTGGCATCTTCCTGTATGGCACAGTTCACCACTTCTTCCACGCTGCGATCATGACCAAGATGTATCACCTCTACCCCTGTTGACTGGATGATACGGCGCATAATATTGATGGCTGCATCATGCCCGTCAAAAAGAGAGGCTGCGGTAACTATTCTTACTTTATTTATGGGCTTATAAGGAGCTTGTACTTCCATGGTATTTTATCTCTGAATTTTGGAGTGGCAATTTACGAAATTCTCAAAAACCCGGGCTATAATGTGAAGAACATAAAATTTTATTGGGATTATATCTTTACCTTCCCAAAAGTATGTGCCAGTGGTAATTATTTCGGCGGCTTAAAAAAAGCAAAATTATTTGGATGCCGGCTTTAAACTCATTTCTTCTATATTTATAAATATTCTGGCACTAA
>CAXAZV010000250.1:0-4376 GCA_963973375.1 uncultured Antarcticibacterium sp.
AAGCAAAACCACCACAACGGCGGTTAGTAGTAATCTAATAATAAATCTCATAATATGTTTTTTGGTTAGGTTAAAAACAAAATTGCAAAAAAAACGCCGGACAGGTCCGGCGTTTAACATTTTTAAAAGGAATTATTACTGAATATCATTGCTCAGGGTAATTGTACCGTAATTTCCAATATTAACCTGTGGAACCGTAGCCCCGTAAGTTGTATTAATTCCCTCAATAATAGCATTGGCTACTGCGGCAGATCCCCGCGGAGTAGGATGTACCCCATCAAGTGAAAATGCCCCGCCGGTAACGAAAGTCGAAGTAAGGGTTCCTGCATCAAAGGGGATTCCTTCATTTGCCAGTTGGTTAAGCAATGCCATCGCATCAATATACACCAGGCCTTTTGCACTAGCAAGGGCTATAATGGTTTCATTATAGGCAGCGGTAGCTGTAGCAATATTTTCAAGTTCTTCACTATCCAGGACATCTTTATCATTTATACCGCTTACCGCATTAAGCACCAGTTGGGCCTGTGCCTGTGTGGGCTGGCCGCCCTGTTGCAATAATCCCAATACCTGCATAACTTCGGGCGTCAGGACTACAGATCCATAACCCTGTGCCAGGGCTGCCTGGTCTATGGTAAGAACAAGCAATTCTTCCTGAGTCATCTGCCGGAATCCAAGCGGATTAGCCTGTGTAACCGGAACATCAATGAGGAACCTGTTTGGGCCTTCATTAAAGCTAAGAGCATATTGTGCCCCCAGGGCCTGAGCCTGTGCGGGTGCTACTCCATCGCCAATTAATTTTTGGGTAAATATTCCTGCGACCGCCTGGAAAAATCCGGTAAGACTTGCGGCGGTAGCTGCATCCAGAACCAGTGCATTATTGGGGATAGTAGTAAAATATGGTACCGAGGTTACATCAGGAATATTGATCAACACCCCTTTGGCACCGGTACCTGTAAGGGCATTTACCATTTGTGAATATACCCCTGCAAATACAGTAGGATCTGTAATATCATTGGTTCCATACGTGGAAGGATCCGGATTTCCGGTTTGATCCTTTCCGGCTCCCCCGTTGGTTGCATAGCCCAAAACATCATTATTCCCTATCCACAGCGAGAAAAAGCTTGGGTTTTGTGCCAATGCATCTGCAAGGATGGTTGTTGAAGGAGTTGATGCAAACCTTACAAAATAAGGATTAGCGGTACCCGTTGCTACCCCTGCGATATTTCCGTAATTAGGTGTAACAAGGTGGTAACTTTTAGCGCCCGGGGTTCCCATATTATTAAAGGGACCGGTTAAAATGTTTGTGATATCTGTAGTCGCCTGCCCGGTGTATACCCGAGGTGATGGATTCCCATCTGGCCCTACAGCCAGCACCCTGCGGTTTGAAAGTATCTGGGTACCACCGGCCAGCAATCCGCCGGCATTATCGGCCATTAAAGGCTGGGTGAATGCGTTGGTCTCCTGTACTTTTGCAAATTGCCCGGCAAGGATGTTGGGATATGAATTTTCCTGTCCTGTTATATAAAGTGCACCGTCCGCATAGCCTGCAGTTAAAGAATTACCAAGTGCAACATAGGTTGAAAAATCGGCTTCACCGGCCGTATAATATCCGGGTTCATCAATTGGATTTTGCAGTTCCGGCTCACAGGCCACAAATGCCAAAGCAATTACCGGTAAATATTTGAAATATTTTCTCATTGTAATTTGTATGTTTTTATAATTTATAAGTTACTCCCAAGCCCGGAACAAAAGCACTTGATTTGTATGTTCCGCCAAATGGCACCGCTACGTCGTTCTCTATATAATAATCATAGGATGCATTTGTTTCAGCAAAACGTATGTATAGTAAAGAAGCATCTACCGCAAATTTATCGCCAAGGTTAAGGGAAAGACCTCCTGTGAATCCCTGGGAATCATTCCGCGGGGTCTCGGGGGCAAAGTAGCCTTCCTGTACAGGGGATTCATCATAGTAATATCCTGCCCTTAAGGTAAAGAGAGAGCTGGCATCATATTGAATTCCAAATCTATAAATGGATGCATCTTTGTAATTTCTAACATTTTTTGAATCGGGGATTGCAGTATCTGCAAAATCAATATCAAGGGATTCATATACACTCCATAAGGTTTGATTGATATCAAAGGCAAAAAGCCATTTATCATGGAATTGATAAGATAATCCAACGCTTACTTCTGCCGGCAAGGGTAAAGCTGCGTTAAAGGTGGTATTCTGAAATGGAGTTAAAGGGGAATTTGGCACATTTGAAAATGTGGCATCCCCATCTTCTGCCTCCAGGATGATCTCTGAACGGTAGTTGAACCCAATCCTGAATTTTTCAGAAGGAGAGAACATCATACTTCCGGACCAACCCCAGGCAGTTACCCCGGTAGCATCTACAGTTACATTACTGCGGTTCCCGTCAATATCTGTAAGGGTACGGTTTAGATTCCTGTTAAAGTTCACCCCGCCTGTAACATAAATGGGACCACCCCCTATGCTGAAATATTCTGAAAGTTTTACGGAAGCTACAGGTTGAATATATATCGCCTGAAGGTCTATATTATTCACCAGGTGCGAACCTGCCCAGTCATCTTCCCATACTACACTGCTCCCGTAAGGAGTATATACACTTAAGCCAAGGCTTAGCCAGTCATTCATTTTATAGGATGCATACAGGTAAAAAGGGGTACCCACTGGGCTGTCTGCCCTTGAGACATCCCCAAATTGCTCATTTTGATATACAACATCAGAAAATACAGCACTTACACCGGCGCTAACATTCAGGCGGTTTTCAAGATACACCAGCCCGGAAGGATTAAAAAAGCCCAGCTCGGCACTGTTCACCACCGCGACTCCCGTATGTCCCATAGCCAATGCTCGCTGGCCTTGTAAACTCACACGATATCCCCCGGCATAGGTCACAGCAGATGCTAACGTAATTAACGTTAGTAATAAAAATTTTCTCATAATAGATTTGGTTTTTTTAAGCTTAAATAAAAAATGGAATGCTCAAATTTACCATAATATCCATATTTGACAAGGTTTCCCGTGAAATATTATGCATACATAGTAAATTTTAACGTAATTATATGAATTGCATAACGCCGTCGTAAAACTCATTCATTTTCTCGGCATGAACCCAATGTCCTGCGCCGGAGATGGAAAGGATTTGAGCCTTAGGGAAGTGCAATTTTATAAGCGGCTCATCCTCTTCAGTAATATAATTGGAAGACCCCCCTTTTATAAATAGTACAGGCCCATCATATTTAAAGCCTGTTGTGAGCGGCTCCCCTACTCTTTCTATATTGTCCTTAAGGACTTTTAGGTTTAAACGCAAGGCAAGTTTGTCCTTTTTGCGGTACAAATTCTTTAAAAGAAACAAGCGTACTCCGGCATTTTTAATGAATTTGGCAAGAAAATCTTCGGCATCGCCACGGGATGTAAAGGTTTCATTATCCAAAGCCGTAAGGCCATCCAGGATCTCATCGTGATGTGGCGGATAGTATTTTGGACTTATATCTACTACAATAAGCTTATGAATAAGCGCAGGGGTTGTTCCAGCTACATGCATCGCCACTTTCCCACCCATAGAATGTCCAAGCAGTATTATATCTTCCAGATCGTGAGTTTTGCAATAATTCACCACATCGCCGGCCATGGCTTCATAGTTCATTTCCTCTGTATGCGGGCTGCGTCCATGATTACGCTGGTCCAGAAGATGCACTTCAAACCCGGCTTCGGCAAATTTATTCCCCAGGGTCTTCCAGTTGTCGCTCATTCCAAGAAAGCCGTGCAGGATTACAAAAGGGCGTCCTTCTCCCTGTATTACTGAATGTAATTCTACCATTACTTCAAGAGTTTTAAATATTTTTGAATGGTGACTTCCAGTCCCATATACAATGCTTCAGTTATTAATGCATGGCCTATTGATACCTCCAGTAATCCCGGCACCTGCTCTTTAAAATACCGAATGTTATCAAGGGAAAGATCGTGCCCTGCATTTACACCCAACCCAAGAGCGCTTGCTTCCCGGGCACATTCGGCATAAGCTTTAACCGCATCTTTGTTTCCAAGAGCGTACTGATGGGCATAGGCTTCCGTATATAATTCAATACGATTGGTTCCGGTTTCAAAGGCCGACTCAACCAAGCGAAGGTCTGGATCTAAAAATATGGAAGTGCGTATCCCGTTTCGATTAAATTCTGTGATCACTTCTTTTAAAAAGTCCTTGTGTTTAATAGTATCCCAACCTGCATTTGAAGTTATGGCATCTTCCGCATCTGGCACCAGGGTTACCTGCTCCGGTTTTACTTTAAGAACCAGGTCTATAAATTTGGGTACGGAGTTGCCTTCAATATTGAATTCGGTTTTTACCACC
>CAXAZV010000251.1:0-4374 GCA_963973375.1 uncultured Antarcticibacterium sp.
GGAGGAACATCCTTTAATTCCTGCTCCCAGTAGCCATAATCAACTTTCAATAATTCCTCATTTCTTCCATCCCTGAACACAACCCCCACCTTGTTTTTAAAGGGCGCCCAAATGACAAATTTTGTCTTGTTATTTCCCAGGTAATTTGCCCCCACTTTTTTTCTCATGAATGCTGTTTTTCTCCTCTCTCAAATCTAAGGAGGATAAAGGGGATGTTTTAAGGTTTAGTATTTTTTTAACGGGGAAGTACAAGGTACTTGTCTAAATTTAAGCAGGTTAAAAGGTCAAACACCACAATTTTAAAGAAAATGAGGAACCTTTAATAATGAACAAAAATTCATTTATGTATTTAGAAAGCATCAAAGAGTAAGTGTTAATCATGTAAAATCTTAAGTACAGGTGCTGGTACAAAGAAAAAAAGCATCATTTAGCTCGTGGTTTGAAATCTTCCGTTTTACATCCCCACATTCCGGGCTATTGGCAACTGTTTTAGAATTAGGAACTTAACAACCGCCCCTACTTTCTCTTAATTCTAATGTGGGGAATAAAATCTATAATTGGGAGGTATCGAAATGGATAAGAAAAAAGAATCGAACAGCAACATACATAAGAAAAATAAGGCGGAACCTGCTAAGAGAACCATTCGGGAGGAGGATCTTAAGATGCCTGTTGCCACCGGAGATAAAAAAGTACCCAAGACCTTTGAAGAAAAGTCTGCAACATCGGCTATTCCAAAAAATGCCGCAAAAGGTGAAGTTTCAGAAAATAAAAATAAGGCTGGAGAACCTAAAAGGGACCTCGTAAAAAAGGAACCTTCAAAAGGTGAAACAGGGATGTCTTCAAGAACCCAGACAGAAAAAGCAACTTCAGCAAAGAAAATAAAACCGCCCTCTAAAAAAGAAAAAAAGGAAGATAAAAACACCTCTACTTCTGCAGTTACCGGTGAGCCAAAGTCCTCAAGAATGTCAGCTTCACAAAGGCCTGAATCTGTAAGATCAAAAGATAAAGCAAAACAGGAAGAAAAAACAGATGAAAATTCTGGCTCCTCCTTTTCTGAAGACCTTAAAAATCAGGCAATGGAAGCAGCACGGCACCTGGCTGAAAAGTTGGTACCCAATGAAGAAACTCGTTCAGAAATTTCCCGGATGGCCATGGAGATCCTGCCAGATAATGAAGATGTTGATAAATCTGTTTCCAAATTTCAAAAAAAATTCTCTCCTGAAATTGAATTGGTAAAGGAACTTAAGGATAAGATCATTCCTGAAGAGGAGCTACGGGATAAATTTGATACAATTAAAACTGCAGCCAGAAATATAAAAGCCAAGTATGATGAAAAAGCAGCCGAAAAGGAATTTAAGGACATTTCACTGATCTCAGACTATGATATCCAACTCTTTAAAGAAGGGAAACATTTCCATTTATATAAAAAATTTGGTTCTCACCTTATGACTAAAAATGGGGTGAAGGGAGTTTATTTTGCCTTATGGGCTCCAAATGCAAAACAGGTCTCGGTAATAGGAGATTTCAATGAATGGAAAAAAATGGCCCACCCTATGAAATCCCGGCCTAATGAATCAGGTATATGGGAAGTTTTTATTCCAGAAACAAAAAATGGAAGCTTATATAAGTATTTTCTTAGTTCCACTAATGGCTATGAGGCCGAAAAAGGAGATCCTTTCGCATTTATGTGGGAAACTCCGCCAAACACAGCCTCTGTAGTATGGGATCTTGATACCAAATGGAATGATAAAGATTGGATGGAGCGCCGTAAAGAGAAAGCGGGAAAAGCTTCACCAGTATCGGTATATGAAATGCATATTGGTTCTTGGAAAAGGGTGCCAGAAGATGGGCTTCGATCTTTCTCCTATAGGGAAATGGCTGCAGAACTTCCCTCCTATTTGAAGGAAATGGGATTCACCCATGTAGAATTTATGCCGGTAATGGAGCATCCTTTCTTTGGCTCATGGGGTTACCAAATCACGGGGTATTTTGCACCCTCGAGTAGATTTGGTAACCCGCAGGATTTCATGTTTTTAATTGATCAATTGCACCAGGCCGGTATTGGAATAATCCTTGACTGGGTACCCTCCCACTTCCCGTATGACATACACGGATTGCACTATTTTGACGGTACTTTTTTATATGAGCACCAAGATCCTCAAAAAGGATTTCATCCGGATTGGCAAAGCTATATATTCAATTACGAGAGAAATGAAGTAAGGTCCATCCTTATAAGCAATGCCCTATTCTGGCTGGAAAAATTCCATGCAGATGGTTTACGTGTAGATGCTGTAGCATCCATGCTCTACCTGGATTATTCCAGAAAACATGGGGAATGGAAACCTAACAAGCACGGGGGTAATGAAAATCTGGAAGCCATTAGTTTTCTGAAGGAATTCAACGAAGTGGTTTATGAAGAATTTCCCGATGTTATTACTATAGCTGAAGAATCTACTACTTGGCCAAATGTTTCCAAACCCACCTATATGGGTGGACTGGGTTTTGGAATGAAATGGATGATGGGCTGGATGCACGATACCCTCGAATATTTCCAGAAAGATCCCATTCACCGGAAGCATCATCAAAACAAGATCACCTTTAGCACCACTTATGCTTTTTCTGAAAATTTTATGCTCCCGCTTTCTCATGATGAGGTAGTATATGGTAAACAATCCCTTTTCAATAAAATGCCGGGTGATAAATGGAATAAATTCGCCAATTTAAGAGCCCTATATTCTTATATGTATGCACATTCAGGAACAAAATTATTATTTATGGGAGGAGAATTTGCACAAATAAAAGAATGGGATCACGATTCCAGTTTGGACTGGCACCTACTTGAACAAAAATCTCATAAAGGTATACAGCTGCTTCTTTCCCGTTTAAATGAGCTTTACAAAACCGAACCAGCATTGTATGAAAAAAGTTTTGAACACGACGGCTTTGAATGGGTAGATTTTAATGACACAGGAAATAGTGTAATAAGTTTTTTAAGAAAAGGAAATGACCATCTGGATACTATTCTGGTAGTTGCCAACCTAACTCCTGTAACCCGTGAAAATTACAGAATTGGTGTGCCCGAAGCAGGAAACTGGAAAGAGATTTTTAATAGTGATGACGAAAAATATGGAGGAAGCGGTGTTAAGAATGTAGAGGTATTTCACTCACAAAAGCTGCCATTGCACAATAAAAACAATTCCGTAGAGATTACCTTACCTCCTATGGCCGTATTATATTTAAAAAAGAAAGCAATACCATTATAAAAAAGGTAGGATATAAAAAATCCCGCAGCAGCGGGATTTTTTTATCTTAATGCAGAGCCATCGCTGTGCAGGAATCGTTGCTTTGCAAGCAGTTCCTCCTCGGTTTCAACATTGTCCTCATCTGGCACACAACAATCTACAGGACAAACCGCAGCGCATTGCGGTTCATCGTGAAAGCCTTTACATTCGGTACATTTATCGGCAACAATGTAATAGATTTCATCGCTTATAGGTTCCTGGGGGTCATTTGCATTTGCCCTGTGCCCGTTGGGAAGGATCACATTGCCTTCAAGGTCTGTTCCATCAGCAAAACGCCAGTCATCTGCACCTTCATAAATTGCTGTATTAGGACACTCCGGTTCGCAAGCACCGCAGTTAATACATTCATCTGTTATTTTAATAGCCATAGCTGTTATATTAGGTAAATTGAGCCAGGATCCTATTGGAAGATCACAGGCAGGTAATTTTTAATGATTTATAGGCGATTTTAAATTGATAACTTTTAATTTCGCAGTGCAAATTTAAAGCCAATTCACTTCATAACCAAATAAGCTTCATGACAATCCAGCAGCGAAAAAACCATTTAGTTATGGTTGGTAAATTTTTAGGTCAATTCAGGAATTCCGGGATTATTAAAGATACATCTCTACCTAATAATGAGGAGTTTTTTTTACGTTTTGAAGAAGAAATTTCCCGTGCAATCCATTATAATGGCTGGTATACAATGGAAAATGTACTTTTTGCAGTCGAAGAATGGAGCAAAGCCCTTACAGCACAGAATTTGGAAAAATGGACTTCGCCCTACAATTTTAATGGAAAAAGCAATAAAACTGTGGGAATAGTAATGGCGGGAAATATCCCAATGGTGGGTTTCCACGATTTTATCTCTGTATTGATATCCGGCCACAGGGTTCTGGTAAAACAATCTTCCAATGACCAGCGATTATTGCCTGTGATTGCTGAGTATTTAAAAAGTATTGATTCACAGTATGATGATTTGATCTCATTTACGGAGGGCAGAATGCTTAATTTTGATGCTGTTATAGCCACGGGAAGTAATAATACTTCCAGGTATTTTGAATATTATTTCGGTTCTTTCTTATAATGGAAG
>CAXAZV010000252.1:0-4345 GCA_963973375.1 uncultured Antarcticibacterium sp.
TTAATTTTGATTAGGTGGCAAAAATAAAAAACTTTATTTTAAAACCGGTTTTTAGTTTAAAAATGTGGAGGTAATTTACGCAAATTTCATTTAAACCCTTTATTTTTACCCTTAATTATTGTTAATACTCCCATTTTGAATTCACCCAAACCCATATCCCCTAAGAAATTAGTCATCTTCGCATCGGGTTCCGGAACCAATGCTGAAAACATTATAAAATACTTTAATAATTCAGGGACAGCCGAAGTTATTGCCGTTCTTTCCAACAATAAAGGAGCAAAAGTCCTTAAGAGAGCATATGACCTGGGTGTAAAAGCGCTTCATTTTGACCGCGACGCATTTTATAACACCCAGGAAGTAAATCATGTTCTAAAGGACATGAAACCGGACCTTATCATACTCGCAGGATTTTTATGGCTTTTCCCAGAACATATCCTAAAAAGTTTCCCAGATAAGGTGATCAACCTTCACCCAGCGCTGTTGCCAAAGTTTGGAGGAAAAGGAATGTATGGGGAAGCGGTGCACAAAGCTGTTTTGGAACATAAAGAAAAAGAAACCGGCATAACCATTCATTATGTAAACCCTAAATATGATGAGGGAAATATTATTTTCCAGGATTCCTTTGAAGTAAACCCCGGGATGACCCATCTTGATATTGCAAAAAAAATCCATGAGCTTGAATACCGCCACCTGCCGGTAATTATTGAAAATTTATTAAAATCTCAGGTTTGATCAACGCCACAGTTCATATATATACAGATGGTGCTGCCAGAGGAAATCCCGGGCCTGGAGGTTACGGCATCGTAATGGAATGGGTTGGAAAACCCTACAGAAAGGAATTCTCCAAAGGCTTTGCTCATACCACCAATAATAGGATGGAACTTTTGGCGGTAATAGATGCCCTTAAAAAACTTAAAAATCCGGCTACAGCTGCAATTGTTTTTACAGATTCCAAATATGTGGCAGATGCAGTAGAGAAAGGCTGGGTGTTTGGGTGGGAGAAAAAAGGATTTAAAGATCGGAAAAATGCCGACCTGTGGAGAGATTTTCTAGTGGAGTACCGCAACCACAAAGTGAAGTTCAAATGGATAAGAGGGCACAATAATCATCCTCAAAATGAACGCTGTGACGCCCTCGCCGTGGAGGCTTCCAAACAGCCACGCTTGCAACCCGATACAGGATTTAAGCCAGATTAATTGCCAAATAGCAACCTTGCTAAAGTTTAATAAATCGCTTATCCCTTGAAAAACAAAATGTATATTTGCACCTCAATTTTGAAACCTTGTTATGAGTAAATTATTGATAGTAGGCACAGTAGCCTTCGATGCAATTGAAACCCCTTTTGGAAAGACAGACAAAATACTTGGCGGCGCGGCTACCTATATAGGATTATCCTCTGCCCGCTTTAAAATAGATACAGGAATTGTATCCGTTGTTGGCGAAGATTTTCCCGAGGAACATCTAAATCTCCTTACCAAAAACGGTATAAATATAGAAGGTATTGAAATAGTAAAAGGAGGCAAAACCTTCTTTTGGAGTGGGAAATATCATAATGACCTCAATACTCGTGACACCCTGGAAACCCAGCTTAATGTGCTGGCCGATTTTAATCCGGTGGTGCCTCAAAAATATAAAGATGCTGAATTTGTAATGCTGGGAAACCTGCATCCCCTGGTACAACTTAGCGTACTGGAACAAATAAACAAACCCACTCTTGTGGTTCTGGATACCATGAATTTCTGGATGGACAATGCCTGGGATGACCTATTAAAGGTTATTGCAAGGGTTGATGTTATTACTATTAATGATGAGGAAGCAAGACAGCTCACAGGAGAACATTCTCTTGTAAAAGCTGCCAGAAAAATCGCGGAATTAGGCCCTAAATATGTAGTTATCAAAAAAGGCGAACACGGAGCTTTGTTGTTTAATAATGAACAAATTTTCTTTGCTCCCGCCCTTCCGCTGGAAGAGGTGTTTGATCCTACAGGAGCCGGAGATACTTTTGCAGGAGGATTTACTGGTTACCTTGCACAAACCGGTGATATATCTTTTGAAAATATGAAAAGTGCTGTAATTTACGGCTCAGGGATGGCTTCTTTTTGTGTAGAAAAATTTGGCACAGAACGCATGGAAACCCTTGGTGATGAAGAAATACAGTTGCGTATGAAAGAGTTCAAGAATTTGACACAATTTGATATAGAATTGTCTGCCAATAAAGTCCTGTAATTATAGGGCTTTTTTTGTGACAAAGATACCACAACAACATTCGAAGCCGAAAAGGAAAAAAATATGAGTGATGCTTTAAAACATGAATGCGGAATTGCAATGGTTCGACTTTTAAAACCATTGGAATTTTATAAAGAAAAGTATGGTACAGCCTTTTACGGGGTTAATAAAATGTACCTCCTTATGGAAAAGCAACATAATCGCGGGCAGGATGGTGCAGGTTTTGCGAGTATAAAATTGAATACCCAGCCTGGTGACCGTTATATAAGCAGATTACGATCCAATGGGGCACAGCCAATTCAGGATATCTTTAACCAGATCAATGAGCGCATAAATAATGAGATTGCTGAACATCCTGAATATTCAGATAATGTTGCTCTTCAGAAAAAACATATTCCATATATAGGGGAAGTCTTCCTGGGCCATGTGCGTTACGGCACCTTCGGGAAAAATAGTATTGAAAGTGTTCATCCTTTCTTACGCCAGAACAACTGCATGCATAGAAACCTTATTGTAGCCGGAAATTTCAATATGACCAATTCGGTACAATTGTTCAATAACCTGGTAGAATTGGGACAGCATCCCAAAGAAAATACAGATACGGTAACTGTTATGGAGAAAATTGGACATTTTCTTGATGACGCTGTTAACAAACACTATAAAAAATTAAAGAAGGAAGGCTATTCTAAAGTTGAGGCCTCTCCCATTATTGGAGAAAGGCTAAATGTTGCCAAGATCCTTAGAAAATCGGCTAAAAATTGGGATGGTGGTTATGCAATGGCCGGGCTGTTAGGCCATGGAGATTCCTTTGTATTACGTGATCCAGCAGGTATACGGCCTGCTTATTATTACCAGGATGACGAAGTAGTAGTCGTAGCTTCAGAAAGACCGGTAATTCAAACTGTTTTCAATCTAAAATTTGATGACGTCAAGGAACTCGAGCCCGGGCACGCTATTATTACAAAAAAGAGCGGCGAGGTTTCCATTAAACAAATTCTGAAACCCCTGGAAAGAAAAGCCTGCTCTTTTGAAAGGATATATTTTTCAAGGGGTAGTGATGCCGAAATATATAGCGAAAGAAAAATGCTTGGAAGGCTATTAATGCCGGAAGTATTGAAAGCAATAGATCACGACACTGTACATACCGTTTTCTCTTATATTCCAAATACTGCTGAAACTTCATTTTACGGAATGGTAGAAGCGGCACAGGATGAACTCAACTTACAAAAGAACCAGTCCATCCTTGCTGAAAAAGACAGCCTTACAGATGAACGATTGAAGGAGATCCTTGGCCACCGTCTTAGAACAGAAAAGATCGCCATCAAGGATGTTAAGTTAAGAACCTTTATTACTGAGGATAGCAGCCGTGATGACCTTGTAGCGCACGTATATGATGTTACATACGGGGTGGTTAAACCCGAGGACACATTGGTGATTATTGATGACAGTATTGTAAGAGGTACTACTCTAAGAAAGAGTATTATAAAAATGCTGGACAGGTTGAATCCTAAAAAACTGGTAGTAGTGTCTTCTGCACCCCAAATTAGATATCCCGATTGTTACGGGATTGATATGGCGCGTTTGGAAGACTTAATTGCTTTTAGGGCAACGCTGGAATTGCTGAAGGACAACAACCAGTACGATATAGTAGATTCAGTATATAAAAAATGTAAGGAACAGGTGGACCTGGAGGACGGTGAAGTGCAAAACTTTGTAAAAGAGATCTATGAGCCGTTTACAGACCAGCAGATCTCAGACAAAATTGCAGAACTTTTAAGCGATCCCGAGGTAAAGACCGAAGTTAAGATCCTTTATCAAACGGTTGATAATTTACATAAAGCCTGTCCTAAAAATCTTGGAGATTGGTATTTTACCGGAAATTATCCAACTTTTGGAGGTAACAGGGTGGTTAACAGAGCCTTTATCAATTTTTATGAGGGTAATAAGGACCGTGCATATTAGTCCGCTACTTACAGAAAATTAAGCTAAAAAGTACAAAAAGTGTATTTCAACTAATTTCCGTGTACTTAATCTAAAACTAAGTTGAGCAATGGGCTTTAGTTGTATATTAGCAAAGCCATAGCATAAGTAGGTTAAGTTCATGGTAGATTTGGGGCAA